>JAAWBF010000086.1 GCA_022792555.1 Oscillospiraceae bacterium
CATCTTCCTGGTAATTCTAGGTGCCATTGTGTGCCTGATGAACAAGGCGGGCGGCTCGGCTGCCTTTGGCCGGTGGGCAAAAAACAACATCAAATCCCGCGTAGGGGTTCAGCTGGCTTCCGTCGTTCTGGGTTGTCTGATCTTCATTGACGACTACTTCAACTGCCTGACGGTGGGCAGCGTCATGCGGCCCATCACCGACAAGCACAACGTCTCCCGGGCCAAGCTGGCTTACCTGATTGACGCAACGGCTGCTCCAGTGTGCATCATCGCTCCCATTTCCTCCTGGGCCGCCGCTGTGGCCGGCTTTGCGGAGGAAGGTCAGGGCCTGAACCTGTTTATCCGTGCCATTCCCTACAACTATTACGCACTGCTGACCATTGTGATGATGGTGGGGATGGTGCTTTTAAAGGCGGAATTCGGCCCAATGGCGAAGTTTGAGCGCAACGCCATTGACAAGGGCGACCTCTTCTCCGGCTCCAACCCCTATGCTGCGATGACAGAGGAGGCGGACGAGAGCAAGGGCTCCGTCCTGGATCTGGTCCTCCCCATTGCGGTCCTGGTCATCTCCTGCGTGATTGGCATGATCTACTCCGGCGGCTTCTTCTCCGGCGCCGGTTTTGTAGAGGCCTTTTCCAACTCCGACGCGTCTATCGGCCTGATGTTTGGCTCTGCCTTTGGCCTGATCTTTACCCTGATCTACTACTTCATTCGCCGGGCGATGTCCTTTAAGGATATGATGGCCTGTATCCCAGAGGGCTTTAAGGCCATGGTCCCTGCGATTATGATCCTCACCTTCGCCTGGTCCCTCAAGGGGATGACCGATTCCCTGGGCGCCAAGTTCTTTGTCCGTGATTTTGTGCGTACCTCGGCAACGGGCGTACAGATGCTTCTCCCCGTCATTGTCTTTGTCATCGGCTGTCTGCTGGCCTTTGCCACCGGCACCAGCTGGGGAACCTTCGGCATCCTGATCCCAATTGTCCAGAACGTGTTCTCCATGGACAACCCCCTGGCCATCATCTGTATCTCCGCCTGCATGGCTGGTGCCGTCTGCGGCGACCACTGCTCCCCCATCTCGGATACCACGATTATGGCCTCCGCTGGCGCCCAGTGCGACCACGTCAACCATGTATCTACCCAATTGCCCTATGCCATCTCCTGTGCTATAATCTCTGGAATCTCCTACCTGGTGGCGGGCGCCCTGGCCAGCGCAGGTCTGCCCGGCATTATCGGTCTGCCTGTTGGAATTATTCTTATGCTGTGCTTCCTGATGGTGGTAAAAAACAAAAAGATGGCATAATTCAATCCAACAAAAAATCCCGCCATTGGGCGGCCTGACATAAGGAAGCCTGACACCCGCTGAAAAGAAGTTGTTTTTCAGCGGGTGTTCCTTATATCATGATTTCGCCAACGAAGCTCGATTTATCGAAAATATGTTGTAATGTTAATTTGCGTTGCTTGCCGCAACGGGCTATTCTCTGTATGATAGCGAGGTATTTGAAACGCCTGTGAGCACACTGCTGCGGTCAGGGTAGCTCCCGTAAAGAAGCCAACACTCTCTGGAAAAAAGTTGCTTTTCAGAGGGCGTTGCTTTATAATGAGCTCATCGACAAATCGGCATTTGCCGAACCGATACAATAAAGTGTCATAGTGGGTTATACAATATAAAAGGGCAGGACAGACCGCTGCGGCCTGTCCTGCCCTTAACTTCTTTATAAAGCCTTACCCTCTGTCTTGTCCTTGATTTCTTTATGAAGGCTTACCCTTGGCGAGTTTTTTTGATCCATTGGGCCAGGCCCAATGATGTACAACCGTTATAAATATAGACGTTAAAACGCATTGTAATGGACGCGCTCGTCAAAGGCTTTTCTGGGCTTGGGTGCGCCAGTCTCAGCGGGAACGCCCAGGGGCAGAATGGTACGCACGGTCTTCCCCTCCGGGACATTTAAAATCCTGCGGATCTCGGTGTTGACCTTGTCCGCCTTGGTCATACCGTCCATCCAGACTGTGGCATAACCCAGGGCTGTGGCAGCCAGGAGCATGTTCTCCGTTGCAGCGGCGTAATCCTCTATCTCGAAAGGCTGTCCGCTGGGGGTGATCAGATATTCAGAGAGGACCACCAAAATGACTGGGGCAGTCTGTGTGGCGGGTGTGGAGAGTACATGGGAGATTTGACGGCGCAGTTCCGGATCCGTTACCACCACAAAGGAGGTGGTCTGACAGTTCATGCCGGAAGGTGCCTGGATCCCGGCCTGAAGAATTTTGCGGACATCCTCATCGGGGACAGGTTGATCAGTAAAGGGAGTGCGGTGGCTGTAGCGGCGGTTGATGACATCAAAAAATTCCATAAATACGGCCTCCTCTATAAAATTTTACAGAGATTTCCCTTCGTAAGCCTACAGGACCAACGAAAGCCCTGCGCTGGGTACAGCGCAGGGCCTGGTTGCAGGTACTTAATAGAATTTCTTCTTATTTTTGCGGGCGGCCTCAGACTTTTTGCGGCGCTTGACGCTCGGGCTCTCATAATGCTCACGCTTGCGGACCTCGGCAAGAACACCCGACTTGGCACAGCTACGCTTAAAACGCTTGAGCGCGTTTTCCAAGGACTCACCGTCCTTTAAGCGGACTTCCGACATTGACTTCCCCTCCCTCCGAAGTGGCAGGGAAACCCGCCACGAAAGGGCCACATAGATATGGCTTTAACAGTAATATTATATGCAATTGCCAGGTACTTGTCAAGAGGCGTTTTGGCATAGATCATGCGATCCTAATTTCCCTCTGGCCGCCCCTGCCGCCTGCTTTTTCAATCAGCGGGGCTTGACAATCAGATTGACCAGCTTGTTTTTGACATGGATGACCTTGACGATCTCCTTGTCCGCGGTGAACTTCTGGACCCTGGAGTCCTGGAGGGCGGCGGCTACCACGGTGTCTTGGTCGCTGTCTATGGGCACTACGATGGTCCCCCGGAGCTTGCCGCCCACCTGGACCGCCATGTTGACCTCGGCGTCCACCGTCTTACTGGCGTCGTAGACAGGCCAGGGCTGACAGCAGGCCATGCCGCGCTCTGCAAAGCCCAGGTGCTCCCACAGCTCCTCGGTAATATGGGGGGCAAAGGGGGAGAGCATGAGCAGCAGGGCGGCGTAATCTCCCTTAGAACAGCCATTGGCGTAAAAGTCGTTGACCAGGGCCATGAGGGCGGCAATGGCGGTGTTGAACTTCATAGCCTCGATGTCCTCGGAGACCTTTTTGATGGTCTTGTGGACCGCGCTCTCATTGGCGGGGGAGTAGTCCAGACTACTGGTACACGAATCGGCCAGGTTCCACACCCGGTCCAGGAAGCGTTTGCAGCCCTTGACGGCCTTGGCCGACCAGGCGGCAGCTTTCTCAAAGTCCCCGATGAACATGATATACAGTCGCATGGTGTCCGCGCCGTACTCGGCCACCACGTCATTGGGATTGACTACGTTTCCTCTGGACTTGGACATCTTCTCGCCGCCCTCGCCCAGGATCATGCCGTGGCTAGTACGCTTGGCGTAGGGCTCCTTGGTGGGGACCAGACCGATGTCATAGAGGAATTTATGCCAGAAGCGGGAGTAGAGCAGGTGGAGGGTGGTGTGCTCCATACCACCGTTGTACCAGTCTACCGGGGACCAGTAGTCCAGGGCCTCTTTGCTGGCCAGAGCCTTATCGTTGTGGGGGTCCATATAGCGCAGGAAGTACCAGGAGGAGCCCGCCCATTGGGGCATGGTGTCCGTCTCACGCTTGGCAGGGCCATGGCAGTGGGGACAGGTGGTGGTTACCCAGTCGGTCATGTGGGCCAGGGGGGATTCGCCGTTGTCGGTGGGCTCGTAGGACTTCACATCGGGGAGGAGCAGAGGGAGCTGATCCTCCGGCAGGGGGACCCAGCCGCACTTCTCACACCAGACCATGGGGATGGGCTCTCCCCAGTACCGCTGGCGGGAGAACACCCAGTCCCGCAGCTTATAGTTGATCTGCTGATGGCCGATGCCCTGGTCGGTAAGCCACTGGGTAATGGCCGGGATAGCCTGTTTGACAGTCATACCGTCCAAAAAGCCGGAGTTGACCATGATCCCTGTGTCATCCTTGAGGGTGAAGGCCTCTTTCTCCACGTCGCCCCCCTGGACCACCTCAATGATGGGCAGGCCGAACTTTTTGGCAAAGGCCCAGTCGCGGGTATCGTGGGCGGGGACGGCCATAATCGCGCCGGTGCCGTAGGAGGCCAGGACGTAGTCCGAGATAAAGATGGGGATCTCGGTGTTGTTGACCGGGTTGACGGCACGAACGCCCTTGAGCTCTACGCCGGTTTTCTCCTTGTCGGCGGCCAGCTCAGTGCGCTCAAAGTCGGATTTTTTCGCGGCCTCGGCCACATAGGCGTTTACCTCGTCCAGGTTGGTGAGCTTGTCGGCCCACTGCTTGACAAAGGCGTGCTCCGGGGAGATGACCATATAAGTCGCGCCGAAGAGGGTGTCGGGCCGGGTGGTGTAAATCACAATGTCGTCCCCGGTGGTGGCTTTGAAGGTCACTTCCGCGCCGGTAGAGCGGCCGATCCAGTTTTTCTGCTGGATCTTGACCCGCTCAATGAAGTCCAGATCGTCCAGATCGTCAATGAGCCGCTGGGCGTAGGCGGTAATTTTCAGCATCCACTGGCTCTTTTCCTTGCGGACCACCGGGGCGCCGCAGCGCTCGCATACCCCGTCTACTACCTCCTCATTGGCCAGGACGCATTTGCAGGAGGTACACCAGTTCACCGGCATGGTGGACTTGTAGGCCAGGCCCTTTTTCCACAGCTGGAGGAAAATCCACTGGGTCCACTTGTAATAATTGGGGTCAGTGGTGTTGATCACCCGATCCCAGTCGAAGGAGTAGCCCAGCATCTGGAGCTGTCGGGTGAAATTTTTAATGTTGTCACGGGTCACATCGGCGGGATGGATGTGGTTTTTAATGGCGTAGTTCTCGGTGGGCAGACCGAAGGCATCGTAACCCATGGGAAAGAGGACATTGTAGCCGTCCATGCGCTTTTTCCGGGCTACTACATCCATGGCGGTGTAGGGCCGGGCGTGGCCCACATGCAGGCCCTGGCCCGACGGATAGGGGAACTCCACCAGACCGTAGAACTTGGGCTTATCCCCGCCGTTTTCACAGTGGAAGGTCTGCTCCTCCAGCCACTTTTTCTGCCATTTGGGTTCAATGGACGCAAAATCGTACTTCAATTCTTACACTTCCTTCATGCTCCCGGCGGAGCGGATGAATCCGCGCCTCCCGGCGCGCCGCAGGACGCGCATTGAAACGCTCCGCCTTAAAATCTCCACTATTATACTGGAAGTAGTGCCAAATTGCAAGGATATTGAATGAGAAACAAAGTAGTCTAGAATTGCAAGTCTAATTTTTTGAGTTGCATAATCTCTTGGACTTTGCAGAAAGACACAGCTGCTTTTCGGTTTTTAATGCAATTTTTTATTTTGTACTTGCATATACAGGCGCTGTGCATTATAATAAAGCATTATTTGCAGGGCCGCTTACAGTGGTCTTACTGATTCAGGCGTCTGCGCGGGAGTTCCCCTCACCGCGTTCAGAATAGCAAATAAGGGGCCGTCCAGAGAGGGACCGGGCCCGCAAACAAAAGGGGTTTGGTAATATGGCAATCAAGAGTGCGTATCTTAAGGATGTTTATGCGGATGTCGCCAAGATTGACGGTGAGCAGTATGAGTTTCTACAGGCGGTGCGCGAGGTGCTGGAGTCAGTCGAGCCGGTGCTGGAGCGTCGGCCTGAGCTGAAAAAGCAGGGCATTATTCCCAGAATGCTGGAGCCGGAGCGGATCATCGCCTTTCGGGTTCCCTGGGTAGACGACAGCGGCCAGGTACGGGTGAACCGGGGCTATCGGGTACAGTTCAGCTCGGCCATCGGTCCCTACAAGGGAGGATTGCGGTTCCATCCAAGCGTTAACCTGTCAATTGTCAAATTTTTAGGGTTTGAACAGATTTTTAAGAACAGCCTCACAGGTCTGCCTCTGGGGGGCGGCAAGGGCGGCGCCAACTTTAATCCCAAGGGCAAGTCTGACGAAGAGGTCATGCGGTTCTGCCAGTCCTTTATGACCGAATTGCAGCACCACATCGGCCCTGACACCGATGTCCCGGCAGGAGACATCGGGGTAGGCAGCCGGGAGGTCGGCTTCATGTTCGGCCAGTACAAGCGGCTGCACAACGAGTTCACAGGGGTCATCACAGGCAAGGGGACCTCTTTCGGCGGATCTCTGGCCCGGACCGAGGCCACCGGCTATGGGGTGTGCTACTTCACAGACGAGATGCTCCAGGCCGGCGGGAAGTCCTTCCAGGGCCAGTCGGTGGTCATCTCTGGCAGCGGCAATGTGGCCATCTACGCCAACCAGAAGGCCACGGAGCTGGGCGGCACCGTGATTGCCATGAGCGATTCCAACGGCTATATCTACGATCCCAACGGCATTGATTATAAAATCATTCAGGAGATTAAAGAGGGGAAGCGGGCACGCATCAGCACCTACCTGGACTATGTCCCCAGCGCCAAGTATGTAGAGGGCTGCTCCGGGATCTGGACAGTCCCCTGCGGGGTGGCGCTCCCCTGTGCAACCCAGAACGAGCTGGATTTGGAGAGTGCCAAGACCCTGGTTAAGCAGGGGTGCTTCGCCGTGGCTGAAGGGGCCAACATGCCATGTACCCAGGAGGCTATGGAGTATTTTGTCCAACAAAAGGTCTTCTTTGCCCCCGCCAAGGCGGCTAATGCCGGCGGTGTGGCCACCTCCGGTCTGGAGATGACCCAGGACTCCATCCGCATGCCCTGGAGCTTTGAAGAGGTGGACAGCAAGCTCCACGAAATTATGCAGAACATCTATCACAACTCGGCCAATGCCGCCGCAGAGTACGGTGTGGAGGGCAACCTGGTGGTGGGAGCCAACATCGCCGGCTTCCTCAAGGTGGCCGATGCAATGCTGTGGCAGGGTGTCTGCGGTTAGGCACACATCCATCTGGTGAAACACGAAACCCTCCCATCACGCGGCGGCGTGGTGGGAGGGTAACTTTTTAGGGTGGATGAGGGGGATGCGATCTACTGGTTCAAAAGGAAAAAGAGCGGTTCCCCGTATTCTTCCACGCCATAGCTGCGGATGAGTTCGACGGCTTTCTCACTCTGCATCCAGGCGATAAAGGTATTGGCGCCGTCAAAGTTGGTATCGGGCCACTTTTCGGGGGAGATGGCCAGCATGGAGTAGGTATTTTTCAGCTCGTCAGACTCCTCCAGCAGGAGCTTGAGGGTATCCCGCTGTTCGTGGGCCAGATAAGTCCCCTTGTCGGTGAGGCAGTAGGCCTGCTGCTGGCTGGCCAGGTTCAGACAGGCCCCCATCCCCTGCCCGGCGCTGATGTACCAGGTGTCCACAGCGGGGTCAGGGGCCAGGCCGGCGGCCTCCCAGATCTTAGTTTCGGCCTTGTGGGTCCCGGACTCGTCCCCACGGGAGATAAAGGGACTGCCGCTGGCGGCGATAGCCTGAAACGCCTGTGTGGCGTTGGCGGCAGAGGCGATCCCCGCCGGGTCGTCCGCTGGGCCGACAATCACAAAGAAGTTGTACAGAAAGGGGACCCGTTCAGTGGCGTATCCCTCACCGATGAAGGCCTCCTCGGAGGCCTTGGCGTGGACCAAGAGACAGTCGGCGTCCCCGGTACGGCCCTTCTCAATGGCCGCGCCCGTCCCGGCGGAGGTGATCTCCAGTTGGTAACCGGTGTCCGCTTCAAAATAGGGCTGGAGGTAGGGCAGCAGGCCGGAGTCGTTGACCGAGGTGGTGGTAGACAGCCGGATCACCGGGTTATCTGAAACGGATATACCGGCAGAGGGAACCGGTGCGGTGGATGGAGCCGGCGTGGCAGCATTACAGGCAGAGAGTAGCATCAATAGGACAAGAGTGGACAGAATACCAATACGACGTTTCATAAGACGTTTTCCTTTCTGTTTTGAATGATCTCTCTCGATCCGCTCTATGGCCACCCTATCGGATGGACTCCTTTGGGATCAGCTGATAGTCGAACATCACCTCGGAGTGATTGTCTAAAACCAGCTGCATCTGCGTGGTTTCTCCGGTCTGCCGATCTACGGCCCGTTTATAAATCTGAGAAACTCTGTAATACTTGTCCCCTTCCTTATGGAAATGGTGGTTTTCCTCTACCAGCTCAAAGAACTGAGGGAATTGATATTCACTGCGCAGCTCACCGTACAGCGTCTCCTCATCACACCACACGAGCAGCTGAACATCTTGATCGGTATTGTTCCGAAATCTGTAGTCGATGTAATTATAGCTGACAGAGGTCCCAGAGCTGAAGGGGATTCGCTCCCCATGGTCTGGAGCCAGCGCGTCAGAGTGGCTGTGAAACTCCACCACCTCCAGCGGGCTGTGCAGCACCAGGCGGTGGATGACGTTGGACAGGTTGCACAGGCCGCCTCCAATACCGGGCTGAAGATGGCCGTACCGCAGAATTCGGCCGTCCTTATAGCCCTTTTCTGGCGTGGTTTTCCCTACCATTCTCCAAAAGGAGAAGAGCTCCCCTGGATGGATGACAATCCCGGTGATGGCGCTGCACGCCAGCCTGATATTCACCGCTTTATTCTCCTGGAGCCTGATGTCAATCCCCTTGGCCCGCTTGATCAGAGGCAGGTTCTGCTTGGACACCACGTTTGGTAGCCTGCCCTCCTGCCTTTGTCCGGCGAATACCGCCTCACTGCGCAGGTCCTGGAACTTCCGTTTTATGACCTCCTTTTGGGTGGAAAGCGCAAAGAACAGGGGACTCATTTCACAAAAAAGCCTTCGTTTCTTCTGTGCCATTGTGCTGATCAACCTCATCTCTCGTGGGACGGCGGTCCTCAAAGCTATTGATGCTGTCTGAGCATGTCGAAAAAGTGCTTGCCACTTTTTCGAGTCAAGCTGCGGCCCAACTGCGCGCACACACTGTCCGCCTTTGGCGGACAGAACGTACACTTGTGGGCCAAGATATGTTTTCTCCGACGTACAGCCGCCGGAGAAAACGAATTTGACTTGTTTCGCGCCTGCGGGCGCGAACTCTGCGAGGCTTTTTTCGACAGTCTTGTCTCCGCCCCGGAGGGGGGAGACAAGGAAAAGCCCTATTGCGATTTCTGAGAATTGCTATGGGACACTTCGATCTCTCCCAGCCGGTTGTAATAGGAGGGACTGTGCCGGTAAAAATACAGAATGATACGCTCCAGCTGTCTGCGCTTTCCCAGCTTGGTCTCGTGGTCCAGGCGGATGAATGGAACCAGAATACTGGCGAGCCCGCTTCGGTTTGCCCCCAGAATGTCGGTAAAAATCTGGTCCCCGATGCATAGGACCTCTTTTGGTTCCAGTTCCATCAAGGCCATCGCCTTCCGATAGCCCCCCGGTTTTGGTTTGTCCGCCCCGCAGAGATACAGCGTGTCAATGTGTTTGATAAACCGCTTAACCCGTTCCTCGGAGTTGTTTGTCAGCAGGAGAGTTTTCAGGCCAATATGGTGCAGAAAACGGAACAGGTCGTCAACTTCTGCGGTAGAATCGTCTCCATGATGGACCAATGTATTGTCAATGTCGAACAAGATCCCCCGGAAGCCCATCCTGTACAGCTTTCTGTAGTCAATGGAAAAGACGCTGCCAGCACAGGCATAGGGATAGAGGAAATGAAGCATCTAGCGCCCCGCCTTTCCAAAACAAAGCTGTCCCTTCTCTCCCGCCATGGCGGCGAGAAATGGGTCCTAACGTCTCATGTACGCCCATACCCTGTCAATCTGTTCCCGGAAGCCGACACCGAACTTCTGTTCAAAGAAAGCGCCCCCGATGGTAAAGGCCCAAGGGGCGGTCTGTTTGAGCGCGTCGAGCCTGGAATAGCTGTCCACGCTTCCCGCAATACAGACCGGTCCAGGGGTCTGTGACACGACCACCCGGTTCAGCGCCGCCGCGTCCCCTGTATACCGATAGCCCAGCAGATCGACTCCATAGGCGCCCTTTTCCAGACAGCGGGCCGCCTCCGCCAGGATGCTGTCAACCGTTCCCTCTAACACAGAGGGGCGCCCTGTAATGGTCCCGACAAAGGGCATATAATTGAGTGTGTGGTTTTTGCAAAATTTATTGACAGAGTCAAAAAACACCGTACCCATCAGGAGGTCACAGCCGCAGTCTGCCGCCCGTTTGGCGCCTGCGAGACAGGCCTCCTCCGTATAGGCCACCACTTCAAGGGCTGTCTTTTTTCCGCAGTCCCGCATGTAGGCATACAGCCGCTTCATCTCCTGGGGCGGGAGGGGTTCTTCCTTCATCCCCCAGAATTCCGCCTGGGCGTCTTTGGCCTGCTCAAAAATTTCAAAGGCATTCTCTACCGTTTTATCATGGTGTGTCAACATCACAATGAGTTTAGGCACGTCCATCCAAATCACGCCTCTTCCCTGTCACCAGCGGGCAGAATCGCCCCTTTGTTATACTGCATCATTATAGAACAGTTCTCAAAATTGCCAGTACTGTTTCCACCCTAGAAGAGGGCGAAGATAAGTAAAAATTCTATTGTGATTTCTGAGGACTGCTATAAATAGAGTATCATTATATGCTAAAACTAGCAAGCACTTTTTGTGCGGGCGTGTCCGCTACGAAGCTCTATTTGCGTGTTTCCTCCGCCTCCGGCGGGGGAAACACAGAGAAAAACGCGGTGCTTGGGACACTGCCTTTTGTGCGGCTAGGCGGAAGAAAAAGCGGCAATATAATAGACAGCTGTAGGGTATCTTGACATCTGTCCTGTTCTGTGGTATCCTGATGCTGGCTATTTCCCCATGCTGAGGGATATCACGTTGACCTACAGACGGGAGGCGACTTTGTGAAAAAGTGCATACCAGAGGCAATAGAGGGAGATCTGCGGCAGCAGCGCACCCGAAAGCAGCTCATGACGGCGCTGCTGTCATGGCTGGAGGAGCGGCCCTTTCATGAGATCTCAGTGGTGGATATCTGCCGGCGGGCTATGGTCCACCGCACGACCTTTTATGCCCATTTTGACAGTAAGCAGGAGCTGCTACGCTACGCCGTCACCCAGCTTCAGTGCTCCCTGGAGGAGGCCTGCTGTGTGGGACGGACCTTCGCCACCCCCCACGAGTTCTATATGGCGCTGGCGGGACAGGTGCTCACCTTTATGCGGGAGCATCAGGCCCTTTACCGGACAGGGGCGGCAGGGTGCAATGGAATTGATTTGCAGATGCTGGAGACCCTGGTAGCAGGTGAGCTGGAGCAGCGGCTGAAAAAAACCGGTCTATGGGCGGACAATCCTGACCTGTACCCCCAGGTAGCCGCTCACTTTTACGCCGGTGCAATCCTCTCGCTGGTCCGGTGGTGGCTGGATCAGGAGATGCCGGTGCCGGAGGAGGTGCTCCTGCGCCATCTGGAAAAGCTGATTCCCCGGCTGGACTGGGGGAGGGAAGGAGTGGAGTCCGCCTGTGACTGACGAGAAAAAATCTGAGAATGTAATCACAAAGCTGGCCCGCTTTATTGTAGATAAACGCAAGGCCATCTATCTGGTGTTTCTGGCGGCGGTGATTTTCTGCGCCGCGTCTATCCACAAGGTCCAGGTCAACGACGATATTACCACCTATCTGCCGGCGGAGACCGAGACCCGCCGGGGCCTGTCCTTGATGGAGGAGGAGTTTACCACCCTGGGCAGCGCCCAGGTGATGGTATCCAACATCACCTATGGGGACGCCCAGGGTCTGGCAGACCGGATTGCGTCGGTGGACGGGGTCTCCGGCGTCACCTTTGACAATACAGAGGAGTCTTACAAAAACGCCTCCGCCCTGTTTGACATCTCGTTCTCCGGCGAAGTAGACGACCCAGAGACCGAGACCGCCATGGAGACCATCCGGGCGCTGACGGCGGAGTACGACTGCTATGTGAACACCGAAGTGGGGCTGGACCCCTCAGCCAACCTCCAAAAGGAGATGGGGAACATCCTGATCATCGCCGCAGTGGTCATTGTGGCGGTCCTCCTCTTCACCTCCAAGAGCTATTTAGAGGTGTTGGTCTTTTTAATTGTCTTCTCGGTGGCCGCTGTGCTCAACATGGGGACCAACTACTGGTTTGGCAGCGTCTCCTATATTACCAACGCCATTGCAGTGGTCCTTCAGCTGGCCCTGGCCATCGACTATGCCATTATCCTGTGCCACCGGTACATGGACGAGCGGGACGAGGGACTGGACGCCAGAGAGGCGGATATCGACGCGTTGAGCAAGGCCATTGTGGAGATCTCCTCCTCCAGCCTGACCACCATTTCCGGCCTGGTGGCCCTGATGCTCATGCAGCTGCGCATCGGCTTTGACATGGGGATTGTGCTGACCAAGGGGATTATTTTCAGTATGCTCACCGTGTTTCTGCTGATGCCCGGCCTGCTGATGCTCTTTAACCGGGGGATTGAAAAGACCCGGCACAAGAACCTGGTCCCGCAGATTACCCTCTGGGGCAAGCTGGTGGTGGCCACCCGCTACATCCTGCCGGTTCTGTTCCTGATTGTCATGATTGGAGGGATTTTTCTCTCCAACCGCTGTGAATATGTCTTCTCCCTCAACTCGGACAATTCGGGCAACAAGCCGGACTACCGCATCCAGCAGGAGCACATTGCACAGACCTTTGGGGAGAAAAACACCATCGCCATGGTGGTCCCCAAGGGGAATTACGAGGCGGAAAAGGCGGTTTTGCGCCGGGTAGAGCGGCTGGACGGGATTCGATCCTCCACCGGCCTGGCGGGCATTGAGGTGGAGGAGGGCCGTATGCTCACCGACAAGACCACCCCCCGTCAGTTTGCCGAGCTGGCCGGGGTGGACATTGAGCTGGCCCGGCTGCTCTACCAGGCCTACGGACTGTCGGTGGAGGAGTACGGGGCGATCTTCCAAAACACCGACGACTACGCCGTCCCTCTGGTGGAGATCTTCCAGTTCCTCTTTGAACAGATGGACAAAGGGGTGGTCAGCCTGGGCGAGGAGCAGCAGGAGACCATCGACGACCTGCGGGAGGAGCTGGAGACAGGGCTGGAGCAGCTCCAGGGGGAGAACTACAACCGCATGGTCTTTATCTCCAGCTACCCGGAAGAGAGCGAAAAGACCTTCCTGCTCCTGGATCAGATGCGATCCATCGCGTCGGACTACTACGGCGACGAGGTCCTTCTGGTGGGCAACTCCACCAATGCGCGGGATCTGGGGGATTCTTTCGCCCAGGACAACCTGAAAATCAGCATCTTAACTGTCCTCTTTGTCATGGTAATCCTGCTCTTTACCTTTAAATCTGCCGGCCTGCCCGTTTTGCTGGTGCTCACCATCCAGGGCAGTATTTGGATCAACTTCTCTTTCCCATACCTGAACCATACGACCCTGTACTTCCTGAGCTATCTGATTGTCAGCTCCATTCAAATGGGGGCTACCATTGACTACGCTATTGTCATCACCAACCGGTATACCGAGCTGAAAAATGAGATGGACCACCGCGCCGCCGTGGTAGAGGCGCTGAACCAGTGCTTCCCGACGGTGTTCACCTCTGGCTCCATCATGACAGTGGCCGGATTTTTGATTGGCAAGCTGGCCACCGACACCAGCATTAGCTCCATCGGCAACACCCTAGGCCGGGGGACTTTGACCTCCATTATCCTGGTCATGACTGTCCTGCCTCAGTTTCTGATGCTGGGAGACACCCTGATTGAACGCACAGCAATCACCCTCAACCGCAACCGCAAGCAGCGCTTCAACAACGGGATTATGCGCCTGGACGGCCATGTGCGCGGCCATATCTCCGGCTTTGTGGACGGGGAGTTTAAGGGCGTTATGCGGGGCAGTGTGGATGCCCTGATTGAGAGCAAGCGCCAGGAACTGGAGCTGGAGGAAGAGGAGGGTGTGAAATGAGACAACACAGGACTGGGGCCCTGCTGCTCTGCCTGGCCCTGCTGGCCGGCCTTGTGCCAGCCCGGGCGGCGGAGGATCCCAACACCGTCACCATTACAAGCCCGGAGGAGCTCCAGGCGCTGGCCCAGCGCTGTATCCTGGACAGCGCCTCCCGCGGGCTGACTGTGGAGCTGGAGGCCGACCTGGAGCTCTCCGGAGGCTTCACCCTCCCCGTGTTCTGCGGCACCTTTCACGGTAACGGACATACCATTACCTTGGGTTCCAGGGAGCGGGGGTCCCGGCAGGGCTTTTTCCGCAGTCTCCAGCCTGGAGCGCTGGTGGAGGAGCTCAACTTAACTATCACGCTGACCCCGGAGGGCTCCCGCTCCAGCGTGGGGGGCCTGGCGGGGGAGAACGAGGGGATGATCCGAAACTGCACGGTCTCCGGCGCGGTCACAGGGGAGACCGACGTGGGAGGAATTGCAGGGGTCAACCTGTCTTCCGGCGTGATAGAGGGGTGTACGAACCGGGCAAAAATTACTGGAACAGCCCAGACCGGCGGCATTGCAGGGCGCAACGAGGGGTATCTCTCCGGCTGTGTCAACGAGGGCGCGGTCAATCCCAGCGCCGGAGACCAGGAGGAGAATACCTCAGATTCCGGCCTGCTGGACGCGACCATAAAAGAGGCCTATAGCAACACCGGCGGTATCGCTGGTCAGTCCACAGGGACGATTGAGGGCTGTATCAACCAAGGGGAGATCGGCTACCCCCATGTGGGATACAACACCGGTGGGATTGCAGGCATCCAGAATGGGACCGTACAAAACTGCATTAACGAGGGCCAAGTCTATGGCCGGAAGGATGTGGGAGGAATTGTGGGGCAGTTCGAGCCCGTCACCGCCACCACCTACGGCCAGGACCCCATTTTGCAGCTGGACAGCGCCTTGGCCGCCCTCCCCGCCCTGTTTACGCAGCTGGTGCGGGACGCGAATGGGTCGGTAGACAGCGCGTTGGCCAGCCTGGAGGCGGTCAACAGCGCCTTGGAGGTAGTACAGGATGTGGTGCATACCGAGACCGGCGCAGGCCGAGAGGATGCCCAGGCTCTCTTTGACAGTCTCTATGCCGATGCCCAGACGGTCAACAACGCGATGGATGGCCTGCTGGCCGCCTTGGACAGCTTCAGCGGCCCGGCCAGTGCAGACATCCGGGAGAGCCTGGAGGCCGTGGGAGAGCTGCGCCAGGGTGTCTCCCACGCCCTGATGAACGCGGGGGACGGAGGCGGTGAGGCGGTGGCCGCCGTCAATGACAGTATGGAGCAGATCGACCTGCGCACCCGCGATATCAGCAGTTCGATTGACCATATCTCTGCCTTTCTGGACCTCTACCGCGCTTTGGCCAAGGCGGTCCCCCGCATTTTGGCCGGGGTGTATGACGAGGTAGATCCCCCCACCATGGACAACCCAGAGCCGGGGGGCGGCGATAAGCTCCATCCGGTGCGGATCCGAGTGCGGATCGAGGATTTGCAGGCGCTGCTGGAGGACTACCACAGCCGGTATACCCGCTGCCAGGACACCAACGGACGGGATATCCAGGCCGAGCTGGCCCACATTCGAGAGCAGACTACCGCCCTGACAGAGGACCTGCACCGGCTGACCGAGGAGCTGGAGCAGATCTATAACACGACCGCCGGCGGGATTGACATCTCTATAGAGGAGGTCAATAGGGCCGCCAACCGGCTGGAGCTGCTGGCCGGGCACCTGAACGACGCGGCCAAGACGTTGAGCGACAGCACCACAAGCCAGCTGGGCGTGGTCAACCAGCAGGCCAGCCGAATGGAGCGCACCATCAAAAACTGGAGCACTGCTGCGGACGACCGCCTGAGCGATGCCTCGGAGCGCATCAACCGGGAGCTCAAAACCATCAACAGCAGCATTCAGGCACTGACTGCCGATGCCTCACGCAACAACGATACTCTCCAGGCCACCACGGACGACATCATCCGCCAGCTAGACACTGTGCGGGAGGCGGCCAACTCCATTACCGAGCCGCCGGAGCGGACGGTCAGCGATATCTCAGATACCGGCGGCATGGCGGGGGGGCAGATCTTCGGCTGCCAGAACAGCGGATCGATCCAGGGGGACGCCAATGTGGGGGGCATCGTAGGGATCATGGCCCCTGAGCTGTTGGAGGACCCGGAACAGGATTTAGACCTGGATTGGGGGGAGGACCGCCTTTTGGTGGACGTAACCGTATTCCTCCAGGCTGCGGTCCGCGCCTGCACCGGCACCGGGGAAGTGGTCGCCCGGAATGACTGTGCAGGCGGTATTGCAGGCCGGTGTGAGGTGGGCGCGGTGACTGACTGTGTCAGCCAATGCGTGGTGTCCTCCACTGACGGCGGCACCTGCGGCGGCATTGTAGGTCTGTCCCACGCCGTTATACGCACCTGCGCCGCCCAGTGCGACCTGTCTGGCGGGGATAGTTTAGGGGGTATCGCCGGGCAGGGGAAGGACATCCAAGATTGCCGGGCCATGACGCGGATTGACAGCACCGGCGAGCGGCTGGGCGCCGTGGCCGGAGACGCGGACGGCGTCCTGCAAAACAATTACTTTTTAGAAGAGGGACTCGGCGGCCTGGACGGAGTAAACTACGAAGGCCAGGCGCTCCCCCTGTCCTTCGAAGAATTTTCCGCCCTCTCCGGGGTTCCGGCGGAGTTTCTCACCTTTGCTGTCACCTTCCAGGCAGACGGGGAAGAGGTGGCTGTCCTGCCTGTGGAATACCGGGGTAGCCTCTCCCCCGCGGAGTTCCCCGCTGTGCCAGAGCACGGCGGAGACTATGGAGCTTGGGAGGAGTTCTCCTATGAGGAGATTACCCGCAATACGACAGTACACGCGGTGTACAGCGGCTGGGTGACCGCCCTGTCCTCCGGTGGGGCGCATCCGGCCCTCTTGGCCGAGGGGGCCTTCTCCCCTGAAGCGGTCCTCACGGCGGACCCCTGGACACCGGAGCTCTCTCTGCCCGCAGGATACCGTCTGGCGGCGGGGTATACCTATCGCATTACCGACACAGCTCCCTTGCCGGAGCAGATTTTACTGCGGGTTTCCACCCAGGGGGTGGAGGGAAACACCGCCGTGGCGGTACTGGAGGGGGAGGAGCTTGTCACCGTTGAGACCAGTACGGACGGCAGCTATCTGCTCCTGCCCGCCGGCCCTGCCGGCGCTGTGGTTCTGCTGGAGCAACCCACCGGACCGCTCTTCCTCCTGATTGGGTGCGCGGGCGTGGTCCTGGCCGCGGCTTTGATTCTGCTGGTCGTCCACATCCGCAGACATAAAAAGGACGGCGGCACACCGCCCCAGACAGCTCCGAAAGAGCCGCCAGAAGAGAAGACAGGAGAGGAGCGCACATGATACGCATACAGAATATCCCCCTGCCTCTGGACGGGACCCAGGCCCAGCTGCAAAAGAGAGCCGCCCGGCTGCTCGGCATCCGGCCCGATGAGATACAGTCTCTCGCCCTGGTCCGGCAGTCAATAGATGCCCGGAAAAAGAATCAGATCCACTATGTCTGTACCGTCCATGTCACCACCGCCGGAGAGGACGCTCTGGTCCGCCGGGCGGGGAGCGGCAAAATCACCCTGGTTCAGGAGACCCCCTACGTCTTTCCTCCGGTCCGGCGCAGGCGGCCCCTGCGGCCTGTGGTGGCGGGCATGGGTCCGGCCGGTCTGTTCGCCGCCCTGTATCTGGCACGGAACGGGGTCCCCGTCCTCATCCTGGAGCGGGGGAGGGCGCTGGAGGAGCGGGTGGCCGATGTGGACCGGTTCTGGTCCACCGGCGATCTGGACCCCTGCTCCAATGTCCAGTTTGGCGAGGGGGGCGCGGGGACCTTCTCGGACGGAAAGCTCACCACCGGGATTCACGACCGCCGGGTGGGGACTGTTCTGGAGACCTTAGCCCAGGCGGGCGCCCCCCAGGACATCTGTTACCAGCACAAACCCCATATCGGGACAGACCTGCTCCGCCAGGTAGTGCGGACAGTACGGACCGAGCTGCTGGCCCTGGGCTGTGAGATCCGGTTCTGCCACCGGCTGGACGGGCTCAAGCGACGGAATCAATCCCTGTCCGCCCTGTGTGTGACCGGTCCCCAGGGGCCCTATGAGGAGCCCTGCGACACCCTTATTCTGGCCCCAGGCCACAGCGCGCGGGACACCTTCTCCATGCTTCAGCGCTTCGGCGTTCCCCTGGCCGCCAAGCCTTTCGCCCTGGGGGTGCGCATCGAACACCCTCAGGCGCAGATCTCCTTCCAGCAGTACGGCGTGGCGTGGCAGGACCTCCCTGCCGCCGACTATAAACTCTCCTGCCACCTGCCCAATGGCCGCTCGGCCTACACCTTCTGTGTCTGCCCCGGCGGGCAGGTGGTAGCCGCGGCCTCCGAACCGGGCCGCCTGGTGACAAACGGCATGAGCTGCCGGGCCAGAGATGGCGATACCATCAACGGCGGCTTTTTGGTAGGGGTCTCTCCAGCTGATTTCAGCGACAGCGATCCCCTGGCCGGGATTACCTTTCAGGCCCGCTGGGAGGAGGCCGCTTTCCGCCTGGGCGGCGGACAGTTCCAGGCGCCGGTCCAGACGGTGGCGGACTTTTTAGCTGGGCGGGCCTCCGCCGGTTTGGGAGGAGTCCGGCCCACTTACCGCCCCGGCGTCACCCCGGCGGATCTCTCCCGGTGTCTCCCCGGTTTTGTCACCGAGAGCCTTCGGGCCGCCCTCCCTCTCTTTGACCGCAAGCTCCACGGCTTTGCAAGCCCTCAGGCGGTCCTCACTGGGGTGGAGACCCGGTCCTCCTCCCCGGTGCGCATCCTCCGGGATCCGGAGACCCTCCAGTCAGCCCTGACCGGTCTCTACCCCTGCGGCGAAGGGGCGGGCTACGCCGGCGGCATTGTCAGCGCCGCCGTGGACGGCATCCGGGTGGCCGAGGCGGTGGCAAACACGATATAGGCGTGCCAATCAGAATCCGTTTAAGGGCTTATCCCGCCCTTGGACGGATTTTGTTGTCCCATTGGCGGGAGAATTTTTAGGTAATTTTTAGATTTTTATCGCGACATAAGAGGAGATCTATAGTATACTAATCACAGAAGGAGGCGTTTTTATGCTGGAAGTGACTCGGCTTACCGAGAGCAACCTCCATTGGTTCCAGTCTATCCTCACACCCACCTGGATGGAGAAGCTGTACCACGATGCTAACACCACCGCCCTGGGCGCTGTGCGGGATGGAGCAGCCTGCGGCGTGCTGATTTTCCATGAGATCGGTCCAGTGGCGGACATTGTCTACCTAACCGTCTCTGATTCCTACCGGCGGCAGGGGATCGCCACCGCCCTGGTCCAGTTTTTGTGCCGCTATGCCAACCAGAGCGTCACCCCTGTCACTTGTACCTTTCTGGCGGAGGACGACGATGACCCCATGCTAAACCTGTTTCGGGATTTACCCACCTTTACGGTAACAGAGGAGGATGGCTACTGCTGTACCATCTCCTTTGCCCAGCTCCGCAAGCCCAACCGCCTGTCCCACCTGTGTGGACTGGCACAGAATGTTCGGCCCTTCTTCTCTCTGCCAGCCCTGGTCCAGCGGAATTTCCGGACCCATCTGGCCGCAGCCGGAGTTCCCTACCTGCGGGAGATGAGCACCGATCCCAAGGACTACGCCGCCGAGCTGTGCCTATGCTGCCTTACGCAGGACAGTGTGGACGCCGCCCTCTTTGTGGAGCCCGCAGAGGACGGGCTCTATCTGAGCTTGGCCTGGTGTCTGCCCGGAAAACAGCGCAGTCTGATGGGACTTTTGGCCCAGGCCTGCGGCAGGGTGGCTGCGGATGACAGCCAGGGAAACCTCCATCTTGCTGCCGTCACCCCCGCCGTCACCTCAATTGCAGAGAAGCTCTTCCCGGACCGGACGATCACCGGCCGCTTTTACCAGGCGGTATGGGATATGGTGGTAGAGTAACCGTCCCCTCCAGGCGTGGAGACAGGAAAGAACTGCTATCGGTTTAAAGAATCAGGAGGATTTGTCATATGCCAGAACCAGAGGAATTGATGAGAAAGGAGCACCAGCGGCAGCAGATCAACCGCTGGCGGGAACAGCTGATTGAACGGGTGGACAACGCGCAGAGGGTGCAGGAGCAGACCCGGTTTACACCGGCGTACCAGTATACACGGCGGATGGAAACTCCTCTGGCCCAGGGGATCCCAACGGACGGCGCCATTGTCCAGCAGGCGCCCCCAGCCCAGATCCACGAGAGCCGCCGGGCCCGGAAAAAGCGGGAGGAGCGGGAGAAGGCCATGGACTTGGCCAGGCTCCAGGAGCTCAAGGTTCAGCAAATGGAGGCCGACCTTACAGAAGATCGGGAGGATATGGCCCTCAGTGCCTATTATGGTCAGGCCGCCGCCGATCTGATAGGCGAACCAGTCTCCAGGCCGGAGAGATTTCTGACCGAAGACCACCTCAAAAAGGAACAGGCCCTGCTGAAAGAGCGGCTGACTGCCATTGACCTGTCGGAGACTGCCGCGTTAAAGGAGCTGGAGTCCCAAGGAAAAGTATCGGAGCGGGCCTCCAGAGAGCTGCGCTGGCGGGCCCAGCAGGATCGGGCCTCCGCCATGGGAGATTATGCCCGGCTGCTCCCCATCGGCTCTGCCCTCCGGCAGAAGGCCATGCTGGCCAAGGAGGCGCAGGAGATCAAGGCCGACAAGCTCCGCCGTCTGTACAAAGTGCTGGCCGATGAGACTATGAGCCAGGAGGAGCGGGCACGGGATGAGGCCACCATCGAACGCCACGCCAAGTACGATGCACTCAAGGCCATTTTCCGCAGCGACAACCCCCTGGCCCACGAGGACGCCACCTGGACCAACCCCATCACCGGCGGAACGCTGATCAACGTGGGCCGGGCCTTTTTCGGCGGCACCAAGCCGATGTATATCTTTGAGGACCGCAGCCAGCCCATGGAGCGGGACGGCAAGACGGTATATAAACAGTATCTCTTCAAGGAGGCGGTGAACTGCATCGGCAAGTACAAGCCGGAGGGCGCCCTTGTCACCGAGGCCGCCGCGGCCCTCCAGCAGAGGATCTGCGGAGAATATGCCATCCCGGCCTTTGCCGCTGTCCAGACGATAGACGGCAAAGAGCGTATTTTAGGCTCTTTCCAGGAGCGCATCGAGCTGGGGGAGGGGCTGGATCTGTTCTCCTGGCAGGTCAATCCCACCGAAACGGAGGGGCTGACCGACCAGCTGAAAAGCGAAATCCTGCGGGAGCACACCCTGGACTGGCTGCTGTGCAACTTTGATACCAAGGGAGAGAATTTCCTCCACCGCACAGACGGACACCTCAGCTCCTTTGACAAGGAGGCCTCCTTCAGCTACCTCAAAAAGGAGGGGGCGGACACCATGAGCTACAGCTTTCAGCCCCACGCCAACAATACCCTCTATAACGCCCTCTTTTCCGCCTATGCCCAGGGGAACATAGATCTGGATCTCTCGGCGGTCCAGGTCCAGATCGACCGGGCCAACGCCATCCCGGATGATGCGTACCTGGAGATGTTTGACCGGATGCTCACCCAGAAGTATGGCCAGAAGGGCAGCAAAAAACGCAATGAGATCGAGGAACTGATTCTCTCCCGCAAGAACAACCTGGCCGCAGAGTATGAGCGCTTCTTCGGCGCCCTGCGGCAGGAGCGGCAGCGCAATCTGGAGACCCGTGTTCCAAACAGCGGCGCGGCCCCAGAGGCGGCCCCGTCATAACCTGCCCCGTAGAGTCTGTTTGAAAACGGTCAATATACCCCAACAGCGGGTCTTTTTCCGCTGTTGGGCGTATTGCCAATTTTAAAACAGACTGGGCGGGGAAGCATTCCCGCTTTTCCTCTGCAAATACCAGCAATACCAAAGGAGTGAGACAGCTTGAAGGGTTCTATGTCCGCCGGGGCGGTGCATAAGCAGTACAGCGATGGGATTTCCGCGTTTCAACGGCAGATCTCCGATCCGGCCCTCCGCCAGCGGTTTGGCCAGGAGGCGGACACATTCCTGCGCGGGTGTGCGCTTGGCGTCTGGGGGCGGGACGGCGCCGCCCTGACCCCCCGCCATGTGGAGTATTACAACGCCATCTATACACGGGGAAATCCCATTCCTTCCATCCTGTTCTGGGAGCTGTCAACCGCCGTTGCAGACTACCCCGGCTTTCAGCCCCCGCCCTTTTTTAACCGGATGCGGGCCTGTGACAAGATCGCAGGCACCCATCTCTCCCGTCGGTTTATCGACCTGATGACCCTGATGCTCCTGTTGTTTGCCGCAGTAGACGATGTGGTCAGCGAAGGGGAGGCGGGGTTTGTCAACCGCTGTGCGGAGACCCTGGGCGCGCTGTGTGAAAAGGACGGGCTTGGGGAGGACCGGGTACCACTGGATGTCAGCGAATTTGTCACCCGCCGCCCCGCCGCAGCGCCTTCCAATGGGGTATCAGAGAAGGAAGAGGAGCAGACAGAACACCCGCCAGAGCCGGCCCCCAGTCTGGAGGAGCTGCTCTCCGAGCTGGACAGCCTGTGTGGACTCAAGCGGGTCAAGGAGGATGTCAAGGGATTGATCAATCTGGTCAAGGTGCGCAGGCTGCGTCAAGAGCATGAATTGCCGGTCCCTCCCATGTCGCTGCATCTGGTCTTTATGGGGAATCCAGGGACCGGAAAGACCACCGTAGCCCGTCTGCTGGCCCAGATCTACCGCGCCATCGGGGTCCTGTCCAAGGGCCAGCTGGTGGAGGTGGACCGATCCGGCCTCGTGGCTGGATTTGTGGGGCAGACCGCCATCAAGACCAATGAGGCCATTCAACGGGCCCTGGGCGGGGTCCTGTTCATCGACGAGGCCTACGCCCTGGCCAATCACGATTCCCCCAACGATTTTGGCCGGGAGGCCATCGAGGCTTTGCTCAAGGGGATGGAGGATCACAGAGCAGATTTGGTGGTCATTGCGGCGGGCTACCCTGAGCTGATGGAGGGGTTTATCCAGGCCAATCCCGGCCTGGAGAGCCGGTTCAATAAATATATTGTTTTCGAGGACTATAACGGGGAAGAACTGATGGAGATTTTTAAGGCCATGTGCCAGAAAAACGGGTACACCCTGGATGAGGGAGCGGAACGTGCCGCGGCCTCGTACTTTCAAACCCTCTATGAAAACCGGGATGAAAACTTCGGCAATGCCCGAGATGTCCGCAATGTCTTTGAACGGACGATTGCCCGGCAGTCCAACCGGCTTGCCGCCCTGGAGCACCTGGACAAGGCAGATCTCATGGCCCTGCTGGTCTCTGATCTGGAGGACCCAAATTCCACCCGCTAGAAAAACACAACCCCCCGGTCATCCAACGTGACCGGGGGGTTACACCTGTCCTTGAAGTTCAGTCAATGATTTCTACCTCGTACTTTCTATCAGATAAAATTCCCAGCATCCGCTTTTCAGTCTACACCATCCTGTATGTACAGTTCTTTCAAAACACACGCCTACGGCTCACATTCTATTGATATCCGAATCTGCCGTATCCTTTCCCAATGGGGAACTGTTTGGTCGCTGTACTGCGTTGGAGTTGAAGCTTTACCTGCAAGGGATCCATGGGGGTGGGGTTGTGTGCCGGTTCTTGGAAAGCGACACACCTTTCTAGCACATGGGACTCACTCCTCTCTTCTTGTTTTCTGACCATATTATACATGACGATTCTATATTTGTCAAGAGGTTTTGTGAGAAAAAACGAGACTGCTGCGTTTACCTATTTATGATAGGAGGGCTTATTGTGAAGTGTGAAGGAGTGACGGCAAACCAAATCACAGCATTTGGGGACTACCTACAGGAACATGATGGAATTGAATTTGTGGATGGCGAGATGGTGTTTAACGGCACAGCTTATGTGTGCAGAAAAGACAGCCTGATTTCCAGCCTATTGCCGATTATCTGCGCGGACACCTGCCCGGCCATCCGCTCCATCAGCTCCTGTACAATGGAGAGACCCAGACCGGCCCCGCCCCTGAATCGGGCGGGGCTGCTTTGGTAGAAGCGGTCAAAAAGGTGCTCCGGGTCTGGCCTGGGGCTGGGAAGCAGTTCGTTAGAAAAACAAATCTCCCCATCTCGCCCGGAGACCATCAGACCCCCGCCGCCGTGGTGCAGCGCGTTGGCGATCAGGTTTCGGTATACCCGGCCCAGGGCTTCGGGGCTGGCCCAAACCGTCAGATCCTCCCGGTCAAACCGCAGTTCCGGTTCCACCCCTGCCTCCTCTAGCCGGGGATAAAACTCCGCCAGTGCATCCCACAGGGGCGGCAGAGCAGCTATGTTCCCACACTCCAGCGGCAAGGAGCCGCCCTGTAGGCGGGTGTAAAGAAACAGCTCCTCTAAAAGTTCTTCCAGCTCCTCCAGCCGCTTCTGCACGATGCCCAGGTACTCCGTCTGCCGGTTTGGTTCTCCTTCCAGCAGCTGCAAATAGCCCATGGCCCCAGCCAGAGGGGTGCGAATGTCGTGGGAGATACAAGCCATGGTGTATTTCAGTTCCTGCTCCCTTTTCTGAGTTTCAAGACGAAGCTGCCGTCCCTCCTCCAGCCGCTTGTTGACCGCTTTACACAGCCGCCGGGGGCCCGTGCCGGACATCCTCACGGTCAGGCGCAGATTGCTCTCTGCGGGGGTCTCCTCCAATATCCGGGCCATTTCCAGAAGCTGGGCATGGTAAGCCCACAGGCGCAGTACCGCAATTCCCAGGGCAGAAAGGGCTAAAATCAGGGCAGGTAGCATAAAAATCCCCCCTTAAATGTCCCGCTTCTCCATAGACAGCAGGCTTCCGATTCCATAAAGGGCGGCCCAAGCGATGGTGCAGGCTAGAACCATTCCAATCGGAGTGATTCCGTTCTCAGGCGTATAGACGCCCTTTACCACAGCAGCAAGAAGATACTGCTCCAGAGGAGGCCAGCGCAGCAGCTTGCCCAGCATTCCCACCAGAGCGACCGTCAGCCCGCTCCCGGCTACTAGGGACAGGACGATGCCCAGCGTGGTGTTTCTGGTCAGCAGGACCAGGGCCAGAGCCATTAGGCCAAACGCCCAGTGGGGCAGCCACATCCAAAGGACATACCGTAAAATATGCGAAATCGAATCCGGCGCCGGGTACATATGAATCAGCACAGGGGACAACAGCATCAACAGGACGGATAAAACGGTAATCATTCCGCTGTAGACGCCCGCCAGCAGGATTTTTGACAACACATATTCCCAGCGGCGGGGCCTGGCAGAACAGATATTTTTGATAAAGCCACTGGAGAAATCGCCGTTGACAAACAGCGTCATCCCAATCCCGGTCATAACCAGCAAAAAGCCGCTGCCCAGTGTTTCGTGTATGAGGTCTAACTGTGACATGTTGTGGATATACTCGCTCATCATACGGTCAGACTCTGTGATCTCCGCCCCCTGGGCTTCCATGGCGTCCATCATTTCCGGGTCCGCGACAGCGTACGCCATGACAGTCACCATAATCAGCAGCACAGCTGTCACGCCCAGGATAATAGAAAAGCTCCGGCTCTTGAACAGTCGCCGCAGGTCCATACGCAGCATATTAAACATGATCGCTTCCTCCCATCTGCTCCAGAAAATAGCCCTCCAGGTCCTGCTGGTGCAGGCCCATTTCCTCCACCGCGACACCCGCTTGGGCAAGAGTCTGTCCCACAGCCTTGGCGTCCACAGCTTCGTAAATTCGGATTTCCCCCTCCGGCCGCATTTCCCAGCGTTTGAGATGAAGTTTCTGTTCCAAGAGTGCCGCCACTTTTTGCGGCTGGTCCGCTTTCAGGTGCAGATAGTCGGTACACTTCTGCTCCAGCTCGGCGGCGGTAATCTGCTCCACCAGCCGTCCTTCCTGAATGATACCGTATCGGGTGGCGATTTTACTTAGCTCACCTAGGATGTGGGAACTTACGAGAATGGTCAGCCCCCGCTCGCGGTTCAGCCGCAGCAACAGCTCCCGCATCTCCCGGATGCCCTCTGGGTCCAGGCCGTTGATGGGCTCATCCAACAGTAGCAGGTCTGGCCCGCCCAGCAGGGCCAAACCTACACCAAGCCGCTGCTTCATACCCATGGAGTAGTGGCGCATCGGCTTTTTTTCTTTGGGGAACAGTCCCACGGTCTCCAAGATTTCATCCACCTGCTGTTCCGGGCTGTCCAGCCCCAGCAGAGCGGCGTACAGCCGTAGATTCTCCCACCCGCTCAGATCCGGGTAGAGACCTGGCTGCTCAATGAGCGATCCCACCCGGCGGCAGGCCACTGCGTCCCAGATGGGCTTCTCGAAAATCAGGGCCTCCCCCTGTGTGGGCCGGGCCAGCCCACACAAGAGCTTTAGGGTGGTGGACTTGCCTGCGCCGTTCTGGCCAATGAAGCCGTAAATGTCCCCCTGCTCCACCCGCAGGTCCAAGTGGTCCACCGCCCATCTGTCTCTATAGCGTTTGGACAGGCCCATTGTCTGTATGACTGCCATAGGAAAACCTCCTTCTTTCTACTCCAGGTTTTCTGCGGCGTCCCGCCTCAGAGGAGCGGGAGGTTGAAAAAACCAGGAGTTCTCATTTACAGGCTCAGTCTAACAGACAAGCGCCCAGACATCGCAAAGGAAGGGTAAAGAAAGTGCAAAGTTTACTTGCCGTCACGCTTGCCTTGGCTGCGCCTCTGCCAGCTTAAATCCAATTCCCCATACAGTCTGGATGTAGCTGTCTGTGCCGCTGGGACGCAGCTTGGCACGGATGTTGCTGATATGGACCGTTATGGTCTTGTCCTCCACGGCGTATTCCTCCTGCCAGACCGCCTCGTAGATCTGCTGCTTGGTAAAGACACGCTTGGGGCGGCTCGCCAGCAGCTCCACGATCTTGAACTCGTGGGCGGTGAGATTGATTGGCTGGCCGGCGGCGGTCAGGGTCATCTCGTCCAGATTCAGTACCCAGTCTCGGTGGCGCAGAAAGGCCCCCGTGGGCGCGGCGCTGGCATGGCGCAGCTGCACCAGTATCCTGGCCCATAGCTCTTCCAGCTGATAGGGCTTGGTCAGGTAGTCGTCCGCCCCCAGGCCCAGCAGCTCCACCTTGTCGGACAGCTCTGTCTTAGCCGACAGGACGATGATCGGCGTTTGGCTGGTTTTACGAATCTCCGCAATCAAGTCACTGCCAGACAGGCCAGGAAGCATCAGGTCTACCAGCAGCAGATCAATACTGTCCGCCTGCCAGAGCAGCCGGCCCTCGGTGCCGGAAAACGCCTGCAAGCACTCGCAGCCCTGCCGGCACAGGTACTGAGCGGTAGCGTTGTTAATATCGGTATCATCTTCAACAATCAGGATGCGGGGCATAGGACAGCCTCCTTTGTCAGTTTTGAAAATTATACCGCAATCAGGATTTTAAGAAAATACCTCTGCGGCAAAATCTTTACTGGAGGTTATGGAGTATCCCGCCCAGTACCTATACTGCGTATTAATTCGTTATTGACGATCTTCGATCACAACATGAAGCATATCGCCATCCTTTTTCCCAAGCTGTTTCCGGATTGATTTTAGTACCCCAATAATATAGAGAATATTACCATTACTATCTTTTAAACCCATATTTACAATGCTGCCATCATAAGAAATACCATCAAATTCGGCGTGAACCTTTACGCGACCTTTTCCAAACTCCTCCCGAATATTCCAAGGGAAAATCACATACGCACCGCCTTTATCTGGAACTTCACAGAGAACCGTATCGTATTCAAATCTTTTGATCATTCAGACCTCCACAATATGACTTTGGGGTATTATATTATGTGCATGGGAGCAGGACAAGATGATCCAGACAGTTTCGACACGCTGAAGCCAGAAGATAATCCTCCTGGCTTAATTCTTGCCATCTAAAAGAGGCTATGCTATAATAACTGCGTCAAAATGAAACTATATGGAAAGAGATTTATCATAGTATGCCTTCATTAAGCGATCTTTTCATTGGATTTTTGGACAGCCTGACAGGACACTTGGCACTAACAGTCTATCTGCTGGCGGTGACAGACGAGCGTGCGGTGTGGAGGCGGTTGATAAAATTGCCATTTCTGTTTCTGTCCCCGCTTATTTATATCCTGCTTTCTGTTGGACTGTATACCATTCCAGAATTGCTGATGTTCCAATATTACATAAGCTCTTTCAGTATTCTTGTCATGTGTACCTTATGGGTACGGTGGACATGGCAATGGGGATTCTGGCAGGCCTTTGCCGCCACCTGTATGGCGGCAATTTTTCAGGTGGCGGATGCTATTCTGTCTATGAAGGTACCGCTCCCATTCGCCACGGCAATCTTGGTGCACCTGGGCATCAGCATTGCCGTTTCCCTGCTGCTCTACAAACTGCGGTTTGGAAGGTGGTTTCGCCTGTTGTTGGACAACAAATCCACACTGTGGCGGATTGCCCTCCTTGTGTTTGCTCTGGAAGCGACGATGGAGATGCTTCTCCGATTGGCATTTGGCATTCAGACCCACTTTCTGATGTTCTACTACCTGCTGGTACTGGCGATGGTCGTCCTGATGGCTGTGCTGATTGTCTACTTGGCCCAGCGGCTCGATATCGCCCAAAAAATGCAGGTCCAGCAGGATATTATCGCCCAACAGCGGCTCTACGAACAAGACTTGGAGATGATCCGCCGTGAGGTGCGCACATTCCGCCACGACTATAAAAATCTGCTGGCAGGCCTGTCCCAGCAGGCAGGAGAAGGGGAACTGGAGGGACTGCGCCATACTTTGTCTGAATTGGATGCTGGGTTTGATCTGAGGATCGGAAATAAAATCCAGACATCCAACCAAATCGGAAATTTACAGGTTCCAGAGGTGAGAGGCCTCTTTTTAAGCAAACTCACAGTCATGCAGGAGAGGGGCGTGGAGTGCCATCTGGAGGTGCTTTATCCTGTTGTGGCGGTGGATATGGACATATGGGATTTTGTCCGCTGTCTGGGCATTCTGGTGGATAATGCTATGGAAGCTGCACTGGACACAGAACAGCCTTGGGTTGAGATTATTTTGTTGGCCCAGGGTGGACAAGTGTTTTTTCGGGTGGCAAATCCATACACAAATACAATTGAACCAGGAAAAATGTGGGATAATGGCTGGTCTACCAAGGGATTGGGTCGGGGATTGGGCCTATCCAGCTATCAGCACATTTTGGAGAGCTACTCCAATGTCTTCACCTGTACCAGTTGGGAGAACAGCGTATTTGTGCAGGAGATGACGGTGGAGGGCAGGTCGTGATTGGAATTTATTTGTGCGATGACGAGGAAGCGGTCCGTCACCAAATTCAGGCTGCCTTGGAGCGGAAGATTTTTGTTGAAAACTATGATATGAAGGTTGTGTGCAGCGCCGCCAATGCCCAGGAATTGCTGGCCGCAGCGGAAGGCGAAAAACGCGGAATTTACTTCTTGGATGTGGAGTTAAAGGATGAAGAATGGGACGGTTTCCGGCTGGGGCAGGAACTGCGGCGGCGGGACCCCCACTGTACGCTGGTTTACATCACCAGCTATGGCGATCTGGCCTGGCGCACCTTCCAATATCATCTGGAGGCGTTTGACTACATCGTAAAAGAACGGTCGCAGATTGGGTCATCAGTATCACAGTGCTTGGGCGAGATACAGACGCGCTTGTTGGCGCAGCGCCAGGACCCGGCGGAAATATTTACACTGCGGACAGGAGAAACAGTGCGCCATATCCCATTGCGCGATATTTTCTTTTTTGAAACGGCCTCCATCTCCCACCATGTTTTACTCCATACATCCAATAGCTGTATGGATTTTTTAGGAAATCTCTATGAGCTGGAAATTCAGTTGGGAGACCGCTTTATCCGCACACACCGGTCCTATTTGGTGGCGGTAGATAAGATTGAAACGGTAGAATTGAACCACAATAAGTTGTGGGTTGGCGGCCATGTGTGCCTGCTTTCCCGCGCCGGCAAAACAGAACTTCGCAGAAAAATGAGAGGGAACCAGTGAGGTTCCCTCTCATTCCATTTAGGAAGATTTTCTGCTCATTCGGGAAATTACGGTCATCTGTCTTCGTGGGTATGGTATGTTAATGTCCGCAATCAGCAAGAGACTGTCAAGCGGCGTGGAGAAACTTTGAACCAAGCATTCAAAATGGAGGAATGAAATGTGAAGTCGAATGTTACCTTAAAGGAAATGGTGGGAACAAAGATCATTTATGCGGTACTCCTTGTCTGCTATTATTGGATGTGGGCAAGACGGGATTGGCATAATTATTATGAGGTGATCCAGAATACAATTTTCACTTTCACCATTTTGTTTTTTGCAATGCAGGCAAACCGCATTTATAAGTACAGCAAAGAAAAAAAGGACCAGCAGGCAATTCAAAATCTATGCAAAATAGATGCAATCGGATTAAAGATTATGGTGATTATTGCGATTATCATTGCCTTCGCGTCTGCCGTCACATTCATAGATGGAAGAATGGCGGGCTATGCACTTGTTGGAACGATATTCGCATTAGCGGTTCTACGCTTCATCCTATTTTGCTCGATGAACAGAAAAGAAAACTGACAAGAAAGTTAAAGTAGGTAAAGGCATTTCTTTTTGTTCTGTGAAAATAGCCTGTTGTACGATGGAAAAAGAGGAAGCTGTCGTACAATAAGCCGGCATCATCATAAACGGGCGGTTCAATCCCTTGCCTCCTTTTTATAGCTCTTAGCAGGAGAAACCGCTATAAAAGGGCCCGATGATAAGAAGATATTATCTGCTCAATCGTAAATGGACTCTCTTTCATATGCCAGCACTGCGCCGCTGTAAGCGTCAATCACGCATTCATATTCCCAGGTTCCAGATACAAATTCTATTTCATACACCCAACGGCCATCATCATAGTCCAATTCAGCCTTAACAAATATAACTTGGCTTCCGCTCAGTCCAGCGTGGTTTACAGCAATTGTTTTGGCTTTATCGATCCCGATTTGGGATGCGTTTGTGTTTTGCTGTGTGACAGACCAATCCTCAATATCATAGTCAAATTTCAATATTGCGCCCGTGAGAGCATCAATCTTATAGTCATACTCCTGATGGCTGGCGGTGTAGAATTCCACATCGTATTCCCAACGGCCATCATCAAAGTCAAGCTTTGCTTTGATAAAAGTGACTTGGCTTTCCGTCAGTCCAGCATGATTCAACGCAATACTTTTCGCTTTTTCCTCGCCAATATAGGCACCTGCGCCGTTTCCAGGTACGTTTGTCTGAGGGGGTGTCTGTGCAGTACCCGGAACTTTCCCAAAGCTGTCAGCATCCGTGACAAGGTTTCCGCTACTGGAGAGGCTGGCGGTGCGTGTTGCGGCGTCCCAGCTCACTGTTTTCCCCATCAGCTCACCGACTGCCCGGAGAGGCAGATAAGTTGTTCCGTTGTATAGCATCGGATATACAGTTTTTCCCTGAGTATCGGTAAAGGTACGGGATACGCCGTCCACCACAATGGTAAAATCCGGGCGGAGCTGCGCTTGGATGGCCTGCTGCACGGGATTTACGTCGCGGACGCCTGTTGTGGCAGGTGCAGTTCGAGTTCCAGAAAGAGTCACCGTTAAAGTGGACTGGTCCCAGTTTACATTCTTGTTCATCAGTTCACCTATCGCCCGAAGAGGCAGATAGGTAGTGCTATTATAGATTACCGGGTAGACCTGTGTGCCGTCTGCTACAAAGAAAGTCTGAATTTTGCCGTCCACCTTGACGGTAATATCTGGGGAAATGGTTGCGCTAACCGTACTGGCCTGAGCCGCCGCAGCGCTGACAGAAAACGCGCCCACCAGCGTCAGAGCGCACATCAAAATGGACGCCCATCGGATAAAACGTGTCTTTGTTCTTGTGTTCATGGCATAACGCCTCCTAAATAAAAATGATAAATTATCGGGCGAAGGGTTCAGCTGACCATTCTCGGATCGTCCCGCTGTAAGCGTCAATCTCAAACTTATACTCCATGCCGTTATAGATAATTTTTCCTTCGTACAGAAGAATCCCATCGTCAGTATCAATTTTAAACTTTCGAATATCGCTCTCAGCCGCACCGGGGACTTGGGCAAGGGCCAGCTGCTGGGCCTGCTCCGTTGTGATGGTGCTGGAGCCTCCGGTCTGCGGCGAATAGTACTCCGCATCATAATCGAAGCTGATGACCGCCCCAGTATATGCGTCAATTTCGTAGTCGTACTCCACATAATCCGCGGTATAAAACTCTACGTCATACTCCCAGTGTCCATCATCAAATTCTAAAAAAGAAGAGACAAATGTAACCTGGTTTTCCGCCAATCCCGCGTGTTCCAGGGCAATGCGCCGGGCCTCCTCTTCCCCGATATAGCCGTCTGTACCGGAGCTAGGCGCGGCCGGAGCTGTCGTTCCGACAGGCTGATGATTGAGGGAAGCTGTACCAGAACCTGAATGTTCCGGTCCTTGTGGTCCGCTCGGTTCGGATTGTCCAGATTGAATGCCGCTGATACCAGCGGCTCCCTCCGCGCTGATCACCACGCCGGTAAGCGCGTCGACATCATACTGGTAGCTCTGATTACCCACCTCAAAGCAAACCTGGTAATAATCCAGCCCATCACGCGTGCTCATATCCGTACTAATGGAGCTTACTTCCTGCTCTGACAGCGAGGCTGCTTCCAAAGCCGTTTGCTTTGCCGCTTCCGCACCAATATAGCTCATCTGGCTCTGCTGCTGGGAACAGCCGGTAAGCAGCACCGCAATCAGTCCCACGATGTATAAAGGTGTTTTTCGTCTCATAGCAATCTCCTTTCTGTGTTCAGTCTAATACGCCAATATGAAATCTACATGAAATTCCAAGAGAAATTTTTCAAAAGAATCGCGCAGGGAAGTGCTTGTCACTTTTTCGACACCCGGAGGCTTATAAGATGGAAGCATTATGCGTCCATCGCCGTTGAAGCTTCTGTGGCAGGCAGATGGAGGGTAAAGGCGCTGCCCACCTGCGGAATGCTCTCCAACGTCATATACCCGCCGTGAATCTGGGCAATTTGCTGAACGATAGACAACCCCAGCCCTGTACCGCCCTCGCTGCGGGCCGGGTCTGCCCGGTAAAACCGCTGCCAGATTTTATCCTGCTGCTCAGAGGGGATTCCAATTCCGTTATCCCGCACTTCCAGCACGATCTCATCCTCCTTCCGGCGGGCGGATATCCACACGCAGCCATCCGGCTTACCGTACTTGAAGGCGTTCTCTGCCAGATTTCGCACCAGTCTGGACAACAGCGCCGGGTCGGCAAAAGCGGTTATTTTTTCTTGAATCTCTAAAATCAGGCGTTGGGGATTATATGCCAATTCCTCGCAGAGAGAATGCAGCAGCCTGCTCAAATCGACAGGCTCCAGTTTGGTCAGCTCTGTTCCCTGTTCCAGCCGGGTCATACTTAGCAGCTGGGAGATAAGCTGGGACATTTTGTCCGCTTGGCGATGAATCATGGCAATGGTCTCCCGCCGCTCCTCCAGGGTTTCATCGTACCTCTCCGCATATTCGCAGGCACCGGTAATAATGGACACCGGGGTGCGCAGTTCATGGGAGGCGTCCGCTGTAAACTGTTTTTCCGCTTCAAAGGATTTCTCCAGCCGCTGAAACAGCTGGTCGAAGGCGGCGGCAAGCTGAGAAAATTCGTCTTGGCCCGGCGGCAGTCCAATGCGGCGGGACAGGTCCTGCGCCTCGTTAATGGACGCCGCCGTCGCTGTAATGCTGTCCAAGGGGCGAAACGCTCTCCTCGCAATCCAATAGCTGCCCAAGGCGGCTAATGCCATAAACACCGGCATGATGATAAGTGTCACACGCAGCAGATTATGCGTAAGCTGGCGGTTTTCGGGGGCTTCCATTATACCTCGGAGCCATACGCCGTTTTCCCATCCCATAGAAAGCCACAGGTCCAGCACAAGATACCGCTCATTTCCGGCACTTACCATGCGGGTCAATCCGTTCTGAAAGCTTTCCTCCATCGTGAAGGATGCCGGAAGCCGGCCAGCCAGCAGCGCCTTCTCCCGGCTGTAAATTAAAGTAGACACTCCGTTTTGGTAAAAATTAAAGTCATCTCCCAGTTCTAAGCGTCCGTTGGACATGGCAGTCTGGGCCAAGTTGCTTCGGACGGTCTGGGACAGCTGGGATATGGCGGTTTGGGCGGCGACCACACTGCTGATAGACAGCATGAACGCCAGAAGCAGCCCGGCCAGTGCGCCTGTCAGCAGCGTAAGCCATATGGCAATCCGGGCTTTTACAGAGAGTTTCTTCATGATAGCTCCCTAGCTTCATCTGTCTTCAGTACCCAGCCGACGCCCCGGATGGTGTGGAGCAGCCTGGGTTGATTCCCGGCATCAATTTTCTTTCTCAGCCGGCTGATATATACGTCTATGTTGTTGGAGCTGCCAGAAAATTCATAATTCCATATCTGATTTTCCAACTGTTCGCGGGACAGAACGACACCCTGATTGCGGATTAAGCACTCCAGAAGAGAAAATTCCTTGGGGATGAGGGTAATTTCCTTTCCGCCTCGAAAGACTGTGCGTCGATCAATATCTACAGTTAAGTCGGCAATCGAGAATTGGTTTTTGCGGTTTCCGGTGCGCTTCCGTGTCATGGCTCGAATCCGGGCCAAGAGTTCGTCGAATGCGAAGGGCTTGACCAAATAATCGTCCGCTCCCAGGTCTAGCCCTTTTACTCGGTCGGCCACAGCGTCCTTAGCGGTGAGAAATAGCACAGGAGTTTCAAAATTTCTGTCTCGAAGCTGTTTCAGCAAGGAGTAGCCGTCAAGCTTCGGCATCATCACGTCCAGCAGGACAGCATCGTATTCTACACCCAGCAGGTAGTTCAGGGCCTCCTCGCCATCAAAGCAGCAATCCACACTGTATCCGGCCTTTTCTAGCGTTTTTTCAATCAGGCGGTTCATGTCCCGCGCATCTTCAACTACCAGAATTCTCAAACAAGATACCTCCCAGCAATAACAAAAGCTCCTGCTCATTTGTTGGATTCCCGGCAGTTCAATTATACCCGCAAATGAGCAATTTGCAAGCCCTGTTCTGATGTCCGGGTGCCGCCGCCTGGGCCAGCATAGAACAGCGGAACATTGTACTCCCGCCAGTGAAAACTGGCGGGAGTTCGTGCTTTGACTGTATTCAGCTCAACCGGATGATGGTCAGGGAGGCCCCTGTGCCGCCGCCCACAAGAACAGCGGTTCCGACAATCGCGGTGAAGAGTTGCAGTGTAATGGTGGAGTTTGCGGGCAGGTTGACTTTGATTTGGTTTTCAAAATTGGATGTGGATACCACCGGATTGATGGTAGAGGGGACGTTGTTCGCCCCATTAATCACCAGCCGGGTCCCCATCAGCAGGGCCAGGGTGGTATTTACATGGTAGGAAATCTGATAGGTGCCCGCTTCAGCCACGGTGAATACCGTATTCCCGGCGTTGACCGTAATATCGGGGGACAGGACCTGGGCGTTGGGCAGAGCGATGGGAGTTCCAGCCGGTGCAACCAAGATACTGCTTCCCTGGGTGTTGGCTGCAAAGGCAGCGGTGGCGGTGGGATTAGGACCAGAGGCCCCTGTCGGGCCGGTGGGTCCGGTTGCACCAGTGGCGCCCGCTGCGCCGGCCGCGCCTACAATCCCGGCTAATCCTGCCGCGCCGTCCGGTCCAGTGGGTCCGGTTGCCCCAGTGGCTCCAATTGCTCCGTCTGGACCGGTGGGTCCGGCTGCCCCGGTGACACCAACAGCCCCAATGGGCCCCGCAGTGCCGGCAGGACCAACCGCGCCGTCCGGTCCAGTGGGTCCGGTAAGGCCCTGGGCGCCAGTGGGGCCCGTTGCACCAGTAGGACCGGTGGCGCCCGCTGCACCAGCCGGACCGTCTGCCCCAGTGGGACCAGTGGTGCCAGTGGGACCAGTAGGGCCTTCAGCAGGGCCAGTGGGACCGGTAGGACCGATAGGACCGGTGGAACCGATCGAAATCGGGGCGTTCATGGCCGCACTCAGCTTGGCGGTTAGCAGCGTCTGCTGTTCCATAATATTGGACAGCGTATTCTGCACACTCTGGTTGACCTGCATAACCTCATCAAAGGCAGCAGCCTCCTCAAGGCCTGGCAGAGTGCCCAGGACATATTGCAGTTTTTCTCCCTCGGCGTTGAGGATGTGGCTTAGACTGAGTTCCTCTGCGGCAATGGACGCGATAATCTCATTGAGACTCCCCTCTCTGGTCAGAGGTGGATCGATTTTGGGAAACGTAGGAAGTGACATGAGACATCCCTCCTCAGCTCAGACGGGTGATGGTCAAAGATGCGCCAGCAGAGCCGGGCAGCAGCGTGGCCACAGAGGCGATGCCAAACATCTGTAGGGAAACCGTATCTCCGGCGTTCAGGTCCAGCAGGATCTCGTTGGAAAAGTGACTGAGGGATACCAGAGGGGCCACAGTGGAGGCCGTATTGGCCACACCGTTGATCAAAAGCCGGGTACCGCTGGCCAGGGCCACGGTTGTGTTGATGTCGTAGGTTAGTTGGTAGCGTCCAGCTGTATTTACCGTAAACACCGTGTTTGCCCCATTAACCGTGATATCGGGAGACAGGAGCTGGCTGTCTGGCAGAGGAACCAGAGTACCTGCCAGGATGACGGTCAACACAATGCCGCTGGTGTTGGCCGCAAAGGCGGAGGTGGCGGTGACGTTAGGGCCAGTGGGACCGGTTGGGCCAGTTACGCCAGCGATGCCGGTAGGTCCGGTGGCACCGGTGGCCCCAGTCGCGCCGGTGGCACCCACGGCACCGGCAGGGCCGGTGGCGCCAGTCGCGCCAGTTGCCCCAGTCGCGCCAGTAGGTCCGGTGGCACCGGTGGCCCCAGTCGCGCCGGTCACACCAGCAATACCAGCAGGACCGGTGGGGCCGGTCGCGCCAGTTGCACCGGCAGGACCGATGGCGCCGGCAGCGCCAGCAGCACCGTCAGCACCAGTGGGCCCAGTGGGCCCAGTTACACCAGTTGCACCGGTGGGACCGGTTGCACCAGTAGGCCCGGTGGCCCCAATGGGTCCTCCGGCAGGGCCAGTTGCCCCAGTAGGACCAGTGGGCCCGGTGGGACCCTGCATAGGAGAGGCCGTCAGAGCGCCCTGCATTTTCGCTTTCAGGAAGAGTTGGTTTTGTACCGCAGTCTCCAGCATACTGCGGACGCTCTCGTTGGCGGAGAGTACATCGCTGACCGTGGCGGGAGGGCCGCTAAGGCCAGGCAGGGTTCCGAGAATATATTGCAATTTCTCACCCTCAGCGTTGAGGATGTGGCTCAATCCGAGCTCCTCCATGGCAATGGAGGAGAGAATTTGATTTACCGCGTCTTCCCGCTGGATAGGCGGATCAACAGTGGGAAAGCTGGGCAGAGACATAATGAGAATCTCCTTTCAGATAAGAAGCACACGCCAAAAGCGCGTCGGTGAGGCGCAGCGGAAGAGAAGCATGCTTCGCGGCGCAGCGCCTGGGATATCCTATGTACCCACCGTCTGACTGGTTCCGATTGGAACCGACTGCTCTGATCGTCATAAGATAGAACGGCGGCTTGGATACCCTGCCGTACATCTCCGTCCTGGCCAATACCGGGACGCACTATGGAGTTTTCAACTATGTCTATGCCTTCCTTTCCCCCCAACGGAGCGGACATGACCCGGGAGGACGCGCTAACAATGATCCTTGCCTCCATTGCCATGGAAGAGCTTGCTCTGAGCCATATCCTCAACGCTGAGGGTGAGAAATTGCAATATATCCTTGGAACCCTGACAGGTTCGAATTCCTGCGCAGGTCCAGAGGATGTGCTGGCGGTCAACAAGAGCGTCACTGCCCTCGTTGAAGTGGTAAACCAGAACCAGATGCTGTTAAAAAACAAATTGGACCAAGTGTTGGAATTCTGCCCGCCCCCGCCCATACCTCCGCCCTGCAGACCGGAACCAGGACCCGCACCCTGTCCCCCGCCCTGCCCGCCTGCTCCTCCACCTTGTCAGCCACGGTGCTGTCCGCTGTCCCATCCAATAGCGTGTAACGTATTCCGCGATGAAAAAAGCGCCCTCCAGCTGACAGGTCAGCGGGAGGGGATATTATGGAACCCAGGCTGCTGCCTGTCCTGGCAGCAGCAAAGCCGTTTGGGAAAAGAGATCCGTTGGGATGAACGTACCAAAACCCAGATCCTGCTGAATCCAAAAAAGGCCTACACAGTCCGATACACACTCAATGTCTATGCCACCCCCCAAGCAACGGGAATGGGGTCAATTCTTCTCCGGCAGTCGCCCTGCGGCGTATTAACGGACACACTGCCCGTGTATTTTTCCATGGAGCGTCTGACACGCGGTCCCCGAACCCTTCAATACACCACGGTACTGTATCCACGCATCAGCAGTGGATATGAGGTAGGACTGTCTCTGATGCTGAATGCTAAGAGCCCTCTATGTGTAGAAAGGGCAGTCATGGACGTTGCGGTGCTTTAGGTCATATAACAGCCGTGGCGGTGCTGATTTTGATACTGAGACAGCGTTTTGATCCATCCATGTCCCGCTACTCCGCCGCCCTTTTGAGGAACACATCGTGATCCTCTGTTGACTGCTCCGGCTGGAACCGGTATCCCAGACGGTCAAAGGCCCGAATGTCCGCCCGGTTTATAACACGGTTCTCTGCCAGCCAACGCACCATCTCCCCGCGCACCATCTTGCATATGACACCTTTTTCTGTGATACTTCCATCTTTCCACACACCGAAGGTGCAGGTAAGGAAACGGACGGACTTGGGCAGGTGAGGTTCCACCGCCCTGCTGTACTCTTTGGAAGAAAGATTCAGCACAAAGTCTGTCTCGCCGGCCAAATGTTGGGCCAGGCGGTCACCCCAGAACGCATACAGATCCTGGAACCCGTCCACCGAAAGTTTGGCCTGCATCTCCAGCCGGTAGGGTGTCACACCGTCAAAGGGACGCAATAAGCCATAAAAGCCGGATAGAATACGCAGATGCTCCCGAAGATATGCTAGCTGGGCTGTCTCCATTACCCCTGGAGCGATGTAGCGGTACTGGATACCATTATAAGCAAGGATGGCAGGGGTGAGGCAGCGGTATAGATCCATGTTGGCCAGACGTTCTACATTCAGCTTCGCAATGGCGTCATTGCACTTCCAAAGGGTTTGCAATTCTTTGGAGGACATTCTCTGCAAGGCAGTTTTTAGCTGTTCTGTCTGCGCCAGAAAAGCGGGCAAATCCTCCACCGGGAAGCTGTCCGTGTCCACTGCCATTTTCTTGGCAGGAGCGATGATGATACGCATGGTCAGATCAGCACCCCTTCGCAGTGGTTGATTTCGTGCTGGATGATTTGCGCTGTCCAGCCGGTAAACGTTTTGAACCTGAGCTGAAACCTCTCGTTTTGATACCGCACTTTAATTGACTTCCAGCGCCGGGCCATACGAGTACCGGGGAGGGATAGACACCCCTCCTCCACCTCATATGGCCCAGATTTTTTGACGATTTCAGGATTGAACATGACCAGATAGGTCCCCTCATTGTCAAAAGCAATGATACGTTTATTCACGCCGATCATATTGGCTGCCATACCCACACAGCCAGTCTTGTGGGCGGCCAATGTGTCCAACAGGTCCTGTGCTATATCCAGATCGTCTGGTACAGCAGGCTCCGCTTTTTGCGCTAAAAACACCTCATCCCGTATGATTTCTCGTACCATAGTTTCTAGTTCTTACGCTGTGCAGCCTTGGCCAGAAACCGGTCTACTGTGATGAGGAACCGCTCGTGGGTCCCGCTACCTATGGGGCCTGCCTCGTCAAAGGCGCGAACAGAAAAGGTGAACTTCTTACCCGATACCTCAGTGAGCTCTGCTTCAGCCCACACCTTGAGACCGATAGGGGAGGCCGCGTCGTGTGATACATTTAAATGGGTGCCCACAGTCCCCTGTCCCTCCTCTAGATAGGGGGTCAGAGCATTCACGGCGGCGTTCTCCATCAGGGCCAGCATATAGGGTGTAGCAAACACGGGAACTAGACCGCTGCCTATCGCCGCAGCAGTATTCTGCTCTGTGACCATGGTCTCGGACCGCCCCTTACATCCAATATTAATTGACATGGAACCCTCCTGTCCCGGTGGCCTATTTTGTTATGGCCATCCGAATCAAATTATGATTTATTGTACATCGAAAGTCCCGCCAACGCAAGCACCTCAAAGACAAGATGGAGCTTTCTCAAATAAATCGGGAAATAAACCTTTATTTAGAAACCGTTTAAGATAGAATCTATTTATATAAGAGAAAAAATGGCTAAAATCGGATCTAAAATTAGAAGAAACGTCAAAATTCTATAAAGTGTCCATCAGGGATTTACGAATTAGGATGAATTGTATTATAATGATCGCGGTTGAAAAGAAAGAACTGATATGGGGCTTGAAGAGATACGCCGATGACAGATATGGGGGACGATTGTGAGTATTGCAGATGTAGTCTCTATGCTGGGTGCCATCGCAACATTTCTATTCGGTATGACCACGATGTCTGATGGTCTGGAAAAGCTCTCTAGCGGCCGGCTGGAGGGGATTTTAGAGCGGTTAACCAGCAATGTGCTGAGAGGGGTACTTCTGGGTGCGTTGGTTACAGGACTCATCCAAAGCTCGGCAGCTACTACAGTAATGTGTGTCGGCTTTGTCAACGCCGGAATTATGAAACTCAACCAGACCGTAGGCATCATCATGGGCGCCAACATTGGAACGACTGTCACAGCCCAACTTCTGCGTCTTGGTGATCTCTCCACGGACAATGTGATGCTGATGTTTCTCCAACCCTCTTTTTTAGGTCCCATTCTAGTGGCAATAGGGATTCTCTTTTACATGTTTATCAAGAGCGGCAGGAAGAAAACAGCAGGACAAATCATGCTCGGCCTAGGGCTCCTTTTCATCGGAATGCAGACCATGTCTAACGCAGTTGCCCCGCTTCAGGAGCTGCCCCAGTTTCAGACCATCTTTACCGCCTTCTCTAACCCGATACTGGGGATTCTGGCTGGTGCAGCTGTCACCGCCTTGCTTCAAAGCTCTTCTGCTTCCATGGGAATCCTACAGGCCATCAGCACGACCGGCGTTGTCACCTTCCATACCGCGTTCCCGCTGATCATGGGTCAGAGAATATCGGCACTTGTTTCACCGCCCTTCTCTCCGGCATTGGAGCCAGTAAGAACGCCAAGCGGACTGCCCTAGTCCATCTGTTCTTTAATGTTTTGGGCTCCCTATTTTATCTGGTGCTTCTGTATGCAGGCAATGCGATCTTCCACTTTCCGTTCTGGACCAACACCATGAATATGGGCAGTATTGCAAATCTGCATCTGTGCTTCAATGCAGGCTGCACGCTGGCGCTCCTCCCCTTTAACAATCTGCTGGTGCGGCTGGTAGAATATGTGGTGCCTGGCGATGCCGACGAGCGGGCTTTCTCGGTGTTGGATGATCGTTTCCTCTCCTCCCCCTCTCTGGCTTTGGAAAAGGCCCATGACGCTGTGATTCAAATGGGTGGATTCGCCCTGGAGAACTATCGAAATGCTGTATCCCTGCTGAACCGCTATGATGTGAAAAAGCTGGAACACCTCCATGAGACCGAGGTAACGCTGGATCAGATGGAAAGCGCCTTGAATAATTACCTGGTCAAGCTCACCGACCGCGCCCTGACCACGGAGGAGAGCAAGGATGTCTCCGACCTTCTCCATGCGGTCTCTGACTTTGAACGGATCGGGGACTACGCAATCAATGTATCCGAAAGCGCTACCATGCTCCGGGAACGGAGTATGTCGTTCTCTACTGCTGCAAAGAGCGAGCTGACTGCTATGACTGGGGCAGTAGAGGAGACCTTGGAAAAAACGCTGGCATGTTATACCACCCGTTCATCTGCCGCTGCTAGCGAGGTGGAGCCCCTGGAGGAAGTGGTGGATCTACTGCGGGACGAGCTGCGCGGCAGGCATATTGAGCGCCTGAAATGCGGAAGCTGTACCGTCGATCTCGGCAGCCAGTTCCTAGAGCTGCTTATCAACCTGGAGCGCATTTCCGACCACTGTTCCAACATCGCCCTTAATGTTCTTAAACGGGCTGCTTCCAAGGATGATCTGATTCTCTCTGACACCCACGCCTATACCCGCGCGCTCCACCGCGGAGAGGACCAGACCTTCGACGCCATGTTTGAGGCCTACCGTCAAAAATATTTTGTCCCCATCAACCCCCCATCAGATCTGCAAGGCCAGCCATAAAAATATGGCTGGCCTCAGTTCGTCCCCGGCAGTGGTTGTGGGTATGCGGGCCGCATCGTGCGCTCATTCGCCGCGCTCCAGTCCGGCCATGAAGGCCGCCTTGTTCTCCTGGGGCGTGGTGCTGGGACGGCCCAAATCGTCTCGCGCCCCCAGTGCGCACTTTACCTCGATAAAAGTAAGCTCATAGGACGCTTTTGCCGCCTCTAGCGCCTCGTCCAATCCCTCTAGGCTGTCCACGGACAAGGCGGAGGGATAGCCGCAGGCCCGGGCGATGGCGGACAGGTCCACAGCCCCCGCCGCCGTGGGCATACCGCCCACCGACTCGTGGGCTTGATTGTTCAGCACGATGTGAATCAGGTTGGCGGTCTTATTCACCCCAATGAGCGCCATAGCCCCCATGTGCATCAGCGCCGCGCCATCCCCGTCCAGACACCACACCCGGCGCTCCGGCCTCTGCAGGGCGATGCCCAGGGCGATGGACGAGCTGTGGCCCATGGAACCCACCGTCAGGAAGTCATGGCCGTGGCCCTGGCTTCCAGCCTCCCTCAGCTCGTACACCTCCCGGCTGGCCTTGCCCGTAGTGGATATCACCAGGTCGTCTCCAGAGGACGCTAAAATGTGCCCGATGGCCTCTTCCCGGCCCATGGGATGCCCGTTGGCGGGATTTGGCCTGCTCTTGTAGTCCAACGCACCCTTGCGTACCACAAAGGCCGCCTGCCTGCCCTGGGCCAGCAGGGCGCGGTACTCGTCCAGCTTGGCGGCAACCTGCTCTGCGGCAGTGGTCTTGTCGATGACAAAGGCAGGAATGTCCAGATTGTCCAGCAGGGGCAGGGTGATCTCCCCCTGGAATATGTGCTGGGGCTCGTCATGCACCCCCGGCTCCCCCCGCCAGCCCACGACGAACAGGCAGGGAATGCCGTACACCTTTTCGTTGAGCAGAGACGCCACCGGGTTCACCATGTTTCCCAGGCCGCTGTTTTGCAGATAGACCACCGGGGTTTTCCCCGTGGCCAGGTGATAGCCCGCCGCAAGGCCCACAGCGTTCCCCTCGTTGGCCGCAATGATGTGGTGGACGGGGTCGGTACCGTACACGTCCATCAGATAATTACACAACGCCTTCAGTTGGGAATCCGGCACGCCGGCGTAAAAATCCGCGCCCAAAAGCCCTACAAAGTCTTCGATCTTCAAAGGCAGGTCCCCCTCTGTCTGTTTTACAGCTCATCAATCAGGCTAATGATCTCCTTAACGGGCATCAGCCGGTCGTCCACCTCCTTCGCCCGGTGGTAGCGCAGGATGTCCTCTGCGGTCCGCTGCATGGCCGGGAAGGCGCTGCGGGTGAGCTGGTTGGCATAGATGACGATGTTTACCCCATGGGCGGCCAACATATCCTCCGTGACGGCGTTGAAGGAGGTGGGCACCACCACGATGGGCGTGTGCTTGTCCCCAGCCCGAAACCGGTCGCAGAACTCCAAAATCTCCGCCGGGTCTTTTTTCCGGCTGTGGATCATGATGCCGTCCGCCCCCGCCTCCACAAAAGCGGAGGCCCGCCCCAGCGCATCCTCCATCCCCCGCTCCAGAATCAGGCTCTCAATCCGGGCGATGATCATAAAGTCGTCGGTGAGCTGGGCCCGCTTCCCCGCCCGGATTTTTTCGCTGAAGCTCTCGATATCGTCCTGGGTCTGCTCCACCTCGGTACCGAACAGGCTGTTCTTTTTCAGCCCCTTTTTGTCCTCGATAATCACGGCGGACACCCCCATGCGCTCCAGTGTGCGCACGTTATACATAAAGTGCTCCGCCAGCCCTCCGGTGTCTCCGTCTAGGATAATGGGCTTTGTCGTGACCTCCATGATATCGTCGATGGTGCGCAGCCGGGAGGACAGGTCTACCAGCTCAATGTCTGGCTTGCCCTTGGCGGTGGAGTCGCACAAACTGCTCACCCACATGGCGTCGAATTGGTCCAGTCGGCCGTCCTGGGCCACCACCGTTTTCTCTGCGATAAGCCCTGTTAGGCCGCTGTGGGTCTCCAGCGCCTTAACAACCGGGCGCAGACCGAGAAGCTGACGCAGCCGCTTCCGGCGGTACTCCGGCATGGCCAGCTTCTCCCGCAGCTGTTGGTCCACCTTTCTAACCTGCTCGCTGCTGGTATAGGGCACCTCAATGAGCTGTCCGCCCATGGCCTCCAGCTTTTCCTTCACTTGGGCCCGGATGACAGACTCCGGCCCGGTCCGCCAGTTATCCCCGTGGATGACGTAATCCGGGCGGATGAGGGCCAGCACATCCTCATAGAGCATATCATCCTGAATAACCACATTAGTAACTCCATCCAGCCTGCGATAGAGCCGGACCCGCTCATCCTGGGGGATGGTGGGGAAGCGGTTGTAGCGGATCAACGCCTGGTCGGACAGCGCACCCACAATGACCTTGCCATAACGCTGGGCCGCCCGGATGATATTTAGGTGCCCCTCGTGGATGACCTCAGTGCAGAAGCAGGTATATACGGTTTCCATGGCCGTCCCTCCTCAACTGTCATACCGGACGGGCACGGCCACGCCGTATTCGTCCAGCGCCTGACGGAATACCTTAAAAAACGCTTGGATGTCCGGCGCGTCGATGGCGCCCAGGGCGCACAGGCGGAAGGTCCCCGCCGTGCCCACCTTGCCGGGGTAGATGGTGAAGCCCCGCGCATAGCAGTAGTCGTGGACCCGTTGGAAATCCCAGTTGGGGTCGCCGGGATTGCGTACCGCCGCCACAAGGCCCACCTGCCAGTCCCGCCGGATGCTCTCTTGAAAGCCCAACGCCTCCAGTCCGGCGTGGATGGCGTCCATGGTCCGGGTGTGCCGGGCCCACTTGGCCTGCTCCCCCTCTGCCCAGTACTCCTTCATGGCCTGGATGGCGGCGTATACTGTCTGCACTGGAGGGGTGAACTCCATCTCCCCGGTGCGCTCAAAGCAGTCGTACTGGCGGAACAGGTTGGCGTAGTAGGAGCGGCGGGGGTAGTCCTTAGAAATTTTCACGAGCTCCCGCCGTCCGATTACAAAGGACAAACCTGTCATGGCCATCAGCCCCTTCTGGGCGGAGGCCATGCAGAAGTCGATGTTGTCCGCCTCGATATCAATGGGCCGCATGGCATAGGTGCTGGTAGTGTCGGTGACAAAAACCGCTCCATATTGATGGACCAGCGCCCCCAGTTCCCGGATGGGGTTAAGTAGGCCGGCTCCTGTCTCGCTGTGGGTGGCGTATACCAGGGCGGTATCCGGGTTGGCCCGCAGGGCCTTATCCACCGCCTCCAGGTCCGCCGGGCAGTCATAGGGCAGCTTCAGCTCCACGTGGGGCAGGCAGTAGGCCCGACAGATCTCCACAGCCCGGGCGCTGTACGCCCCGTTGTGGATGATGAGTGCCTTCTTCCCCCCTGGCAGCAGGGAGTTGAGGCACACGTCCATGCACAGCGTCCCCGACCCGCAGAACAGTACCGAGGTGTACCGCTCTGGGTTCCCATGGACTACCCGTACCAAATCCTCCCGCAGGCCCGCCATCATATTGGCAAATTCCTTTTCCCGGGGGCAGATGTCTGGTGTCACCTGGGCCAGCTTTACTGTGTCCGTGGTAGTGGCGGGACCGGGATTAAGAAGAATATTCCGTTTGATATCCATACAGATTCCTCCTTCGTTCAGCCGATATCGTAGCTCCTGTCTAACTCCTTCAGCTCGCGGAAAGTATCGATCTCGGTGACATCCCTGTCCTCACAGGAACGCACAGCCACGCGGTAGTTCTCCCGGCAAAATACCAGCGGTACCTGCTCCCAGTACCGCTCCCGCCCGCCAGGTTGCTCATAGACCTCTTTGAGGTCCTGGGCCAGCTTTTCCCCGTCCACTCCATTCCAGTAGGAGATACCTACCATCTGCCAGCAGCGCTCACCGCCAATTTTTTCCTGGGTAATGACGCCATCGGACACCTCGAAGCACCAGTCGTCGGTACGCTCCTTGGGGATGGCCAGAAAGTTGGAGCGGTACTGGTAAGGCTGGATGAGCCAGGGCGAATAGAGCACCAAATCGGCCTCCAGCACATAGGCGTTGGACATCAGATGCCGGGCGCACATGGCGGAGGAGATGTTGTTGGTCTCGTTGTAGACCGGGTTTTCCAGGAATCGAATCATGGGGTATTGGTAGAGGAGCTGGTCGAACTGCTCCGCCAGATAGCCCCGGACCAGATAGATCTCCTCAATTCCGGCGGCCAGACAGGCGTCCAGCAGGCTGTCAATGATGCGTTTGCCGTGAACCCGTACCAGGGGCTTAGGGGTGTTGAAGGTGATGGGGGCCAGACGGCTGCCAAAGCCCGCCGCCAGAAACACCGCCCGCTTGACCTGGTAGGGCTCCATGGCAGCCCGTCCCGCCGGGGTGGGCTGGCCGTGAGCCAGATAGCCCATTGTCTCCAATTCCTGGGCTGCGGCAGAGTTCAGCCAGGGGGCAGGTCCGCCAGCGGGGGCGATCAGCTCCAGAAGTAGTTCAAACTGCGGTTTGGTCAGAGTGCGCGGCATAGGTACATCCCTCCCCACATGGATGTGTGACCACTAAAATCTGTCAGCTTTTGTACAAATAGCAGTCAAAATAGAATTGGTTATTCCAGTAATCCGGCATATCCACCGGGCAGATGAATGGATAGCCGCTTCCAGTTATTTTCTCTCGTTGTTGGTAGCATCTCTGTTTGTCTTTAGGTAAGGCCAAACTGCTTTTCCAGCCGTGTTACAATGGCCTCTGGAGTCTCTTGTCCATCGTTTTCCACTACAACATCCGGGGTCTTGGGCTCGTCATAGGGCAGGTCCACCCCGACTACCTCCTTTGCGCCGGAGGAGTAGAGCTGCTTCTGATCCCGGCGGTAGAGGGTTTCCTGGGTTACCTTGATGTAAATTTCCTTGTAATGCTCGATGTTGGCCCGGTTCCAGTCCCGGATCTCGTCATACATGGAAATGCTGCACATCACCACATCAATCCCCTGTTGGGCCAGGGCGCGGCACAGATAAAACTGCTGTTTGGCGTCCTTTAGCCGGGCGGCGGTGGAGTACCCTGTGCGTTTGAATACGCCGTCCATGGCATCCCCGTCCATACAGAACACATTGGCCTTTTTCGCCCTGAGCCGCCGGTAAAACAGCCCTCCAATGGTGGTCTTTCCCGCCCCAGCAAGGCCGGTGAAAAAATAGACGGTGCCTGTTTTGTTTTTTTCCTCCAAAATGGTGTCCTCCTCAGTGGTACAGGGGTTGATCCAGAAGCGCCGGATCAAGCTCCAGCTTGGGCATCATGCGCAGAGGCTGGCCGTTCTTGTTGATGAAATAGAGGCCATCGATCATCGCCTTGCCGATACGCAGGCGGATGGTGTCATTTTTCTTGCAGATTTGATCTAAAATTTTTTGTCTTACTGTTTCATCCACTTCTTTTGATACATGTTCCCCTTCTACACTCACTCCAAATTTATCATCAGATAAAACATTATTTCTCCAACTCGTAGCGATGCGGCCATTGATATTGGTGAAACCCTTCATCCATTCTTCCAACTGCTTCTCATCCACAGAACCTCCGTCATAATAGTGGAAATCGTAGCCATAGAATTGATAAGCATCCCGAAGACAGAATTCAATATAGGCCCGTTCCTCGTCGGTGGCGTATTCATCATAAGTGCGGTACACCGTAGCAGTATCGAATCCCACCACATTGCCCTCCGCCGTCTCCACATCGTGGACGCCCTTCTCCGAGCAGTAGGTCATGCTCTCGGTATAGGGGAGATCCAAAAACGCCGCCAGGGCAGTAAAGGTAGCACGGGGATTGGTTTTGCCGTCCTCAAAACGCACCAGCACACTGTCTTTAAATAACCGATCTTCCGGGTCGATCATGAAGCTGCGGTTAGCCACCCGGTCTACCGTCAGGTCGGAGGTCACAACCATCTTTCCGTCCAACTCCTTGACATGGCTTCGCTTTTCCACTTGCCATCGTATGGTGGCTGCATAGCTGGTGGTCACCCGGCGTAAGGGGCTGAAGGTCTTGATATATTTGAACGCCTTGAACACGGAGGAGTTACGGATCCTATCATACTGATCTGACGTCAGTGTTGTTCGCCCTTTTTCGTCAGGGAACAGGTCATAGTCGATGTTGGAAAAGTGGGGCTGGAAGAATAGGGCGGGGTAGATCCGGGTGGCATGATCCAGACCACCTATATAGGTGTCCTGACTGAGAAAAACCGTTGTTAAAATGTCCTTATCCGAGCGACTGCCGCTCCAGTATAGCTTTTCCGCCAGCTTATTGTTGAAGGAAATACCAGTGGTGCCAGAGGTGCGCAGTTTATCCGCCCGGTCAAACTCCGACTTGTAGCTCTGGATGACCTCCTCAATATCGTCAAGCATAACAGAGGGCATACACAGCAGATTTGGGTGGTTGTCGAATACCTCATTGAAAAAATCGCCGCCGTTGTCCGAAGACAGCTGGGTATGCCAGATAAGCCGTTGAACATCCTGGACACCAATGGGTTTCACCGGATATTGGCTGTAGTCAACGCCGTACTCCGCCTTGAAGTCAATCGGATAGCGGCTGATTTCTTGTCCAAATAGAAAGACAATTTTCTTTTTCTCTAAAATACGCCGAATGTTCAGCACCTGCAAATGGGCACAGAAAGTCTCCCAGCTGGCGTAGTGGAGATACAGGTGGTTCTCCCGTCCGATATCCTCGCTGGGGCGCACGTTGTCGTATAAATATTCCAGTTCATATTGTGAATAAACATCCTGGGCCAGGATGGGATTCTCTAAATCTTTGAAGAAATTCCGACTGATTACCGGGTGGTTGAAATTTATATATTCTCCGAATTTTTGCCCCGCCAGGTCGAAGGGCAGATAGCCGTTGTCGTCGAAGGGATAGAAATGTAAAGGCAGGTCCTCAAATTTTGGAAAGTTTGTCTGGAACAAGTATGGATATTTGGCAAGAGCCGCGCAGTTTTTCTCATATCGAGTTTTCATTAGTTTGATATTGGGCGTGTAGAACGCATCTGTCATGATGTCCAGGCACTCGGCCTTGAACTGCCCCTCATGGTAGAGCTGGTTAAACTGGGTGTAAGCGACCTTGTAGTCTCCACCCATCCGCAGCAGGTAGACGGCGGCCTCCAGCCGCTCCTCCGGATCCAATCCACCCTGATGCAGAGCCAATGTAAAGGCGTTACAAGCATCTGCGGTAACACCCAATTGTGCGCACCGGCGGGCAATGTCAATGGTTTGCATGGCGCGGCTTCCTTTCGTGTTTAATCAAAAGGAGAGCGGGCCGAAGCCCGCCCCCCCGGTTTGGGTTATGTGATTTTGCCGGAGTCTATTCCAAATTACTGGAGGAGCTGGAGAACACCCTGGGGAACCTGGTTCGCCTGGGCCAGCATGGCCTGAGCGGACTGGATCAGGATGTTGTTTTTGGTGTAAGCCATCATCTCCTCGGCCACGTCGGTGTCGCGGATGGTGGACTCGGCGTCCTGGATGTTCTCGGTCATGACGGACAGGTTGTTGATAGTGTGGTCCAAACGGTTCTGGGTGGCACCCAGAGTACCGCGGACATCGGACACTTGGTTAATGGCAGCCTTGATCTTGGCAATGGCCTCCACTGCGCCATCCTGAGTGCCAATATTAATTTTATCAATACCAAGGGCAGCGCAATGCATATCACCAATATCTACCTTCAGTTGGTTGAAGGAGTCAGCGGTATCGCCGATCTGGAGCTGCAGGCTCTTGCCGGTAGCGGCACCGGGAGCGCCGATCTGAACAATGGCTTCGGAGGTCTTTAGGTTCTTCCAAGTGGCGTCGGTAGCGGTGGAGGTTGGACCGGTCAGATCCCACTCGCTGTAGTCCTTCAGGGCACCCTTCTTCTCAGTCAGATATACTTTTCCACTATTACCATCGGCGGTGATGTCAAACAGCTTGTTGTTCTTCTGGCTCAGCAGCTTGGCCGCCTCGGTAGCCAGAGATGCGTAGGTTTCCTCGTACATGGACAGGTCGATGACGGTGCCGCCGCCGCCCACGCCATCCTTACCGATCTTGAAGGAGTAGGTCTCGTTGCCAATCTTGATGGTAGTGCCGTCTTTGAGTCCAGACAGAGTGAAGTTGCCCTGGGCTAGTTTTTCGTCGCCAGCGGCGGCCACAGGCTTGTCGTGGTGGACGGCCAGGTCATAGCCGTTGTTACTGGTGACGTCAGTAGACGCCGGGTCAATGCCACCAGTAAGCGCGGTCGCGTAGAAGGTTTCCTCCGCATCGGTGGTGGGCACCACCTTGCCAGTCAGCTTGATTTTGCCGTCGCCGGCGTCGCTGACGGTAAAGGTGAGACTGTTGATAGTGACTTCGCCGGCGGTCAGGGACAAGGTGAGGTCAGAGAAACTGACTGTCTCTCCCTTGCTGACCGTACCATTGAGGGTACCAAGCGTCACACCAGCCACAGTGATCGTGGCCACCGTAGCATTAGCTATGGAAGTGCCGGTGGCTGCCAGCTTCAGAACCAGATCGCCTACATCAATGGTGAGTTCGCCCTTCTCGCCAGCTCCAGTGCCACGTAGGCCATCTTCTGTTTTGGTAATAGTCGCATCAGTGAACTCAACAGCGCCCTTGCCGCTCATAGAGCCGTCCAATAGCTGGATACCGTTAAAGTTGGAGGAGTCGGCGATACGGTTGATCTCGCTGCGGAGCTGATCCACTTCCTTCTGGAGCTGGGCGCGGTCAGTGGTATCCTCATAGGTGCCGTTAGCGGACTGGGTAGCCAGCTCCACCATACGGTTGAGCATGTCATGGACCTCAGTCAGAGCGCCCTCGGCGGTCTGCACGAGAGAAATGCCGTCCTTCGCGTTCTTCTGGGCAGTCTCCAGGCCGGTGATCTGGGCGCGCATCTTCTCAGAAATGGCCAGACCAGCGGCGTCGTCACCGGCGCGGTTGATCTTGTAACCGGAAGAGAGCTTCTCCAGGTTCTTCTTCATGGCGGAGACGTTGTTGGTGTAGTTGCGATAGGCCGACATAGCCATTATATTGTGTTGAATCCTCATTGTATTTGCCTCCCTAGCAAAATTTTCTGTGTTTGAACTATCCTTCGTTCTCCCACAACAGTTAGGTGGAGCGCCGCCCGTTCTGTCTGCTGTGGCCACAGCGTTCAAAACCTTTGGCGCGGGTACTATTTCATCCAGCTCGTCAGCCGATATGAAATCTAACGAGTCGGCTCTGCTGCGTTCTCTTCCGATCCCGGCGGGAATATGTGGTTTAACTGCCGACGCAGGGCTTTTACATCATCATCCCTGCCGTCCATCTTGGACAACAACGTCCGCATGGCGGCAAGGGCCTGTGCCTTGCTCCGGTTCCATGGGATTTCCGGCCTGTGCCAGCGGGTAGCGTCAAACACACAGTCAGGGCGTTTTCCGCCTGCGCGCTCCAGGACCTCCCCCCGCACAACGGGGATCTCTCTGGGGGCCTGGATTAGGAGTTTACAGTGGTCTCCCGACATTCGGTCGAACTGGAGCACGACATCACTGCCGACGGTCACATATTCTCCTGGCGCAAGAGATAAGCAGAGCATCGCATTTCAACTCCTTTTACAGTTCAGCGGTACGACAATCCCTTCTCCCGCTCTCAAAAGCCGCTCTCTGCGGCGTAGACGAAACAGTTCATCGTCATAATATTGGGGACACCCGCCACTGCCTGGCCCACGCAGTACAGGCGTTGGATTCTGGCAGAACGGCGCGCTTCCAGCGTGCGCACACACTGTCTCGTTTCCCACCCTTTGGCCCGGTGAACGCTAATTGATACGGAATCCCTCGATTGCGCATCAATCAACGCTCCCGCAGCCGGAAAATGGGCGCTGACCGGCGTCCCAACCGGCGAGGCGGCGTCAGCCGCCGGTTCTAAGAAACTGTTTCAATCGATCAAGCGCTTTCTCGCTGCGCCTGTGTCCTGAAATATTGGTGCAGGCCCTGGGCCTTGATATTTTTGGCGGCGTTGACCTCCCGATTGTGGGCTGTACCGCACTTGGGACAGGTCCAGGCAGTTTCCCTGGCGCCCAGCTCCTCCCGGACCAGTCCACAGACCGAACAGGTCCGCGTGGTGGGGACATAGCGGTCCACCACGAGGAACTGCTTCCCCTGCCGGGCCAGCTTGTATTGTAAGCATGTTCGGAATGCCCCAAATCCACCCTCCAACGTGTTCCCGCGCTTGACACGCTGGGACATCGCCTGAATGGAATCACCTCTCACACATATGGCGTCCCAGACGTTGGCTATCCGCCGGGATTCCTTATGAAGGAAGTCCTTTCGCTGATTGGCGATGTGTTCATGGAGCAGACGGTATTTTTGAACCGCCTCTTGATAGTTCTTGGAACCGGGCTGCATCCGGGAGAGCTTTTGCTGGAGCTTGGTCAGCTTCTCCTGTGACTGCTTCAGCCAGCGGGGCGGATCGGCCATGGACCCATCGTCAGCCACATAAAAGTGCTGCATGGAGTATTTCAGACCGGCTGTCGTTTCTTCTGTTGGCACAACCGCTTGTGGCTTTTTGACCGCGCACTCGTACAGAATGGCACAGGTATATTTGCCGGTTCGAGTCTTTTCCACGGTGATGCGCTTGAGCTTCCACCAGGCTTGGGGGCGGCGGGAGAACTTCGCTTTCACAATCCCCGCCTTGGTCATGCGGATACCATCCTCTGTAATATAGATGGTGGGCCCAGATTCGAACTCATGATTGCACGCCGTAAACGAACTGTGGTCTGTTTTCTTTTTCTTAAATCTGGGATATCCAAAGGACTCCGGATTTTTGAAAAATACCCGGAACGCCTGGGAGAGCTTATTGTGCTCCTGGATGAGGGCCTGATTGTCTACCTCCCTCAGAAATGGAGCGCCATTTTTATACTTGGCTGGGGTTGGAATGAAGTGCTTCCCCGTGGCGAGGTAAAAGTATTTCTGGTCTGAAAGCATTTGGTTCCAGATATACCGGCAGCAGCCGAAGGTCCTTTCAAACAGTTCTGTCTGAGCCTTATTCGGATAGAGCCGGACTTTGATGGTGTTATACTGGAGTATTTTGCCGTCTGCGACAGCAGCTTTCTTCCATGCCATGTCGTCCCGCTCCCCTCCGGGCCACGCAAAAGGTATGGGTTTTGCGTGGACGGCTGAAAGGATAAATTTTTTTGAAATGGGGCTTAATTTTGCCTAATAAATGTCCGATACAAAGGGTGAACACAGTGGAAATAAGGCCACGCAAAACCCATACCTTTTGCGTGGCCCTATTGCTGCATTTTATATTTCTGTCTTTTGTGGCGTTTAAGTCTTCAAACCGCCTTTCGGCACCGTTTCAAGACTTGCGCAATATTCCCGTGCCCTGCGCAGGAACGTATCGCGGGACATATTCAGTTTCTCAGCTGCGGTGCTGGCGGAAATACCGCCCTCTCGCCACAGTTGAGCCATATTCCGAAACCCGGACGGCGGCGTCAAACGCTCCCGCCCAAACCGCACGCCCCTGGCCTTCGCCGCTGCGATTCCCTCTGCCTGCCGCTGGCGGATGTTTTCCCGCTCCGTCTGGGCCACATAGCTGAGGAGCTGGAGCACAATGTCGGCAATCAGCGTTCCGATTAGGTCGCGTCCCTGCCGGGTGTCCAGCAGAGGCATATCCAGAACCACAATGGATGCTTTGCGTTCCTTGGTGATGTAAGCCCACTGCTCCAAAATTTCCTCGTAATTGCGCCCCAACCGGTCAATGCTTTTCACCACCAGCACATCCTCCATCCCCAGCCCTTTTACCAAACGCTGATAGAGAGGACGGTTGAAATTCTTCCCGGAGAGCTTTTCTGTAACGATATTTTCTTCCAATACCCCAAACTCCCGCATCGCAGCCAGCTGCCGCGCTTCGTTCTGCTCCCGGGTGGACACCCGTATGTAGCCGTAAGTATTGCCATCCATGGCTTCGGCCTCCTTCTACAAAATGGTATCCTTCCATTTTACAGAGAAACCGGCCTATAGAGCAATTAATCGCGCAGATGCTTTTTTATCGGAAACGATCTGGTTGGGAATACCAAATCTGCTGCCATGCTCTGCTAAAAAAACGCCGCCGCCTGTGTATACAAGACAGGTGGTGGCGTTTTGTCATTACCTAAAAAACCGCCCTCCAAGCGGGGGCGGCGGGAAGAAGGAAGTCAAAGCAGGTCTCCAAGGATGTCTTCCAAACCGATGTTTAAGTCGGGAAAAAGATGACACGGAAACTCCAGCACTAGGAGGGACTTTTCCTCTTCGTTCATCTCTGCGATTTCACTGTCAGAATGATAGAATTGACACTCCCCACGGCTAAAGCCGGGGGATTCTCAGTTCAGCGACCGCAGCCTACACCAGCGAGGTCTTATATGGTCTCCACGAGCGTTCGGTTCCGGTGTGTCCCACCGTACCATATGTACCGGCTACGCCAGCTTCATAAGCTCGGCGTGGCGGGCCATGCGTAACTGGACAGCAAAACTCGTCTATGATGTCACAAGGGAAAAGAGAGTGAGCTGCTGTTTAATTTTGGACTTCCATTTGTTTATTTCGTATGTTATAATAGGCTCTTAAATTGTGAAAACATACGGGGTGGGCAAAATGGAATCCATACATTTGAGAATTGGCGAGAAGCTGAAAAGGCTCCGCGTGGCCCGCACGCTTTCCCTTGATGATGCTGCAGCGCTGACCGGCGTAAGCAAGCCCATGTTAGGACAGATTGAGCGCGGCCAGTCCATCCCGACAGTGACCACCCTGTGGAAGATCGCTACAGGATTTAAAACGCCCCTTTCCTCTTTCCTGGATGAACCACAGATGGAATACTATGTTGCCCGTCCAGATGAGGCAGCCGTGATTTTGGGGGATGGCGGCAAAATGAGGGCATACCCTCTGTTTCCCTATGAGCCCGTGCGGAGCGTGGAAACCTTCTACATTGAGTTTGACCCGGACTGCCGCCATTCCTCGGACAAGCACAATGATGGTGTGGAGGAGCACCTTTTTGTCCTCCAGGGAACACTGCGGCTTGTGCTGGGGGACAGGCAGGTAGAGGTCGGCGAGAAGCAGGCCATTCGCTTTCGGGCAGACATTCCCCATGCCTATCAGAATGTGACGGGGGACAAATGCAAAGTCTACAATACCATATTTTATCCCCGGCATTGAAGGAGGACATTGATTTTGTACGAACTGATCCAAGTTTCAGAACAGAGCTATTACATCCAAAGCCCGGCAAAAATTGGGTTAGTGCGGCTGGAGGGGCAGGACGTCTGCCTGATTGACAGCGGCAATGACAAGGATGCTGGACGCAAAGTCCGTCAGCTTTTGGACGCCAACGGCTGGCGGCTCACCGCTATTTACAACACCCACTCCAACGCCGATCATATTGGCGGCAACAAGTATTTGCAGGGGCAGACCGGATGCAAAATCTACGCACCGGGGATCGACTGCGCCTTTACCCGTTATCCCGTCCTGGAACCGTCCTTTTTGTACGGCGGCTGCCCGTGCAAAGAGCTGCGGCACAAATTTCTCATGGCCCAGGAGAGCGACGCCCAGGAATTGACAAAGGAATGTCTTCCAAAGGGGTTCTCTATCATCCCCCTGCCGGGACACTTCTTTGATATGGTGGGCTTTCGGACGCCTGATGATGTGGTCTATCTGGCGGATTGCCTGTCCAGCCAGGAGACGCTGGATAAATATCAGATCGGCTTTCTCTACGATGTGGCCGCTTATCTGAACACGCTGGAGATGGTGAAGTCTCTGCAAGCGAGACGATTCATCCCCGCCCATGCGGAGGCGGCAGAGGACGTGACCGGCCTCGCACAGTATAACATTGACAAGGTGCTGGAAATTGCGGATAAGATCACTGGCATCTGTCAGGAGCCGCTTTGCTTTGAGACGATTCTGCAAAGGCTGTTCACAGACTACGGACTGACCATGAATTTTGAGCAATATGTCCTGGTGGGCAGCACGGTCCGCTCTTATCTGGCGTGGCTGAAGGACACAAACAGAGTGGACGCTCTGTTTGAACACAATATGCTGCTCTGGCAGCGAACATAGGGAGGACACTATGAATCATCGAGAAAAAATCATCAGCTTGTGGTTCTAAAATCAAACAGGATAAAGTTCAGAGCAGTTCTCAAAATTGCTGATGTTGTCTCCACCCCTCCGGGGGCGGAGACAAGGAAAAGCTCTATTGTTATTCCTGAGAACGGTTATAGGAGGATTTATTGTGTCTATTGAAAAAGTTAGAGCATACTTCAACCAATACGGTATTGCAGACAGGATACAGGAATTTGAAGTGTCCAGCGCCACAGTAGAGCTGGCGGCCCAGGCGTTGAACTGTGCGTCCTGCCGGATCGCAAAGACGCTCTCATTCATGGTGAACGGCCGCGCCATTCTGATTGTCACGGCTGGCGACGCTAAAATTGACAACCCCAAATATAAAGCCCAATTCGGGACAAAGGCGAAAATGCTTACCCCCGATGAAGCGGACAGGCTAACCGGCCACGCAGTGGGCGGCGTATGCCCGTTTGCAGTGAACGAGGGGGTGACAGTCTACCTGGACAATTCTCTAAAGCGGTTTGAAACGGTTTTTCCCGCCTGCGGCAGCAGCAATAGCGCCATTGAGCTGACCATTGCGGAACTAGAGAACTATTCCGGCTTTATCTCCTGGGTGGACGTGTGCAAAGGGTGGGGCATATCTCTATAACCTGTTCACTATATAACACTGTGCTCTAAAATAGAAATTTCATCAAAAAATTGCGGAGATTTGCTATCACTGCAAATCTCCGCAATTTCTTTTAGCGCTTGTTAGACTTACGCCAAATGTGCATTTTATCGGCAGCGGCGATGAGCTCGTCGCGGAAGTCCGGATGGGCAACAGAGATAATTTTCTCTGCTTTCTGCCAAGTAGCCAAGCCCTTGAGATTGACCATGCCGTACTCTGTCACCAGGTAGTGAACATTGGCTCTTGTATCTGTGACGATGGAGCCGTCGCTGAGGGTGGGACGGATCCGGGACTGGAGCTTGCCGTCCTTGCCCTTGAGGGTGGAGGAGCAGCAGATGAAGCTCTTGCCGCCCTTGGACAGGTAGGCGCCCATGACGAAATCCAACTGTCCGCCAGCGCCGGAAATCTGACGGGTTCCAGCAGACTCGGCGTTTATCTGGCCAAACAGGTCCAGATCCACGATATTGTTAATGGAGATGAAGTTGTCCAGCTGGGCGATAACCCGCACATCGTTGGTATACTCTACGGGGGCAGCCATGCACTCAGGATTGTCGTTTAAGTAGTCATACAGCTTTTGGGTACCGGCGGCAAAGGCGTAAGCCTGCCGGCCTGGGTCGATAGATTTCTTAGCGCCGGTAATCCGGCCAGCCATGGCCATGTCGACAAAGGCGTCGACGTACATCTCGGTATGAACACCCAGATCCTTGAGATCGGATGCGGCAATCATGGCGCCTACGGCGTTAGGCATTCCGCCGATGCCCAGCTGGAGACAGGCGCCGTTGGGAATTTCGGGGACGATCAGGTTTGCGACTGCTTTATCCACTTCAGAAGGCTCACCGCCGGCGCCCAGCTCCCACATGGGAGGGTTCTCGCCCTCGACGATACCGGTGATTTGAGAGATATGTATTTTCTCGTTAAAGCCGCCCAAGCAGCGCGGCATATTTTGGTTGACCTCCACAAAGATCAGTTCGGCAGCATCACATACGTCTTTCATATGAGAGGCGTTGGGACCAAAGCTGAAAAAGCCAAAGGGATCCATTGGAGATACCTGGAAGAAGGCAACTTTAAAGGACTTGATCACATCCCGGTAGAAACCGTTGAGCTCAGAATAGCGCATCGGGCAGTAGAAGGTGCTGCCATCAGCAATCATCTTGCGCTCTACACCGGACATATGCCAGGAGTTCCAGGTAAAGTGTTCGGTCACATTGGGAACTGACATAACGGCGGGCTTCTCAAAAAGAATGCCGCCGTGGATGTTGACATCGGTCAGCTCCTGATACCGGGCGGCCAGCGCTTTGTCAATGGCGCGGGGTGTAGCAGTACACCAGCCGTAGTCAATCCAGTCCCCAGACTGTACGGTCTTGGCTGCCGCTTCGGCAGTCGTCAGCTTCTTTTGATATTCAGCTTGATAGTCCATGGTATACACTCCTTCGCATAAAAATCACACGCACCGGGGGCCGATCTCTCCCCCTCTGTTTCCTCTTCCATGATAATCGTCTCTACCTGGTTATGTCAAGTAAAAGCGGGACAAAAATTGTAATATTCACTAAAACGAGCAGTTTTATACTCGATAGTATAGAAATTAGTGCTGTTCGGAGGAGACGCGCCGGACTGCCTTTGCAATCAGAGCCTGTCCCTCCGGCGACTTGAGGGTTTCCAAAACCACTTCTCGCAGGGCTGTCTGAACCTGCTTGTTGTTCAACAGGGCATTCCACATGGCGCCAGAAGCATCACTGGAATCCTCGTGGGCTCGCTTGGCGTTCGGTACAGGATTGGGTATAGGCGTTTCTTTCTCCTCTGGATAGGAGGTGTTCATCCAGTCCTCCTGGCGGGTGCGGTCGCTGCTCTCCCCCCGCAAATAGAAGAGAGAGACGCCAAAATAGCCTGCGATCTTTTCCTGCTGTTCTTTTGTTGGGGTCTGTCGGCCGGTCTCAAACTTCTCAACAGCCCCTTTGGACAGCCCCAATGCTGCGGACAGCGCAGGCCGGCTCAGTCCCCGTTCGTTCCGCAGTACTTCAATTCGCTGTGCGATAGTTGTCATATGTTGCTCCCCTCCTTAGAAAATGGAAACAGTTCCCTTCTCCAACCGGAGAGGGGAACTGAGTTTGCAGAGGCCCTAAGCCAGCTTGGCCTTGGCCATATCGGTAAGGGCGGTAAAGGCGGTTTTGTCGTTGACTGCCAGCTCGGCCAGCATTTTACGATTGATCTCCACACCAGACTTTTTCAGGCCATTCATGAACGTGGAGTAGTTCATACCGTTGAGCTTGCAGGCGGCGCTGATCCGGGTGATCCACAGGGAGCGGAAATCACGCTTTTTCAGGCGGCGGCCAGTATAGGCGTAGGTCAGCGATTTCATGACCTGCTCGTTCGCCATCTTAAAATGCTTCGACTTGGCGCCCCAATAGCCCTTTGCCAGCTTGAGGACTTTATTTCTTCTCTTGCGCGTCATCATTGCGCCTTTTACTCTAGCCATGGATTGGAAACCTCCTATTTGTCAGTAAAGTGCATACCTGCCGCCCAGCAAGGTGATGCGGCTGGTGCAGAAGCTTATTTATAGGGAATCATGCGCTTGATGGCGGGGGCGTTGGTCTTATCCGCATAGGCACCGGCGCGCAGGCCGCGCTTACGCTTGGTATCCTTGCCATGGCCATTGAGGAGGTGTGACTTAAAGGCATGCGCTCTCTTCACCTTGCCGTTTTTGGTGAGATTAAATCTCTTCTTTGCGCCGCTGTGGGTTTTCAATTTAGGCATAGTTGTGAACTCCTTTACGATTAACTCTGCGGACCCGCCGGACCGCGCGTAGAACTTCCATTCTCACTTTTTTGCTTCCTTGGCGATCTTAGGGGAGAGGAAGATGGACATATGCCGTCCGTCCAGCTTGGGGTCCTTATCCAACGTGGCCACTTCGCTACATTCCTCGGCAAACTTGAGCAGAAGGCCGCGTCCAATATCGGTGTGGGCCATCTCACGTCCGCGGAAGCGGACGGTTACCTTTACCCGGTTCCCCTCGGAGAGGAACTTCTGCGCATTACGGAGCTTGACGTTGAAGTCGTTTACGTCGATACCAGGCGACATGCGTACTTCCTTAATTTCGACGACGTGCTGGTTTTTCTTGGCCTCCTTCTCCCGCTTGGTCTGCTCAAACTTGAACTTACCATAGTCCATGAGCTTACAGACAGGGGGAGTGGCAGTAGGCGAAATCTTGACGAGATCCAAATCCAGCGCTACAGCCTTTTCCAAAGCCTCCCTGGCGGACATGATGCCAAGCTGTTCGCCGCTGGCAGAAACCAGACGGACCTCTCTGTCACGGATTTCCTCGTTGATCTGATGACCCTTGCTACTGATACAAAAGCACCTCCAATTCACATAACACAAACACAAAAATGCGGCTACCCTCCTGGCACCCGCAATTCCACACTGAATTACGCCGGACTTCTCCGGCGTATCTCAACCATGTAAACCTCTTTGCCAGTGGCTTGAGGTGAGGAAGGGGGTACCCAACCTTCTTTTTTGTGCGTCATTATCTTACCAAGAGATGTTGCATTTGTCAAGCGAAAGTTTTGTCCAATATTTTTTAGAAAAAGTCATTGACAAACTGAGCTGTTTTGAGTATAATACATCTTGTCCTTTGGACCTCTGGACGATTAGCTCAGCTGGTAGAGCATCCGCTTGACGTGCGGGAGGTCACAGGTTCAAGTCCTGTATCGTCCACCACTTTTCAAAGCAGAAAAGCACTGAAAACGATTGTTTTCGGTGCTTTTTCTTATTTTCTGGCGCACTTTGAAAAAGCGGATTTTTCGGAAAAACGGTTGGACAACAATTTGGACAACAAGCTACCGGAAAAGCGTTGGTAACACCACAGAAAGGATGTTATCAACAGAATTACAATCCAATACTCCCGCACCCCTGCCCGCTGGTACAGGTCTAGCTTGACCAGCCGGTCATGACGCTGTGTGGAGGGGAACAGAATCTCTATCATCAGGTCGGGCCGCACCTGTGCACCCGTGTTTGTCTATCTTGTTCTTGTCGCATACGACGGATATATCTGGTTCAACCATCGTGTGCCTCTGCGTGGGCTAGGCTATTCCTGGGCTTTGGCCTCTGCGATTGTATCTAGCAGGTCACACAGTTCTTGCACCGTGTAGCTGTCTTTGCCGCTGTTTTTAATCAGTCGCCGCAGCTCGTAAAGTATAGCCTGTTGTGTGTCCTTGCGCTCGTTCTCAGTTCCCACTTTGTTCACATCCTTCTTTATCCCGCTCCATTTTTTCATCTATGGCGGAATTGATGAAACCGTTGACGCTTTGTCCGTGGGCTTTGATAATCTCTTTCTGCCCCTTTTTCACCTGTAACCGCACATCATCATACGCTTTTTTGGCGTAATCATTTTTGATTTGTGCGGTTGTTTTTGTTTTTGGCCGAGCCATAGCTTCACCTCTTGTTGTTATTATACCATATAATAACAATCAGTGTACGTGTATTTTGTCTAATCTGTTTATTGAAATACATGCATGTTATGAATCATGTCAGGAGGGCAGAGCCCAAACGACAAAAAAATAGCCGCCCTGGTGGTTGCATCATCGGAACGGCAGAAAGGAGGCCAACATGAAACGCATAAATGGCGAAAGACGCAGTGGAGCGGCATCCAAATCATGGTAACACCCAAGGGCCGGGAGATCTTTAAGCTGCTGTTTGAAAAATAGGCTTTAGCCCTAACCAACGGCCACCGTCTTTACCTCTTGACAAAACGGGGACTGTCAGGTATCATAAATATAAAGAGGGCGCTGTTACTGGCAGTTGGCCCATTAGGTGATCAATTTTTTAGGTTGACCGTCCGGGGGGCTACCGGGCGGTCAACACGCTTTTGGAGGGAGATATGCCAGCCGCCTAGGCCTTGTTTGACATTTTTCAAGCAAGGCCTAATATGTAACAGCGTCCTTCTGACCCGCCGAAAGAGGTGGGCTTTTTCATGATACCCCCCACCCCTCCTGGGGGGGGAATTGGGAGGTCGGTTGTATGTTAGCGGTACTGCTAGGGCTTATCTGCCTGCTGCTCGGCCTGCGTATTTATACGGTGGAGCGGGCTCTGCGGGGGGCGGCGCGGCAGCTAAAGGAGGGCGGGAAGATCGCCCGGCTGCGGATGGAGACCCCCAACCGTTCAGCAGAGATCCTGATTGCCGCGGTGAATACCCTGCTGGAGGACCAGGCCAAGGAGGAGACCCAACACCACAACAGAGAGCGGGATCTCCGCCGTCAGATTGCCAATGTCTCCCATGACCTGCGCACCCCCCTCACCTCTATTTTGGGCTATCTCCAGCTCCTGGAGGACGATGATCTTTTCCAGGAGGAGCGGCAGAACTATCTGGGCGTCGTGAAGAGCAGGGCCAAGGCCCTCCAGAGCCTGATCACCAGCTTTTATGACCTGTCCCGGCTGGAGAGCGGAGAATTTCCCCTGATTCGGGAGCCGGTGGATCTGGAGAAGGTCCTCAGCGGTCTGCTGGCCGCCTTTTACGACGATCTCACCCACGCCGGATTTGAGGTCCAGGTGGAGCTGGCCCCGGCACTCCCCCCAATTTATGGGGATTCCAACGCGGTGCTGCGGATCTTTACCAATCTCATCCGAAACACCCTGGACCACGGGTCGGGCCTGCTGGAGATCCGCCTGTTCCAGGAGGACGGCCATGTGGTCAGTAGCTTTGCCAACGATGCCGGAGGGATGACCGATGCGGAGATTGTCCATGTCTTTGACCGGTTTTTTACCACCGACAAGGTGCGTACCGGCCGGAATACTGGCCTGGGTCTGGCCATTGTCAAGGCGCTGGCCGATCAGATGGGCTGCCGGGCTGAGGCCCTGTTGGAGGAGGGCCGTTTCCTCATTCGGATTGTGTGGAGCTGACCAGAACCGTTTTATAGATTTGTTACTTCTGCCAGCTTGACAAAGGAACTTCTGCAAATGTAGAATAAGAACACAGAAACTTCTGCAAATGCAAAAGGAGGAGTTCTCATGACAGAAGAAATCCGCCGCCTGCCGCCGTCTGAGCTGGACATTATGCTGGTCATCTGGGGGCTCAAGCCGCCGGTGACAGCGCCCCAGATCTTGTCCGGCATGGGCCGGGCCCTGACCGCAAGCGCCCTGCACAGCTACCTCAAGCGGCTGGAGGAGAAGGGGTTTCTCTCCTGCCGGAAGGTGGGAAAGACCAATGGCTACACCCCGCTCATCACCAGGGAGACCTATCAGGCCCTGGAGGGCCGCATCCTGTTAGACAAGCTCTACCGCCGGTCCTTAAAGAACTTTGCCGCCGCTCTTTACGACGGCGGGGCGCTGGATCGGCAGGAGGTGGCCGAGCTGCGGGCCTATCTGGACGAGCTGGAACAGGAGATGGATTGAGATGGAGGGACTGTTTCTGCGGATTGCCGTCCTTTCCCTGTCCACCTCGGCGGTGCTGCTGCCGCTACTTCTCTGCCTGCCCCAGATCCGGCGCCGCTGGGCAGAACAGACCTGCTATATTCTGTGGCTGTTCCTGGCCCTACGGCTGATCGTGCCTGTTCAATGGGCCCTGCCGCATCCAGTGATCCAGATGGAGGTTCCAAGGCAGACAGCTGTGTTTCCCGTTCAGTGGGGACACCCCATCGTAAGTCCGGAGGAGGAACTCGCCCCATCCGCCCACGCGTCGGAAGTGTCAGACAAGGCTCCAGCCGCGTCAATTGCCCCCAAGCTCACCCCAGGTGCTCTGATGGCTTGGATTTGGCTGGCGGGCATGGCAGGGGTTTTGCTGTGGCACGGCGGGAGCTATCTGCTGGCCCGGCGGCGCCTGTTAAAACGGGCCAGCCTTCAGGAGGGGAGAGAACGGGATGTACTGCTCCAACAGTGCCGGGTACTGGGTTTGAAAAAAACCGTTCAGCTGTACCATACGACTGAGGTAGTCTCCCCTATGACTCTGGGCTTCTTCCGGCCTGTGATTGTCTTGCCAGAGGGAGTGCGCTCTGGAACCGCCTTTAATATGGTTCTGCGCCACGAGCTGATCCACCTCAAGCGGCGGGATGTGGGCTGTCAGGCGCTTTTCCTGCTGTGCTGTGGGGGCCACTGGTTCAATCCGCTGGTGTGGTGGATGCGCCGGGAGGCCCTGCGTACCCTGGAGCTGTGCTGTGACGATGCCGTTGTCCGAGACTGGGACAAAACAGAGCGCCGCCGGTATGGGGAGCTCTTGCTCCAGACCGCCGAGGTTAAAACCCTGCCCTTTGGCGCCACCTGCTTTGGCAGCGGGAAACGGCAGCTCAAGGTGCGGCTGCGCAACCTGTTCCAACAGAAGCGGAATTGTATCCCCCTGATCTGCGGGGTTTTGCTGGCCGCCCTTCTGGTGGGGGGACTAGTGGTATGTGAGGTAGCCGGGACCGGGCCGGATTCCCCCCGGGCGGCCATGAACTGCCTGCTGGACAGCCTGTCCTATGATTATGATACAAACGATTTACAGTTTACAATCCCCAAGGGATATGAGGGCTGGACGGTCCACATTGCGGGACGCTCGACTGCCGGGGGCGGAATGAGCGTCCACTACACCCAAGACACCCCCCAGGAGGAATGGCGCGCCGGAAAGACGTACTGCTATCAAATCCCCTGGCCGGAGGACCCGCTCATGACCGAGCTCACAATGACTGTCTCTCTGTCCCACGGTGAACTAGAGCTGGAAGACAGCGTGGACCTGATCCGGTTCATCACCGAGGGACGCAGGCCCATTTACCACAGCGCTATGTACGGCTTTACCCTGCGTATCCCGGAGATCTGGGATGATGTTAAAATAGTCGAGCGGGTGGGACAGGTAGAATTTCTCCAGACAGATACCGGAAACGGCCTGTTGGCGCTGATCATCACAGATACCCTCCCGTCCGGTCAGAGTGCTGCGGCCCAGTCGGGGGGCTGGTATCTGCTGGAGGGACCGCTGGCCATGTCAATGCCGGGCGGCACAGCAGACCCAGAGGCCCTGCGCCATTACAGCGAGATGGTAGAGGCCGGAAGCCGGGCCAAGGAGACCATCTGTTTTTCCCAGATCTGCACCACGCAGAAGCTGCCGTCGGTGCGGTTGAAGGAGCTGCAAGCCGCCGCGGTCGTCCAGGAGGATGGACGCTGCTGGACGGTGGACCCGGCAGCAGTACTGGTAGAGGTCAAAACCGACGCCTGGCCCAGGAGCGAGCGGATAACCTATGGGGGCCTGCAGTTCCTGCTAGAACAAAATCCAGAGGCCCTCTTTGACCTCTATCTCCGAGAGGGTACTGTCGTTGGAATTGCCAGCGTCAGCACCTTAAACGCCGGCCCAGCTATGAGGATACCGTCCACGGATTTCTCCTCCGGCTCCCCAGGCGTTGGGCAGGGCGGTATGGCACGGAAAGCAGGTGGTCACGGTTGACCGCTTTTTCCCTTCCTCTCAGCTTTGCTCTTGCTGCGGCGCTCAGTGGTCCGGTATACAGCGCTGTCCACGACAGGGACGTAAACGCCGCAAAGAATATCCTGAAGGAAGGTCTGCGCCTGTTGGCGTAGTCACTACATACGGTAGGGCGGGACACACCCGATTTGATTTTGCTGTATATACAGCGGGAGTAGCGTATGGACCTCCATCAATATCATCAATCCCTGCTGGGCGGCGGGCGGCTCTACTGGAGAGCGCTTCCGCCAGGGGCCGAACATCAGGAACAGCATAGGGCGGTCTGGTCTATGGCGGAGGGGGTATTAGGGGCGGCCCCCTCGGACTTCGACCGCCTGCCCGGTGGAAAGCCCGTTCTGCCAGCGCGGCCGGGGGTACACTTCAGCCTCAGCCACTGCGCAGGACTGGCCGTTTGCTTTGTGGCCCAGACTACCTGCGGTGTGGATGCCGAGCCTGTCCGTCCCCTGCGTCCCCGTGTCCTGCGCCGGGCCTTCACGCCGGAGGAACAGCGGCTCATCGCGCAGTCCCCAGCGCCGGACGAGACCTTTTTCCGCCTGTGGACCTTAAAGGAGAGCTTTATCAAGGCCACTGGGGAGGGGTTATCCAGGCCCCTGGATACCATACCAGTCATCCTGACCTCTGACGGTGTACACACCCTGGACCCGGCCTGGCATTTTGCGCAGATTACAGTGGAGCGCGCGGTCGTCTCGGTCTGTACGGCAGCAGTGGATCACCTGGATTCCGGCGGCAACGGAGCGCCGTAGAGCAGAGGCTCTGACAAATGAGTATGAAACCACTGGACCATGGGTCCCATGCACAATGCGGTGATAACGGTCCCAATCCCCACATTGGCGTGGAACAGGAGGCCCACCAGAACGCACAGACAGTCTGTAGCGATCCGGCAGAGCTTAAAGGGGACTCGTTTCAGCTTCTGCGCGGCGATGAGGGATTGGGCGTCGTAGGCGGAGACCCCCAAATCTGCGGTGAAGTATAGCGAGGCAGAGCAGCAGGCCCCCAGCAGACCCACCGCCATCATAATCCCGCGCGTCCAGAGAGACGGGTTAGGGAACCACCCATCCAAAAACCCGCGCATGAGATCGGCGGCAAAGCCGGTGCCCAGGAGGTTGAATATGGTAGCCAAACCAATATAGTGCCGGTCCACCAGAAAGACCACCGCCAGCAGGGCGCCGGTGAGGATGAGATAAAAGGTGCTATAGGTGGAGTGAAACAAGTTTGCAATGCCGGTGACAAAACAGGTGAACGGGTCGGTGCCCAATGCTGCCTTTTGGAACGTCCCCACACAGAACCCCGTGATCAGTACTCCTGCTAGGCTCATGCCAATTCGTTTTTGCTGTTGTGTCATACACTATCCCTCCGTTGGGTGTATCCGTAGCGTGTCCCGCTTGATATGGGTCTCCAGATCTGCATACCGCGTGGGGATGGGGATGCGGCTCTCTCTTCCGGTCAGCCGGAGGGCCAGCTCCGTGGCGGTATCCAGGGTGATCCAGTTGCCCACCGAGACAAAAATAGGCTTTACATCCTGATGGGTCCGGACGGCCCGCCCCAAAACGGCGCCGCCTTTCACAATGTCGGACCAGCTTCCGGCCAGAGGGTGCGGCATGGAATATGCCGCACCCTCCACGCGGTAATAGGTCTTTGCGATCCCCGCCGTGGGGGTCTGGAGGTAAAAGGACGCATGGGCCGCCAGCCCTAGTCCCCGCGGATGTAAGATTCCGTTGCCGTCGAACAGGAATATATCGGGTTTGTGCTTGAGCCGGGCCGCCGCCGTCAAAACCAGGGGAAGCTCCCGAAAGGCCAGACAGCCCGGCAGATAGGGAAAGGTGATCACCCCTGCCGCATCCTGGGTCTCAATTACTGCCTTGGTTTGGATGTCGATCACCACAATACAGCACACCGCCCGCTCGGTCTCCCCCTGGGTCCAATAGGCCAAATCTACACCGGCGGCTGTATGGAGCTCCTCTGGCGGCAGAATATCCTGCTGAACAATTCGGAGTGCCAGTTCCTTTTGCAACGTAATACACTCCGCCTGGGTCAGGCTGGGAAATGCGCTGGGCGCGATCAGATTCATCATAGTATCTCCCCTATCCCGTGCCTGAGAACCATGAACAGGGTCAGGATCACATAAATGGCAGGTTGGTGGATTAAGTAGAGGGGCAGCGAGTACCGCCCTACCCGGCTGAGCGGGGAAATCTGCCGGAACAGCATTCCATGGGGGCGGGCCAGACAGAGCCTACCTAAAAAGTATCCCGCCAGAAAGAGAAAGCCCCAGGGGAACAGCGAGAAATAGTCTGTGGAAAAAAAGGCTGGAGGCGGGAATCCCAGATAGGCGGTGAACAAATTGCGGTAGAGCTCCCCCGGCAGGGGGAGCAGATTCCACCCCTCAAACCCCAAATATCCTCGTTCCAAATTTCTAGTCAATCCAAAACAGAGCAGCGCCCCCAGTAAGCCCGCCCAGGCGGGGAACCTGTTCAGCTTCTCCCGCAGCGGGGCCAGTAGCAGCATACAGGAGCCCAGCAGGGTAAGCACCCCAAAGAGAACCCGCTGTTTGGGCATGACAAGCAATGTCACCACCGTTACCAGAACCCCCGCCCCAAAGACAGCCATTCCCCGCCGCCAGGGCTGTCTGCCCAGAGAATAACAGAAGCCGGACAGAAGGACAAACCCCCAGCAGATGCTCTGCTGCCACACATAGGCCAGTGTCCCCGCAAACCAGGGCCAATCTACTCCAAACAGATAGACCAAATCCCAGGCGGCATGGTAGAGGAACATTTCTAGGAGCAGAAAGCCCCGCAAGGTATCCAGCAGGCCCAGCCTGTTGGTGGGTAGCTCTGATCTCATATACAACCTCGATGGAAAGAATGCCCTTCAAAAAGGGAGTGTACACAGTGGGATAGAAAATGCCGGAAGCTATCTTACCACAGTGTGCAGCAGGCTTCAAGAAGGTAACCGGGCCCTGTTTAAAAATCGTCAGCATGTCTAAACGGCGTATTTTTTCATGGTGTTATCCTGTGGATTGGACCGCCTTTCCCCAGGCGTCAAAATCACCCTCAGTTCCCCGAAATCAACCTTTACAGTTTGGAAAGTGAATGCTATAATGACGTTGTCAGTTTCTACAAGCTGACCAGCGGATGGTATTCCTTTGCACGGAAACTGTACCGGCTTTGAGATCTTAGAACCTGTTTGAAACCGTAAGAGCGCTGCGTCACCTGTTCGGCCCCCCTGTGGAGCGCCAAACCTCCCCTAGCAGGGGAGAATCGTTTGCAGCAGAAGGTGATCGCGTGAAGATTGGTTTTATTGGAGCGGGAAGAGTGGGCTTCTCATTGGGCAAATTTTTTGCCCAGGGCGGCGTTCCGTTGACCGGCTACTACAGCAGGCAGCGAGAATCAGCCCAGGAGGCGGCGTTGTTTACCCATACCAGGCCATATGATTCCTTAGCGTCTTTGGTCCAGGAGAGTGACGCACTCTTTTTAACGGTGCCAGACAGGGCGATCCTCCCGGTTTACCGGTCTTTAGAGGACTTTGAGCTCTCAGAAAAGCAAATTTGTCATTGCAGCGGCGTCCTGACCGCCGGGGAGGCGTTCCCCGGAATTGGTCAAAGGGGCGCCTGCGGCTATTCCATCCATCCGCTTTTTCCCATCAGCAGTAAGTATGAAACTTACCGGGAATTGGCGGATGCGTTTTTTTGCCTGGAGGGGACCGGGCCGCACTTAGAGCGTTGGAAAAGCATGCTCCAATCCCTGGGTCCCACGGTACAGATCCTTCCCGCAGAGAGAAAGGTACGCTACCACGCCGCCTGTACCATAGCCAGCAATCTGGTCTGCGCCCTGGTGCAGGAGAGCCTGGAGCTGCTGGAGACCTGCGGCTTCTCCCAGGAGGAGGGTCTGCGGGCCATCACCCCGCTGCTGCGCAGTAATATAACGCATATCCTCCAGGACGGCCCGATCCAGGCCCTCACCGGCCCGGTGGAGCGCTGTGACACCGCCACGGCAGTCAAGCATCTGGCTTGTCTCCCGGATCGAGAGACTCAGCTGCGTTACCGGACTGTCTCTCAAAAGCTGGTTCAAATGGCCCGGCAGAAGCACCCGGAGCTGGACTATGGACCCCTCCTGGCGTGTCTGAAGGAAGAAAAGGAAGGATCGTACTGATGAAGATGAGAAAAAATACCGTTGCCTCCTTGTTGGAGATGAAGGCCAAAGGAGAGCGCATTTCCCAGCTCACCTGCTACGACTACTCCACCGCCCGTCTTGTGGACGGGGCCGGAATTGACACCATTCTGGTAGGCGACAGCCTGGGGATGACCATGCAGGGCTATGAGGACACCCTGCCTGTCACCATGGATGAGATGGTCATTTACGCCCGCAGTGTATGCCGGGCCTGCCAGCGGGCCTTTGTGATTGCGGATATGCCCTTTATGAGCTACCAGGCCGGCCCTGTCCAGGCCCTGGAGAACGCCGGGCGGCTTATCAAGGAGTGTAGGGCCAACGCCGTCAAGCTGGAGGGCGGAAAGCGGGTGTGCGCCCAGATCAAAGCCATCACCGAGAGCGGCATTCCGGTCTGCGCCCACATCGGGATGACCCCCCAATCGGTCAATGCCATCAGCGGCTTTACCGTCCAGGGTAAGGGAGAGCTTGAGGCCCGCCGGGTGCTTGAGGACGCCCTCGCTGTGGAGGAGGCCGGGGCCTTTATGGTGGTCCTGGAGTGCATCCCCCCCAAGCTGGCCGCTCTGATTACAAAGAAAACCCACATGATCACCATCGGCATCGGTGCGGGCAACGGTTGTGACGGACAGGTGCTGGTCTATCAGGACATGCTGGGTATGTCGGGGGCATTCAAACCGAAGTTTGTCAAACAATTTGCCCAAATAGGCCAGCTGATGCAGGATGCCTTCCATGCCTATGACAGTAAGGTCAAAGCGGGAACCTTTCCCACGGATGAGCATACCTATCCAGATGGGGACTGTTCGGATGACTTTTTAGCCGGACTGGACCGGGATTATCCAACCCATGCGGGATAAAGATAGAGGAGGACACAAGCCTTGATTATCGCAACAACCATACAAGAGGTCCGCGCCCAGGTAGCGGCGTGGAGAAAAGAGGGCCTGACTGTGGGCCTGGTCCCCACCATGGGTTACCTCCACGAGGGGCATGCCAGTCTGGTAGACAGAGCGGTCTCAATGTGCGACCGGGTGGTGGCCTCCGACTTCGTCAACCCAACCCAGTTCGCCCCCAATGAAGATCTGGACTCCTACCCCAGGGACTTTGACCACGACTGCGCACTGCTGGAGGAGCACGGCTGCCACATGGTCTTCTATCCCGCCGTATCTGAGCTGTATGCCCCGGACGCGGCCACCTATGTGGAGATCCAGTCCGATATGCCCAAGCAGCTGTGCGGCAAGACCCGGCCCACCCACTTTAAGGGTGTGTGTACCGTAGTCTCCAAGCTCTTTAATATCGTCCAGCCCGATAAGGCATTCTTTGGTCAGAAGGACGCCCAGCAGCTGGCCATTATCCGCCGGATGGTACGGGAGCTGTCCTACGGCATTGAGATTATCGGCTGTCCCATCGTCCGGGAGGCGGACGGCCTGGCCAAATCCTCTCGGAACACCTACCTCAACCCAGACCAGCGCAAGGCCGCCCTGGTCCTCTCCCAGGCCGTCGCCCTAGGGCAAAGGCTGGCGGCAGAGGGGGAGACCAGCGCGGCAAAGCTGGTGGGCGCTATGACGGACCACATCGGGCGCGAACCCCTGGCCCGCATTGACTATGTGTCCGCCGTGGACGGTGTGACCATGGAGCCGGTGGACACCATCAAGCCTGGCGTACTGGTGGCCATGGCGGTCTATTTCGACAAGACCAGACTCATTGATAACTTTACTGTGGAGGGCTGAGAGCAGATGACAGTCAATATGCTCAAGGGAAAAATTCACCGGGCCACGGTGGTCCAGGCCGAGCTGGAGTATGTGGGCTCCATTACAGTGGATCAGGATCTGCTAGATGCCGCCGGGATTTATGAATACGAGATGGTCCAAATTGTGGATGTCAACAACGGCAGCCGCTTTGAGACCTACACCATCGCAGGCGAGCGGGGGTCGGGGATGATCTGCCTCAACGGCGCGGCTGCCCGCTGTGTCAGCGTGGGGGACAAAATTATCATCATGGCCTACGCCCAGATGACACCGGAGGAACTCCAGGGCTACCACCCCAATGTGGTGTTTGTAGACGAGCAGAACCATGTCTCCCGGCTGACCACCTACGAGCGGCACGGCCTGCTCAAGGATATGAATTGAGAAAAAGAGTTCTCCCATAAATTGAGCAGGGGCCGGTGTCCCGGCTCCTGAGAGAACGAGAGACGGGCCGGTGAGAACACCGGCCCCTGCTCGATTACGGGAGATTTTGAAAGGGAACCTGCAAATGGAATCGCTGCAAGGAAAATGTGTGGTGCTGGGGATAACGGGGGGAATCGCCGCCTATAAAATGGCGAACGTGGCCAGCGCCCTGCGCAAGGCGGGGGCCCAGGTCCATGTGATCATGACCCAAAACGCCACGCAATTTATCACCCCTCTGACCTTTGAGACCCTCACCAACCACAAATGTGTGGTAGACACCTTTGACCGGAATTTTCAGTACGATGTGACCCATATCTCCCTGGCCAAGGCGGCGGATTTGATTTTGATCGCCCCGGCCACAGCCAATGTGATCGCCAAGCTGGCCCACGGCATTGCGGACGATATGCTCACCACCGTGGTACTGGCCGCCTCCTGTAAAAAGCTCGTTGCCCCGGCCATGAATACCGCAATGCTGGAAAATCCCGTCACCCAGGACAACCTGAACACATTACGCCGCTACGGCTTTGCGATCATCGAACCGGCCAGCGGCATGCTGGCCTGTCAGGATGTGGGGCGCGGCAAGCTCCCCGATCCAGAAATTCTGCTGGACTACATTGCCAGGGAGATCGCCCGCCCCCACGATCTGGATGGGGTCCGGGTGACGGTGACAGCCGGTCCCACCCAGGAGGCCCTGGACCCGGTGCGCTATCTCACCAACCACAGTTCAGGCCGCATGGGGTACGCCATCGCACGGGAGGCCATGCTACGGGGGGCTAAGGTGACACTGATTTCAGGTCCCACCGCCCTGTCCCCCGTCCCCTTTACTATCCTGCGCCCTGTGACAACCGCGCTGGAGATGTTCCACGCTGTCCAAGAGGCCCTGCCTGATACCGATATTCTCATCAAAGCCGCCGCCGTAGCGGACTATCGCCCTGCCAGCGTTGCGGACGATAAGCTCAAAAAGTCTGAGGGGGACATGTCCATCCCGCTGGCGCGGACAGACGATATTTTGGGCTGGGTGGCCCAAAACCGGAAACCGGGACAGTTTGTCTGCGGCTTCTCCATGGAGACCCGGAACATGCTGGAAAACTCTGCCGCCAAGCTGGAGAAAAAGAAACTGGACATGATTGTGGCCAATAATTTAAAGGTAGCGGGAGCGGGCTTCGGCGTGGAGACCAACGTCGTCACCCTGATTACCAGGGACGGCGCCCAAGAGCTCCCCTTGATGGGCAAGGATGCGGTGGCCGGGGTGCTGCTGGACGCCATTCAGCGGCGGCGAGACCAATGATCCTGACGGTTGACATTGGAAACACCACCATCAGCCTGGGGGTTGGGGCCTGGGAGAATGGAGCTGTGGTTGTCCAAAGCACCACCCGCCTGGAGACAAACCCCAGCCAGGATGGGAACGCGTATCTGGCCGGCTTGCGTGCCGCTCTGGCCGGGGTTGATTTGGGCTGTCTGGAGGGAGCGATCCTCTCCAGCGTGGTCCCTTGTCTGGTACAGCCCCTCCGGGAGGCAGTTTTGGGTCTGCTGGGCCGGGAGCCCGTCCTCCTCACGGCGAAGAGCGACACCGGCCTGCGTCTGGATATCCCAGAGCCGGATCGCGTAGGATTAGACCGAATTGTAGACGCCGCCTGGGCAGCGGCTTGCCTTCCCCTCCCCGCCGTCACGGTGGACCTGGGGACCGCTACCACATTTAATGTCATTGGGCCGGGGGGTGTCTTTTTGGGGGGTGTCATCGCCCCAGGGGTGGAGACCGGTCTGAGGGCTTTGAGTAGCCGGGCCGCCCAGCTGCCAGACGTCCCCCTGTGTACGCCGAAAGACGCCATTGGACGCAATACCACAGCATGTATGCAGGTGGGAGCTGTCACCGGAGCCGCCGCCATGATCGATGGATTGACCGCCCGCTTTGAGGCCCAGCTGGGCGCCCCGGCAGCTCTGGTGCTCACCGGCGGCCTGGCCCGCTATGTCTCCCCTCTGTGTATCCACCCCCACATCTACGATCCGGATCTCCTCACCAAGGGACTGGTCCTGCTCTACCAGAGAAATCAAAAAATTGTATGAACGTGTGGGCGGATGCCCTCCCGTAAAAACGGACAAGAGGCAGCGTCTTTCCCGCCATGTATTTGGAGAATTCATAGGAAATTTCCGGCTTGACTTACCAAATTATCTATGCTATAATCCGAAATTGTGCAGGTATATCTGGGCAATGTGGAAAACGGTGTGGAAAACGCCGGTTTCCCTTGCAGCTCAAGAGACTGGAGGGGTGGATATGCTTTCCGAACTGAAAGGGCGGTCCTCGGAGCAGAGGGTGGTTGGTGTGAAGCAGACGAAACGGGCGCTGCTTGACGGAAACGCCGCGCAAGTCTTTTTAGCCGGAGATGCCGACCCCCGTGTCATCGAGCCGGTGGCCCGTCTGTGTGAGGAAAAGGGCGTTCCGGTGGCGCGGACAGCCTCCATGAAGGAGCTGGGCGCCGCCTGTGGAATTGCCGTGGGAAGTGCGGCTGCCGCCCTCCTGCGCTAAAAAAACGATTTTAGCAGAATATTTATCCGCTGTTCTGTTAAAATATAACTTTGTCAGTATCTCAGAAAGGAGGAACATTATGCCTACGTTTAACCAGCTTGTTCGGAAGGGGCGTGAGCGCGCGACCTACAAGTCCGACTCCCCCGCCATGCAGCATGGCCTGAACACCCTGAAAAACCGCGAGACCAATCTGCCTTCTCCCCAGAAGAGAGGTGTGTGTACAGCGGTGCGTACCTCGACCCCCAAGAAGCCGAACTCCGCGCTGCGGAAAATCGCCCGTGTGCGCCTGACTAACGGCTACGAGGTCACGGCTTATATCCCAGGTGTGGGCCACAATTTGCAGGAGCACTCTGTGGTCATGATCCGCGGCGGCCGTGTAAAGGACCTGCCCGGTGTGCGTTACCACATCATCCGCGGCGTATTGGATACCCAGGGTGTCAATGGCCGTATGCAGGGCCGTTCCAAGTACGGCGCCAAGCGTCCCAAGGCCGGCAAGAAGTAAGTCAATCCCCCGCAATTTTTGAGATGTATTCGCGCAGCATGCGCACAAGGCAGTTCGCCTTGCCGCAGAGCGTTTATTCATAGAATTGGGTAGACCTCCACGGCGGGCACTGGACAAGCAGGCACTTGTCTTACACGGGGAGTTTTTCCCGCTCTGAGCGATCGAAAGGGGAAAACCCTTCGAGTACCTATGAAATCATACTATGAAGGAGGGAAGCAAAGTGCCCAGAAGAGGTAACGTACCCAAGCGGGAGGTTTTGCCCGACCCGCTGTATAACTCCGTCCTGGTGACAAAGCTGGTCAATAGCATCATGCTGGACGGAAAGAAGGGCGTGGCCCAGAAGGTGGTCTACGGCGCCTTTGACATCATCAAGGACAAGACTGGCACGGAACCCATGGAGGTTTACACCCAGGCCCTTGAGAACATCATGCCTTCCCGGGAGGTCAAGGCCCGCCGTGTGGGCGGCGCCACCTACCAGGTGCCTATCGAGGTCCGGCCCGAGCGCCGGC
>JAAWBF010000087.1 GCA_022792555.1 Oscillospiraceae bacterium
GGGGCCTGCTGACGGTGACGTCCAGGTAGTCATAGCCCTGGGTCCAGAGGACTTGTAGCCAATCCCGATCCTGGCCCAGCTCCCGGTGGGCCGACTCAAACCGGAAACCCACCGGAGCCTGGGGCAGCCAGGCCCCCAGCTCCTCCTGGTAGACCTGTGCCTCGGTGAGGGACTCACTGCGCCACTCTGGGATTTCATCGGGGACCAGGTGTTTTACGGTCAGCGGGCCGTCCGGACAGGCATTTTTTTGGGCAAAGACAGAGGGCAGCCAGGTATAATTGTCCCCATCGCGGCTGACATAGGTGAAACGTGCGCCGGTCTCCCCGGCCAGAAACTCCAGGGTGGTGACATATTCCTCTCTGCCGTCGCCGTCCCTGTCGTAGTGGACGCAGTAGGCATAGACAGGGATTCCGTTGTAATCCACTGCTTCTACTCCGTCATAGACCACATCGTTGACGGGCAGGGCATCAGGGGCCAGCACCAGCGTAAAAGACTCTTCTCCCCGCTCCCCAGTGATGACCGCCTGCCAGACCTGCCCTGTGCCGTCATAGTGGACGGTCCCGTCCAGGCCGAACCCAGCCCACAGCAGTGACCAGGGGACCTCCTCGGTCCCGCCTAACGCCTGGATGATCTCCTGGGCGGTCATCTCCTCCTGAAAGGAGCCCTGGGGCAGGGCGATGGAGGCTGCAAAGGTCTTGCGGCTGGTGCAGTCCGTATAGTCGATACTTGGGACATCGAAAAATCCGTGGGGCTGGCCGTGGAAGGGGTCCTCAGGGACCAGGGTATAGGTGTGGTCCGGTTGGGAGGTCTCCGGGCCTCCTGTCGGATCAGAGGGCGGCAGGGCCTCCCCCAGCTGCTGGGAGTGAATTGGAGTGCTGACAGGAGCGATTCGGAACAGAGTATAGGCCCCCGCCAGCAGGACTAGGGTACAGCAGGCGGCCAGGGCGGCGTATCTGCGCCGGCTGGCTGGAGGATGTCTCCCGGACAGCCCATCCATCAGCCGCCGGTGGGCGGCCTCATCCAGCCGGACGCGATCCATATACGAACAGTAACGGTTCATCTTCATTCTCCCTCCAGTAAATGTTTCAGGCGGACTCTCGCCCTGGAGAGCCGGGAGCGCACTGTCCCCTCCGCCGCGCCGGTGAGGGCGGCGATCTCCGCCGTCTGGTAGCCCTCGTAGTAAAACAGATGGACGGCTGTGCGCTCCTTGGGCGGAAGAGCAAGTACTGCCTCCAGGGCCACACTCTCCTCCGGGGCCGGGGCGGGCACCCACTCTTCCAGGGGCACTGAGCGCCGCCAAGGGGAACGCAGGCGGGTTTTGCAGCCGTTCACCGTCACCCGCAGGAGCCAGGCCCGCTCTCTGGCCTCATCGGGGCAGACCGGCCGTTTTTCCAAGTATTTGACAAAGGTATCCTGCACTGCGTCCTCCGCCTCCTGGGGATTGGCCAGGATCGCCAGCGCAGTACGGTACAGACTGTGCTCATGGCGCCGCACCAGCGCCTCCATTTCACCGGTCTCTATCAAATGAACAGCCTCCTCTCTTGCCGTGCCCCCTCATGGGCAGTATAGCTGCAATCTACACACCTTAAGCCGTGTCCACAGCAGAACGTCCCCGCCTGCTGTAGACTGCCATAATAAGAACCTCGAAGCTCTACTATAAGAACGATCCAAGCGGTCCAATTGTTGCAGTGTCATCCCCGATGTTTTAATGTTATTTTTTGGGTTTCACTGATTAAAAGAAACCATCCCCGTCAACAATAGAAGCAGACAAATGAAACATAAAGGTTGAGGGTGATGTTATGGATTGGATAAAGGAACAGGAGACACACAGCCGCAGTCTGCGCCGCTGGGAGCTTGCCTTGTTGCTGGGCCTGGCTGTCTCTATTTTAGTTGGGGTCTGGCTGGATGGCCAGCAGGCCGCCCTAGCCCAGAAGCTGGTACGTCTCCATGTGGTGGCCAACTCGGACACCGAAGCGGATCAGGCCCTCAAGCTCCGGGTCCGGGACGCCGTGCTGGCCGAGGCCGCAGGGCTCATTCCTGCTGGCGCAGGGCCGGAGGAGGCCGAAGCAGTCCTGGCTGGACACCTGGAAGATCTGGCCTCCGCCGGGGCCGCTGTTGTGGGAGAGGCGGGGTACACCTATCCTGTGACCGCCTCTCTGGAACATCAGGTCCACTTTCCAACCCGGCAGTACACACAGTTCTCCCTCCCGGCGGGGGAATATACCGCTCTGCGGGTAGTTATTGGCTCCGGTGCAGGCCATAATTGGTGGTGCGTCATTTTCCCGCCCCTGTGCCTGGGCTCAGTCACGGAGGCTGCCGCCCCGGAGAGCGGCCTGACCGAACAGGAGGTGGCCTTGATCACCGGCGAGGAGGAGGGCTATCTCCTCAAATTCAGAGCCCTGGAGCTCTGGGACCAGTTCAAGGAGTGGGTAGACGGAGACAACTGATAGACCTTGAACACAGACAAAAATAGCGGGACTGTCCAGAATTATGGGCAGTCCCGCTGGTTTTTATAGCAGTCTTCAAAATTGCTGACACTGTTTCCCCCTCCCCTCCGGGGAGGGGGAAACCAGACTGTCAAAAAAGTGAGATGTGTTTTCCCTGACGTACACGCCGCCGTGGAAAACGAATTTGACTTTTTTCGCGCCTGCGGGCGCAAACTCTGCGTGGCTTTTTGACAGTCTGGGGGAAGCAATTGACTGTCATTATTTGGGTAGACTGCTATAGATCTCTAAGTCCGTTCCATCCAAGACGGCCTGGAGCAGTTGCTCCCCCTGATAGACCAGCTTGAGGGAGAAATAGGGCCGGTCCTCCTCTAGGAGGCGGAGAAAGATCCGATCCCCCTCCCATAGAGGGAGCACAGGCACCTCGGCTTTGGGCACCCAGGCCAGAATCCCCTCCTCACAGGTGTCGGCCAATGTGCCCGAAAAACTGTCTCCAGTAAATAGGTGCATATACTCAGTGGGCCACTGGTCAGAGACAAAGGTGACAAGGCCCCGGCAACGGTAGGAGGTCAGGGTAAGACCGGTCTCCTCCTGGACCTCCCGGAGCAGGCAGTCCTCAGGACTCTCTCCCTCCTCGCACTTACCCCCCACGCCGATCCATTTTCCCTGGTTTTCGTCCCTCTTTTTCTTGACCCGGTGGAGCATCAGCCAGGCGCCGTCCTGTTCCAAGTAGCATAGGGTGGTGTTTTTCATGGCGCCAGTAGCTGTTCCGCCCACTGATTCTCCCGAAAGCCCACCAGTACAAAGCTATCTCCCACCAGCAAAGGACGCTTAACCAGCATCCCATCAGAGGCCAGCAGAGCGAGCTGTTCCTCTTGGCTCATACTAGGGAGCTTGTCCTTCAGCTCCAGCGCCCGGTAGAGCTGGCCGCTGGTGTTGAAAAAGCGTTTGAGCGGCAGTCCGCTGGCGGTCTGCCAGGCGGCCAGTTCGGCCTGACTGGGCCGCTCCTCCTTGATATCCCGCAGGGTAAATTCCAGGCCGTGATTCTCCAGCCAGCGGCGGGCCTTTTGACAGGTACTGCACTTTGGATAACAGATAAACTGCATTGTCTCTCCTCCTCTGTATTGCGTGCACAGACTGCTGTGCTGACATTCTATAGAGCGCTTACTGGCCTCCTCCCCCCTTCTGGGTGGAGGCAGTGTTCTAACACTGAAAGGTTCGCCGCCTCCAAAACACATAGAACACGGAAAACTGTACAAACTGAAAGCAGCCGGATATGCAGGAGGTGGTTTTGGTTGTTCTCAGTGGGACTTTGGACCCAAGACGAGGGGCTTGTGAGCGCCATTGTACGCGGGGCTGCGGGAGCACCGGTGGCATTCTGTGACCATGACCCGTTGGATTTGCTGGTCATTGGACCGGATCTCCCGCAAAGCTCCGGCGGGGTGGGATGCCCTATCGTACTCCTCCCCGGCACAGCCGGGCCCTTAGCCCGCAGGCTTCACAGCGGCTGTACGGTGAGTTATGGCCCCTCGCCCAAGGATACCCTCACCTTCTCCAGTCTGGAGGGCCGTCAAATCTGCCTTGCAATCCAGCGGGAGCTGATCACCCTAGCTGGCGCTGTAGTTGACCAGCAGGAGGTGATACTCTCCCTCCCGACAGGCTGTTCTCCCCAGTCCTTTCTGGCTACGGCAGGGGCGCTGCTGATCATAGGGATCCCGCCGGAAGAACTGGCCAGACGACTGGACCTTGTTTGAAGCTTGTCCGGTGGACCTTGCGTTCCGGTATGCGTAGGGGCCGCCTGTGCAGGGGACAATGTCCCCGCCGGTCCGCCGTGCTGTCCATGGCTCGAGCCTTCAAGCCTCTGTCAGGGCCTGGAAAGCCTTGATACAGCGCTGGGTTTTGGAGTGGTCCAGCACCGCAAAGATCACCGTCTCGAATTGGTCCTGGAAACAGGTATGCAGCAACTCGCTCCAGCCAGCCGCGATGACATCCGGGTCGTTGCGGAACACTCCACAGCCGTAGGCGCCCAGAACCAGGTGCCGGCAGCCCTGTCTGGCAAACAGGGCCAGCGCCAGCTTCATCCGGCGGAGCATAACCGCTTTGGCCCGCTCCGGGTCCTCCCCCTTGAGGATCACCTGCCCCATGTTTACGGCGGGCAGGGTGAGTACATCGGCCAGTACGGGAGTCCCCCGCAGGGCAAACTGCCCGTCCCGGAAGAAGGGGACGCCGGGGGCAAAAATAGCGTAGTCTGTGTACATCATGGTGCCGCAGGCCCGGTTTTCCCGGTAGTAGGTCTCATGGGCCAAAAGGGCCTGATAGAGACTGCTGGAGGCAGCCAGGCTCTCCTCCTGGGCCATTGCTCCGTTGAGAAAGCCACCGCCGGGATTCTTTGCGCTGGCAAAGTTCAGCACCGCTGGAGGCTTCCCCGCCGCGGCCAGGCGTTCTATTCCCTCAACGGTGGCGCAGTTCCAGGTGCTTGCATGCCAGGTACACGGACGCGCTCCGGCCGGGTAGTTCTTGAGCAGCTCCTCCCCCTGCTCTGGGGTCACGAGAACGCTGTCCGCAACCATCCGGGCCTGTAATTTTTCCAGGTTAACCCGCCCGTCCGGTCCGTCATAATAACCCTGATCCAGAATTGCAACCGTCTGTTTGGCGACTGCTTTTCGATCCATATGGAGTTCCTCCTTTCAAACAATGGCCGTCCCCCGATTTTATAGCACGTACTGGTCTCCGCCCCCGGAGGGAGCAGAGACCATATCTATTTATCCGGCAAAGACCACCTGTACCAATACCATATAGAGAATGGTCCCCCCAAAGATGGAGAGCAGGTTGTTTTTCTTCCACACATGCAGGATCACCACTGCCGCAACGGCTAGAAACTGAGGAATCCATCCGGCGGCAGCGGAAAACTGCACCCCCCGCAGGCAGTAGACAATGAGCATGGCGATAATGGCCGGGGGGAGGACACGGCCCAAATAGAGCACCAGCTTGGGGGGCGACTCTCCCCGGTCAAAGAGCAGAAAGGGGAGTGCGCGGGTGAGAAAGGTCACAACCGCCATAACAGCGATAGAGGCAATGGCTTGTCCTGGGGTGAGGCTCATACGGTCCCCTCCTTCCGGTCAGAGTCTGTGATTCGGACCTCCTCCGGCCTGTCCAGCCGTTCCCGAAGGACCAGAAGGCCCAACACAATGGCCCCCAGGGAGGGGAGGAGCATCTGGTCCGGCCCCGCCAGCACGAGAAAGAACAGAGTGGCCCCCGCCCCAAGCAGAGCGGGGAGGTGGTGCTTGTAGGTCTTCCACTGGTCCACGGCGATGACCACGAACAGGGCGGTCATGGCGAAGTCGATGCCGGTGATATCAAGAGGGAGAAGGGCGCCCGCTACCGCGCCGATCACCGATCCTAAAATCCAATAGCTGTGGTCCAGCAGGGCCACACAGAAATAGAACCGCTTAGGGTCCACCCCGACCGGAGCCTGAACGCCGCTGAGGAGTGCGTAGGTCTCATCGGTAAGGGAGAACATCATGTACAGCTTGCGCCACCCCATCCCCCGGAACTTTTCCAGCATAGACAGCCCGTAGACCAGGTGCCGGAAGTTAATCAACAGGGTCAGCAGGGCCACGTCGGCCAGCACCGCCCCGGTGGCCAGCAACTCCACCCCCAAATACTGTCCCGACCCGGCGTAGATAGTCAAACTCATAAAAAACGCCCAGATAAAATTGTAGCCAATCCGCTCCAGCATCAGTCCAAAGGCGATTCCGATGGACAAATACCCCATCAATACTGGAAGGGTGACGGGAAAGGCTGCGGAAAATACCTTGCGGCTCATGTGAACACTTCCTATAGCAGCTCTCAGAACTAGCAATCGTGCTTTTACTTGTCTCTACCCTCTCCGGAGGTAGAGACAGTATCAGCAAGTTTGAGAACTGCTCTTAATTTCATGTGTGCCTGGGGGCACGCCGATTGAGGGCTGTTTTACCCCTCCTTTACAAGCTGAGTGACATCGTTGATCCATACCTGGGAGCGGAACCGGCGGAGGTTTGGGATAAACTTTGCCACCTGCTCCATGGCCACGCTCAGACAGACCCACAAAATGCCCCACTGGAGCACCAGTCCAAACAGAGCCGCCAGGGGGAGGGCCACTAGCCACAGAGGAAAGAGGTCCAAAATCATAGCAGCCCGCACATCTCCCCCGGCCCGGAAGACCCCTACAATGGCCACACTGTTGAACCCCCGCAGAGGGAGAAACGCGCCAGTTACGGTGAGCATCAGCGAGGCAATCCCCCCTGCCAGCTTGGACAGCTGAAAGAAGGGATAGACCCATCTGGGCAAAATCAGCCACGCCGCCCCAATCATCAGCACACCCAGGATCACACCGCATATGGTAGACATGGCGGTCAGGGAGACCGCCATAGAATACACCCGCTCCCGCCGCTGTCCCGATCCGATCTCCCGGCCAATGAGAATCGCTGTGGTACCGCCCAGAGCGATGATAGCCACCTGGAGAATATCTTCAATGTTGCCCGACAGGGCACGGGCCGCCAGGATTTCCGCCGGGTGCTCCATATGGCCCATGATGACCTTGTGGAGGGAGACTCCCAGCCCCCACAGGGCCTCGTTGCACACCACAGGACTGGAGTAGCGGAGAAACTTCACCAGCAGCGCCCGGCCGGGCCGCAGAAGCAGGGCGGGCTTGAGCTTAAAACGCCGGTTGACAATGGCATAGATCGCTGTGATGACAAACTCCACAATGCGGGCGGTCAGGGTGGCCAGCGCGGCCCCCACCACCCCCAGAGCGGGGGCGCCCAGACGGCCAAAGATGAGCACCCAGTTGAGAAAGGTGTTGGTACACATGGAGATGGAGAAGACAATCAGTCCCAGCCTGGGGTTCTCCATACTGCGCTGGGCGCCGGTATAGACGCCGGTCAGGCTGTTGAGCAGATAGGACACCCCCACAATGCGGGCATACTGGGCGGCCAAGGCCACCAGAGTGCTGTCCGGGGTCAACAGCCCCATCAAGGTCCGGGGGAAGAGCCCCATCACCAGGGCAAAGAGGGCAGCCAAGATCCCCGCCACATAGAAGCCAACTCCAATCACCCGGTTGATGTTCTCCAAATCCTGCTTGCCCCAGAACTGGCTCAACAGCACAGAGGACCCGCTCTGGAGACCGAAGACCACCAGCTGAATCACAAACACCGGAATATTGGCCAGCGTCACAGCCGCCAGAGGGACTTCCCCCAAAGTTCCCACCATCAGGGTATCCACCAATCCCAGAGAAGTGGTGATCAGGTTTTGCAGCAAAATGGGCAGAGCCAGCCGGGCGACACTCCGATAGAAGCCACGGGGCTGCTTGAGGGCTTGAAGCATAAAAGAAACTGCCTCCATCCAAGAAATTCGTATTGTCAACACAGTTGAAAAGCGGTTAATGTTTCCCCGCCCTGCGGGCGGGGAAACCCAGACTGTCGAAAAAACCCTCGCAGAATTTGCGCCCGCAACTCAGCTCGAAAAAGTGCTCGTCACTTTTTCGACACGCTGGCTATAGGTGCGCAGACACGCCCTATTTCATGGGGACCCGCTCCTGCATAATCTCTCGCAGAGCGGTACACAGCCTGGCGATCTCGTTCTGGGTGGTCTGGGGGGAGAAAGAGATCCGCAGTGCCCCCATGAGGTTGCGTTTTGGCAACCCCAGGGCGGCAAAGACATGGCTGGGCTTTCCCCGGTGACAGGCCGAACCGGCAGAGACATAGACTCCCCGGTCGCCCAGGGCGCGTACCAGCATCTCGCTGGGATAGCCAGGCAGGCTCACGGTGCAGATATGAGGCACATCCCCGGAGGTGATGACCTCCAGGCCGTGGATCTGTGTCAGCGCGTGTAAGGCTGTCTCCTTACACGCCGCCAGCCGGGCTGGATAGTCTGCCTTCCAAGCCCGACAGGCTGCCGCCAAGGCGGCGATCTGCGCGGTGGGTTCGGTTCCGGATCGGCTTCCTCCCTCCTGCCCGCCGCCCAGAATAAAAGGAGGCAGAGACAGGCCCGACCGGATATACTGCACCCCAATTCCCTTGGGCGCCCCGATTTTATGGCCACTAAGGGTGAGCAGATCCACCCCCAGCTCCGCTGGGGTAAAGGGGATCTTTAAAAATCCCTGGACCGCGTCGGTGTGGAATAAAATCTGGCGGTCATAGGCTTTGACTGCCTGAACCGCTTTGGCCACCGGCTGGATCGTCCCCAGCTCGTTGTTCACCAGCATCATGGACACCAGCACCGTCTCTGGCCGAAGGGCGGCCTGTACCGCCTCTACCGAAATATGACCGGTCCGATCCGGCTTTAGGCGGGTCACACACCAGCCCTCCTGCTCCAGAGCCCGCAGGGGCTCCAGTACGGCGGCGTGTTCTATGGCGGTTGTGATGATATGCCTCCCCCGGCGGGCCCCTAGGGCCGCAGCTGCGCGGACAGCCCAGTTATCCCCCTCGGTGCCGCAGGAGGTAAACACCAATTCCTCCAGCCCGCAGCCCAGTACTGACGCGATACAGCTCCGATCCGCCTGGAGCCGCTGGGCCGCCGCGCTCCCCAGCGCATAGCGGGCCGATGGATTCCCAAACGTGCCGGTCATCACCTCTAAGGCCGCCTGTGCGGCCTCTGGACACACAGGCGTTGTCGCCGCTGCATCAAAATAGGCAAACTCCAATAAACACACCTCAAATCTTATACCGCATCCCCCACGGCAGCATAACTCTGGTCATTGTATCCTCCGCTTGGGGGAAAGTCAAGTACCCAGCCATCTCGGATCGCGGCAGAAACTACAAGAATAAAAATTTGATGATCAAAACATTAAGAGGATTAAAAAGACGTTAAATCCCCCAGTCCCCCTTGCACTTATGGGAAAAAGAGTATAGAATAAGGGCACAAGGCACCACAGAAACCGTACAGATAACCGAACAGGAGGTCCAAGTATGGCATTTTTTGACGAATTAAAGGACAAGACCTTGGATCTGGCACAGACCGGTATGGCCAAGTCCAAACAGCTGATGGAGATTGCCAAGCTCAATCTGGCCAACTCCGGTGAAGAGGACGCCATCAAGAAGGCCTACATCGAGATTGGAAAGATCTACTACGCCGAGCGCGGCATGGCGCCCGACGCCGCTTACGAGGCGCTGTGTCAGAAGATCACCACCGCCAAGACAAACATCGAAGAGAACCGCAATCGGATTGCGGAGATCAAGGCCGCAGGGGATATCAAAGATGCTGACCTCCCCCCGGTAGAGACCGAGATCCCCCCGGAGGAGCCGGTTATGCCGGCAGATGCCGGCACAGAGGAATCCGAAGACACGCAGGAGTAATCTCTCCATCCAGTAAAAAAAGCGGCGCCTGCCCGGCGCCGCTTTTTTCTATCCTATCAGAAAAGTTCCCGCTTCAGAAGAAGCGGGAACTTGCATATTAGAAGATGTGCCGGCCATAGAC
>JAAWBF010000088.1 GCA_022792555.1 Oscillospiraceae bacterium
CCTGGGCCTATGAAAAGGGAATGGTTTCCGGCGGGACCTTCGGAGGAAACATACCCTGTACCCGGAGCATGGCGGTGACGTATATGTGGAAAGCGGCAGGAAGCCCCACGCCTTCCGCAAAGGTCAGCTTCACGGATATTTCCGCCGGGACGGATTACGCCAGTGCCGTTGCTTGGGCTGTGGAAAAGGGTGTGACCTCTGGGACATCTTCCACCACATTCTCTCCAGATAGCATTTGTACCCGTGGACAGATTGTCACCTTTCTGCACCGGGCTATGGGGAAGTAAAGCCGGGCAGCTTTCGCCGTCTTGGAAATATTGTAGGCTATGCAAAAGTGCCCACCACCTTTTACAGTTTCAAAAGGTGGTGGGTGCTTTTTTCAGGTGCGGGAAATCTTTAATTTAATGACATTGCCTTTTGGGCGGGGAAATTTTTTACACTTCAACTGCGCTGATAGGGCGACCAGACCCCAAAGGGCTGGAGGAGCTTATCGGGCGCCTTGATATTAGGCAGGAGCAGATCCAAGGCATCCCGCAGGGGACCAGGCCCCTTGTGGACCAGGTAGAAGGGGACCTTTTGATTTTGAACGGAGATCTGGCGGACCTTACCCTCCGCATCCAGATAGGCCCTCTGGTCGGCCACCAGATAGTGGTCAAAGCTCTCATCTGAGCAGACCAGGAGCCAACGCTGCCTCTCGTGGTACAAGGAGATGGTGCGGATAGGCTCTAAATTCCATTGGAGGCTGAGCGCGGCCAACTTGCCCTGGAGATACTGGCTGAGGTAGTACTGGACAATATCCTTGAGCAGGGGTGTCCCCTCCTCCAGGATGGGCTTTCCCTCCATGGTCTCACCGGTGAGCCGGTGGGGCCGGGTGGGTAGTTCAAAGCCCGCTCGGATCCAGTTTCTGGCCCGCTCTGGCGGAAAACCCGCCAGCTCCCGCTTAAGCCGGTTGTAGGCCAGCCGCTTGTCCGGCATCACCTTCACCGACCAGCCCATGTGCTGGGATGGCTCTCCGCCTCTGGCCAAATAGGGCAGGATCTCCAGCAGAGCATCTTGGATGGCCCAGGTGTCCCGGTGAAAGTGATACCGCTCCACGGTGGTCAGGCCGAAGGGCTCCATCCAGCTCTCCTGCCAATCCAGATCGTAGTATTCCTCCCGGACTCCCACCAGTCCATGCCAGTAGGCCCTCTCATCGTCGAAATAGAGACACATATATTTGTCCCCCTCCCGGAGGAGAGCCAGGGAGTGACAGTGGGACTTCCAATCGCCAGTCAGCCCGGTCAGGTGGAAGGCTTGGGCTTCCTCCATTTCTTCCTCCTCCTGGACGGGCGGAAGATCGGGGAAAAATTTCCCCCAGGTCAGCTCCAGCCGGACCAGTTCCCCCCGGCAGTAGGCGGCCAGCAGGCCGGAGAGGGCCTCCAGGGTGACGGCGCACCCGGTCAGCTCGGTGGCCTGGCCGCGGCTGGGCCGGGCGGAGATCAGGTCAGGCAGGGGGTCTATCTGGGGGAGGAACAGATCGCCGCCAGGCCGGATCAGGCCCTCTAAACGGCGCACCCCCTCGGTCTCAGCCAGGTCCTTTTGGGAAAGTCTGATTTGCCTGTCCGGCAGGAGGGTACGCCCCTGGGGGGTCTCCTCCCACAAAGAGAGAATCCCGTCCTCATCCACCGTGCAGACATAGAGGTGGTTCCGGTTCTCTCGCCGGGCCGCAAAGACCACCTCTGGCTCCTCCCGCCGGGTACACAGATAACCCGTCAGGCAGTCCGCGGTCTGAGACAGAACCTCCGGCGGCAGGGGCAGCTTGGACAGCCGGTCCAGCAGAACGGACCGGACCGCCTCCCATTCATACCAGGTGGACCAGGTCATGGGCAGAAGGAGCCAAAATTCACTGTCCTGGCGGTCTCGCACCTCCTCCCAGGGGAGCCAGGGCTCCCATACGGGCTGTCCGTTCCAGTGGTACTGGAGATAGCGCAGGCCCAGGCTGACGGTGAGGGTGTCGCTGCCCAGCGGAACTGTGAGGACGGGCGGCTCGTACAGCTTGTCCTCCCCCTCGGCCCAGCCGATACAGCGCATCCACCAGTCCTGGGATGGGGAGAGGGTTTGGAGCAGATAGGCGGCCAGAGTGGCTCCCTCCTCGTCCCGGATGGGCCTGGCATTTGGAAAGGCGATGGTGAGGTAATAGCGCCAAAAGGGGCGGTTGGACAAGCGGAGGTCCAATACAGCCTCCCCGGCCTCGTCTCTCCTGTTTTCCTGGGCAATAATCTTTGCCTGGAGAAGCAGCTCTGTCTTTTTGAGGAGGGCGGAGGCCTGGGGGCTGTCCGAATGCTGGAGACAGAACTGCTTCATCGCTGCTAAGAAGGGCAGGCTCCGCTGGGGCTCCAGCCAAAAGCGCTCCACCTTGTCGGCGAATTCTGGCTGGAGAAAGGCCCTCTGGAGGTCCTCCCTGGCAAAGAGGGTGTCCACCTCCGCCTGCTCCTCCGGCGTATCCTCTCCGTCCCGCTCCTGAGATTGGCGTTTATACAGGTTGAACGCCTTGTCTGCCGCCAAAAAGTGTTCCACCTTTTGTCCGGCCAACTGGGGCGCCCGGCGCAGGACGGTCTCCCGCAGAGAGCCGTACCAGCGTGCGTTGCTCCCCGTCCCGGCGTGCTCCAGGTCCAGGGCGGTCCACACCATCCGAAAGGCCTCTGGCGGCAGGGCAGCGTGTCTGAAAAAGTAGTTAAGCAGGCGCAGGCAGTCAGGACTGCGCAAAAGAATCTCAAACTCCGACCGACGGTCGTTATTGGGGGGGCGCTCTACCAGATAGGTGCGCTGATAGCGCCCCAGCCGGTCTTGAAACGCCTGCCGGTTCTCCTCCTCCAGCCCGTTCCAGGCCAGGTTTAGCAGGGCGGTGTAGTCCAAAAAGGCCGCCGCCCGCATCCGCTCGTCCATATGGCTCAACCAGGTGACGGGCTCTCCCTGATTCAGAATGTCGACGATATACCCTATCCCGTCAAAATCCGCGTTCGGGAGGAGTCCAGGTACATAGTAGAACCGCTCGTCCGGGCCAGTCTCCCGCCGGTAGCGGACGCCATAGGTGATGCTCAACTCCCGCAGGAAGCCCTTGTGAGGCGGGGTGGGACAGGCGCTCACCTCCTTACACAGGGCTGCGGCAAAGCCAAAGTCCCGCCACACCTCCAAAAAAGCGTCTGTTGTAAAATATTCGATCCATTTTTTCCGATTGCCCCTGTCCTTGGGGTGGGTGTAGAGGGCGCGGAAGGCCAGCAGAGCAGGATGGTCCAGATAGGGTGTTTCCGGCGCCTGGGTCTGCCAGTCCACCACCTGTTCGCTGTCCTTGGTGTTTCCCGACCACTGGTCGGACAGTTTATCCTGGGCCTGCCAATTGTCTTGCATATCCGAATCCTCCTGTCTTCTGTTACTGATCCGTCCAGGAATCAAACCTTGTGGCGATTTGAGGGTCGTAGAGCGGACAGCCAAAGCCGAGCAAAACATCCATCAGTGCGTTCATATCGGCGTCCTGCATCCCGTAACAGTCAAATCTCACAATCTGCGGGGTGGTAAAAATCTCAAACGCGCCCCTGCCCTCTTTCTCATAATGACTGCGATCTGAAGTGGCCCAATCGGAAAAGCGGGCGGCAATCTCTTTGAAAATCTCCTCAATAGGAAGAGGCTCCAGTCCCTCCATAAGCTCACCGTCACAACATGCCAAGCTGTAAACCTTGTCATCCTCATGGACCACATCCGCTTTATACTTCCAAAAGCTTAAATCCACACTCACACAAAAATCCTCCTATATTTTCACCCTCCCCAAGGGGGAGGGTGAATTATCATCATTACAGGGACGGTCTAATCCACTTTATAGCCCACGCCCCAGACGGTTTTGATAAACCGGGGGTTCCGGCTGGGCTCGTGCATCTTCTCCCGCAGACGGCGGATGTGGACCATGACCGTATTATTCCGGTCCAGATATTTCTCCCCCCATACGGTTTCAAAGAGCCGCTCGGCGGAGATCACCTGTCCCCGGTTCTCACAGAGCATCCAGAGGATGTCAAACTCAATGGGGGTGAGGCTCAACGCCTCATCATAGAGCCAGCACTCGTGGGTGTTTCGGTTGATCACCAGGCCATTGAAGTCGATAATATCCCGGCTGTCTGCCGCACGGTCTGTCTCGTTGTACTTGGTGTAGCGGCGCAGCTGGGCCTTGACCCTGGCCACCAGCTCCAGGGGGTTAAAGGGCTTTGTCATATAGTCATCCGCCCCGATGGTCAGACCAGTAATTTTGTCCATGTCCTCCGACTTGGCGGTGAGCATTAAAACTGGGAAGTGGTGATCCCGGCGTATCTCACTGCACAGCGTAAAGCCGGACAGATCGGGGAGCATCACATCTAAAATCGCCAGATCCAGCGTCTGTCCGGCCACACAGGCCAGTGCCTCGGCACCTGTGCCGCAGGTAAAGACGGTAAACCCCTCGCTTTGGAGATAAACTTCCACTAAATCGGCAATCTCCGGCTCATCGTCCACCACAAGTATTTTCGCATCCATCGCGATCCTCCGCTTCCATCCGGTTCCGCCGGGAAATTTGTTCCCTCCCCCTTGGGGGGAGGGAACAAATTCAAGTATACGAGATCGCGTGGGACAAGTCAAGGAAGGGATGGAAAAGGTAAGAAAAAGTTCAGATTAGAAATACCTCTCCAGACGGGCCCAGCCTCAAGGGGGGACAGCTAGAACCAGCCCAGGACCCAGGACAGGGCAAATGCACCGACAGCAGGCAGAAAGTTCTCCCAGCGTGTGGGCTTTTCAAACAGGGCCTTGAAGAGGAGCACCACCCCCACAATCCGCAGCATCCAGGGCAATAGGCCAAAGAGGAGCACCAGGGGCAGGCCGATGATGGTCAGCACAATGGCCAGCAGGACACTGAGCACCACCAAAACCAGCAGGCAGGCACCTGAGAGGGCTAAGAGAGTCAGCATAGGACACAGCCTCCTTTATTTGATTGTCCTAATCCTAGCACACAGGTGTAAAAGTGGCCTGAAGAAAAGATTAAAAACACTTAAAAAATCGAATGCCTTTTTCTATAACATCCCTCAAGGCTGCTGACACGGTCAAAAGCTTTTACTCCATCCTGGGGATGGAGAAGAGATAAACTGCTCTAGATGCTGTCCACATCCTGGGACAGCATTGCGCCCTATAGGCGTCAATCTCAAGCTCATATTTTCTTCCTTTTTGGGTCGGGTGCAAGAATTAGGATAAAAAAGGGGGATGACCTGGAGAACAAAACCTGGTATACTTTTTGCCAGGCAGATACAAAAGGCCGGCTCCCTGTTTCTTGGAACAGACTGCCACAGAGAAAAGGAAAGGAAATTGAATCAATATGAGGCAATGGTTTAAAAACCCGGCGCGGCTTGCGCTGGTCCTGCTGGTATTGCTTTTCATCGGGTCCTGTGGGACCTCGGCGGGGACGGGGACAAAAACGCCCCAGACGGAACAAGAGCTCAAAGCGGTGTGGGTCGCGACGGTCTACCGGCTGGACTACCCCAGTCAGGCCACCACCAACGCCGCTGTCCTCCAGCAGGAGGCCGACGAGATCCTGCAAAACTGCGCCGCCCTAGGGATGAACGCCGTGTTTCTCCAAGTGCGTCCCTCGGCGGACGCCCTATACCCCTCTACCCTCTTTCCATGGAGCCGCTATCTGACCGGCAGCCAGACTGCCGCCCCCTCTGGCGGGTTTGACCCCCTGGCCTACTGGGTGGACCGGGCCCATGCCCTGGGTCTGGAGCTCCACGCCTGGATCAACCCCTACCGCATCACCCGCGGCGGCCAGGCGGAGTTTGACACTCTGGCCCCCTCCTCCCCTGCCAAGCTCCATCCGGACTGGGTCATCCAGCACGAGGGCAACTTCTACTTCGACCCCAGCCTCCCCCAAGTGCAGGAACTGGTCATCCAGGGGGCGGAGGAGCTGTGCCGCAATTACGCCATCGACGGCATCCATTTGGACGACTACTTCTACCCTGGCACTGATTTTGATGACAGCGCCTCCTTTGCCGCCCGCGGAAGTGGCTTTTCCAGCCTGGGAGACTGGCGGCGGGACAATGTAAACCAGCTGGTCCAGGCCCTGGGGACCCGGATCCACGCCATCAACCCGGATCTGTCCTACGGCATCAGCCCCTCTGGAGTGTGGGCGGACAAGCGCAGCCTCTCCCAGGGGTCGAATACCACCGGCGGTTTTGAGTCCTACTACGCTTCTTATGCCGACAGCCGAAAATGGGTGCTGGAGGGCTGGATTGACTACATCTGCCCTCAGATCTACTGGTACATAGGCCATAACAGAATGGATTATGAGACCATCGCCCGCTGGTGGGCCGATACAGTTCGGGGAACTGGTGTCAAGCTCTATGTTGGTATGGCGGACTATATGATCAGTGACGACCCCGCCTCCCCCTGGCACGGCACCGCCGCCCTGGAGGCCCAGCTCGCCCTAAACGACACCCTGCCGGAGGTAGCAGGAGCCGCCCACTTCCGCTATCAGTTTTTGGTGGGAAATCCCGCCCTGCGCGCCCTCTATGAGAGCAGAGCAGGCCAGAGCGGAACAGCTGTTCCTCCTCCTCCGCTTCCTGCCGAGCGGCCCAGAGCCCTCCGCCTTAATACCTGGAGCAGCGAGGGATACATCCAGGGCAGCAACGGGAAATTCCGGCCAGACGCCTCCCTGACCCGTGGGGAGGCGGTGGCTCTGCTGGCCCGTCTCACGGTGGATGAGGCGGGAAATCCGTTGTACACCGGCGCGTCAGGCGAAAACCTCTTCTCTGACGTATCCTCGGACGCCTGGTACACCCCTTATATCTCCTTTGCCCAGTGGGCCGGAATTGCCCAGGGTTATCTAGATGGTACCTTCCGGCCGGAGCAGCCCGTCAGCCGGGCCGAGCTGGTCCAGCTCCTCTGGTCCTACACCGAGGACCCCGCCGTCCAGAACAGTCAGCCCTTCCCCGATGTCTCCCTCCGCCACTGGGCCGCCTCCTCCATCGCCTACGCGGCCGAGCAGGGCTGGGTCTCCGGCTACCTAGACGGTACCTTCCGGCCCGATCAGCCGGTCTCCAGAGCAGAGGCGGTCAAACTCATCAACGCCGCCCTGGGCCGTCAGTCCACACCCACTTTGTCCATCAGTCCCTTCTCCGACCTCCCCACAAATCACTGGGCCTATCAGGAGATCTGCGCCGCCGCCGGATTCTGCCGGATCGGCCAACCGTAATTATGACAGAAACGCACCCTGAGACGCTGGCAGCCGTCTCAGGGTGCGTTTGTGTTTCCCCGTTGGAAAGAGTGTGTTTGCCTGCCGCAGCTGCGGCATTGGAGTTGGAAGGACCTCACTTTATATTATAAGCGCTTATACAGGAGAAGTCAATGCGGCGTTCCGGCCAAATCGCGCCATCTGAAAAGCCGCCTTTGTTCTTATCTGTCTCCCCCCTTCTAAGACGGAGGCACAGAAAAGATACAGGCAAGATGTGTGCGCCTAATTTTTTAGAACAGGGAGATCTGATCCTGCCGTCCCGGCTGTCTGACCTGGGCGGCAGTTCCGCTCTCTAGGGCATCCTGGGGGAGGCTGTCCAGGAAGGGGGAGGGCTCACCCGATGTGAGCAGAATTAACTCCTCCCTTGCCCGCGTTATGGCCACATAGAATAGCCTGCGCTCCTCTTCTAATATGGCCTGTTCCGCCGGGCCGCGGCCATTCAGGGGAACCAGCCCCTGTTTCAGGCCGCATAGGAAGACAACGGGAAACTCCAAGCCCTTGGCGGCGTGAAAGGTGGACAGGGTGACAGCCCCAGCGGCGTAGTCCCGGCCCGACCGGCGGAGCAGGTCTCCCTCCCGGCCCAGGGCGATGGTCTGTAAAAATTCCCCCATGGTCCGGTGAAAAACTGCCATATTCCGCAGCCGCTCCAAGGCCTCCGAACCAGTACACCTGGCCTGGCGGGACCACTCCTCCAGCAGCTTGTCCGGGGCAGCGGCTCCAGCCTTGGGGGCGAACGCGGCGACCAGCCCCTCCCAGGGCTTCAGCGGTCCCTGCCCCAGGGCTGCCGACACGCTGGAGGCCCGCATTTCCGCTGTGCCGTCCTGGGCAGTCCAGGCGGCCTGCGCCTGCTGGATCAGCGTCTCTGGACAGTCCCATAAGAGGTGCAGGCAGGTCCCCAGTGCGTCTGGGGACTCCGGATCCAGCAGCAGGCGGAAAAAGGCCAGCGCCCCCCGCACGGTCCGATCGGCCAGGCAGTCATCCCGGCCGGCGATGACACAGGGGATCCCCTCCCGGCCCAGACACTGTTCCAAAAGGGCGGCCTGCCGCCGGGTACGGTAGCAGACGGCAAAGGCAGAAAAATCCCGCATCTGGGCCCGCTCGGCGCCGTACCTGCCCGCCTCCAGCATATCCACACCGCCCACCATGCGGTTGATCTCCTTGGCCACAAAGATAGCCTCTGTCCGGTCGCTCTCGGCCCGCAGTAAGCGGACTAATGGTCCGGAGGCACCATGGGGAATCAGAACCCGCTCCGGTCCCGGATTGGCGCCAATGACTGACAGGGCACAACGCAAAATCTCCGGCGTGGAGCGGTAGTTCTGGGTCAGACGGCAGACCTGGGCCTCCTGCTCTGTAATCAGCTTAGAAAAGCAGGCTCCATCGGCACCCCGGAAGCTGTAAATGGCCTGGTCTGGGTCCCCAATAGCAAAGAGGCTCTTCCCCGATCTGCTCCACGCCTCCACCAGCCGGACCTGTAAGGGACTGCTGTCCTGGAACTCATCCACTAGCAGATGGGTAAACCCGCGTTTTCTAGGGGGATGTCCATCCGGCCAGCGATTCAAAACCTCCAGAAGCAGATCGTCAAAGTCCCACAAGCCGGCCTGCTTGAGCTGGGTATTGTAGCGTTCCTCCGCTTCTATGGGCAGCTCCTCCTCAGACGGAACCCCGTTTTTCCGCTGGGCAATCTGCTGTAACAGCCGGCGGGGATGGGTCTTGCATTCCAGACCGCGGAGTACAGAGGCGGCAAGCTCCAGGGCCTCTGACTCGCCCACCAGCCGCACCGGCACCCCCTCCCGTTGGAGCAGGGACAGGCAGATCCCGTGGAAGGTGCCGATGGTCATGGCCTTGGCGGTCTTACTGTCTAATGCTCCAGACAGCCGGGTACGCAGCGCCCCTGCCGCCCGGCTGGTAAAGGTAACCGCAGTGATCTCCCCCGGCCTGGCCCCCTGCTCCAGCAGCCAGATCACCCGTTCAACCAAGGTGTGCGTCTTTCCGGTACCCGGACCGGCGATCACTGCCACCACCTTCCCAGGCGCAGCGGCGGCCGCCTGTTGGGCCTCATCTGGGAGCATGGGACGCTCCTCCGGTTCTATCGAGCGCTGCGAAGCCTGGTGGAAGCTCTGCCCGGCGGCCTTCCGCCGCTTGACCGGCACATCCAGGCCAAAAAGGCTCACCTGGCCGTTGAGGTTCTCCCGTTCCGCAGGGGAGAGCAGGCCGATGGTCCCATAGGCGCCGTCATAGCCGGGGCTTCGGTCCACCTCCCCAGCCCGCAGTCGCCTCAGACCCTCAGCCACGCAGGGTCCGGCCACCTGACGGACATCTTCCAGGGGTGCCTGGCGCAGAATATAAAACTCTGGCCCCAGAGTGTGCAGCAGGGCCTCATATTTGGCCAGGTTCTTCACGCTGTCCGGCCCGCCGCCCACCGAGGCGGCGATGACCTCCGGCAGAGGGACCAGGCTCTGGAAGGGCTTGGCATCCGGGAGGATAAAGCCCTCTGGCCGGTCCGCCAGCTGCTCTACCCGGTGGAGCACCCCGGTGGTCAGCCGCTTGCCGCACACCGGACAGATATTCTGGGCCTCCTCGGCCTGGAGGGGGGAGAGGCACTGGGCACAGCGCCGGTGCCCGTCATAGTGGTATTTCCCCTCCTCCGGGAAAAATTCCACTGTTCCCTGGAACCCGGTCCCCTCCTGAATCGCGGCAGACAGGGCGGCATAAGAGGGCGGAATATCTAGCAGATTGGCCTCCCGGCCCAGCTTGGCCGGGGAGTGGGCGTCCGAGTTGGAGACCAGAGTATAGCCGTCTAGGGCGGACAGCCGCCAGTTCATAGGCGGGTCGGAGGACAGGCCAGTCTCCAAGGCGTGGATATAAGGGGTCATATCCCCAAAGCACTCCTCAATGCTATCAAAGCCGGAAAAGGCCCCAAAGAGGGAGAAGTGAGGGGTCCAGATATGGGCCGGAATCAAGACAGCCTGGGGACAGCACTCCAGGGTGATCTCCAGGAGATCCCGGCAGTCCAGGCCCAAGATAGGCCGGCCGTCGGAGTGGAGGTTCCCGATGGCCTCCAGCCGGCGGGACAGACGCTCGGCCTCCTCCAGGCCGGGGAGAAGAATCAGGTTGTGGACCTTGCGCACCTTGCCGTCTTTTTTATAGATAGAGCTGATCTCCCCTGAGACCACAAAACGGGTGTACAGGGTGTCCGCCGCCCCGCCAGCCCCCTGCCGGGCGTCTGGACGGAGGGTATAGAGGCCGTCCTCCGCTGGGAGCAGCTTGTCCCGCAGCTCGGTCCGCCAACCCGGATGGGTGAAGTCCCCCGTCCCTACCAGGGCGATCCCCTTTTTCCTGGCCCACAGATCCAGCACCTCTGGAACACAATCCTGACTGGTTGACCGGGCATATTTGGAGTGAATGTGCAAATCAGCAATCAACAACGGCACCGCCTCCTTTCTCTGTCTATGGCCTGTGCATTTGTGGAATGTACAAAAAAGATTTCCAAATTTTGTGCAACATTACGGTTGCAATAATAGAACATAAGTACTAATATTAAAGAATGACACAAAAGAAGGAAGCTTTATCCCCATTCTCTGCCCCAAAGGAAGGAGGCGGATCGCCTTGACCTGGAAAGTCTTGCTGGACTGTGGGATCTGCTCCCTGCCAGTGCGGGTCAGCGGGATCTGCCGGCAGATGGGGATTCATCTTTGCTCCTATGGACAGGGGTACTCCCTCATTCAACAGTTTCATCTAGGCCCTCAGACCCACAACAGCGACGGTTTTTTGTTCCGCATTGGGGACGTCCCCGTGATCTTCTACAACCAAGCCAGGCCGGTGGCCCGGCAGCGCTTCACCATCGCCCACGAGCTGGGCCACCTGGTTCTGAACCACCAGGGACCGCTGATCAACCGGGAGCCCTCCCCCAGAGACAACCCCGTCGAGCGGGCCGCCAACCGCTTTGCCGCCGATCTGCTAGCTCCCGCCTGTGTTCTGCGGGGATTAAAGGTCCACAGCGCCTTTGGGGTGGCCCAGCTGTGCGACATCAGCGGCCCGGCGGCCTCCTTCCGCATGGCCCGACTCCGGCAGCTCTACGAAAAGGACGCCTACTACATGGAGGTCTACGGACGCTCTTACTTCTTCCAGTCCCCTTTGGAGTGGAAGCTCTACCGCCAGTTTGAGCCCTTCATTTTAGCGGCGCGGGCCGCCGAGAAGGCCCGCTTTGGACAATAATCGCTGTGAATCACAGCTCCTCATCGGTGTGGGGCAGGAGGTCCAGCAGCCGGTAGAGGGTGTCCAGCTCCTCCTTGGGGTACTTGCGGCGGATGGTCTTTCCGTCCCGTCCCATAATAATGGCGTCCACCAGCACCTCCTCCGGGATGGGCTTCGCGACCTCCTTTTGATCGCTCTCTCCGGTCAGCCACTCCACGGTAGTATCCAGCGCCTTGGCAAAAATGGCGAGGGCCTCTTCACTGATAGAGCCATGGCCCTTGCGGACATCGCTGATATACTGTCTTTTTTTTCCCGCCAGGGAACACAAAAAGCTCTGGGTGACGCCCTTCTCCTGAATTCTACTGATGAGCCGTTCAAAATCGACCTTCGCAGCCATAGTATTCTCTCCGTCTCCGAACTTTTGTTCTTTTATCTCTTGACAAACTGGGGAAGTTTTTGGTATACTCTCTATTGTTCCGAACAATTGTACAGAACCATGCCAATAACCCCTGTCGGTCCCCGTCTTACCGCCGGCCAGCTTCTTCCCTGCGGAGGAGGTGGAAGCGTGCGGCAAAACAGAGCGCTTTTTACGCGGTTATTATACTATACCGCCGCAAAAAAGACAAGGCGGCGGAGATCGGCGTCCTTTGCTGAAAGGAGGCGCCACAGTTTGAAATTTCATTGCCGCGGTCCCCTGGAGGATCCGCAGAACGACCCACCCGTCAACCGCTGCGACAGATGTAAGGGAGAGCTATATCAGGGAGAGCTGCTCTATCACTGGGAGGAGCAAGCCGTGTGTCTGGAGTGCTTTCAGGCGGGGGTAGGCCGCCTGTTGAAAAATGACCCCCGTTTACTGGCGCAAGAGCTTGGCGTCGAAACCCAGCTGTGTACCAGCTCCGTCTGGGAGGAGGGCAGCCGATGAAATTTACCATTCCCGGCCCTCCTGTCTCCCCCGGCCCGGATAAGCTGGTGATCCGTCAGGGCAGGATTTACCGCTATCCCCCGGATCGGAACACCGCCTACCGCGCCCTCATTCAGCGCTGCTGGCGTTCCTCCGGCCTGACCGGCCTGATGGGGACCGCCCCGCTCCGGCTTATCCTCACAGTGAAGCACCAGATCCCGCCCTCCACCGGCGCCCTGGAACAGACCCGCATGGCCGGCGGGCTTCACCTGCCCGTCCGGCGGCCGGAGGCGGCCAGTCTGGCTGAATTTTTCTGTGAGGTCCTGACCGGTCTAGCCTTCTCCAGCGCCCGGCAGATCGCCCAACTAGAAGTGATCAAGGTGTATACCGTCAGCGATCCCGGCGTCACCGTCACCCTTGTATACGCTGGCTCAGAAAGGATGGGATTCCGTGCAAGCATCTGTTGACACACTGGTGATGGACAACCTCTCTCTGGTGCAGGCCGTCGCCCGCCGGTCTTTCCTCCCTCCTCTGAGTGAAGACCAAGATCTCTTACAGTGTGGCCGCATCGCCCTCTGGAATGCCGCCCGCCGCTGGGATGAGACACGTCCCTTCCGGCCCTATGCCTGTGCCTGTATCCATAACGCCATGAACAGCTGGGCCAAAGTTCTGAACCGCTGGAATACCGCCCCGCCGGAGGAATTTTTAGGGGAAGCCTACAATTCTGAGGAGGAGATCCTGGACAGCCTCCAGCTACGGACCCGCATTGAGGCGGCTTGGCCCCCTGACAGTCAGGAACACTTGGTCCTCACCAGTCTGGCCGCCGGTATCCCCAAGGAGCGGTTAGCCGCCAGACTGGGCCGCTCTACCTGGGACCTGACCCGCCTGTCCCGCCGGGCCTGGGAAAAGGTCCCGCCGGCCTGATAGACAAGCGTTTATACGCTGCATAATCCAAATTGAACAGGCCAGGGGCAAATGATACTGCTCTTGGCCTGTTTGTTACAAAAATCTCATGGCAGCGGCATTGCGGAAAGGCGGCTTGATCACCATTAACAATACATATGGCTATGTCCGGGTCAGTACCCGGGAGCAAAACGAGGACCGGCAGCTCATCGCCTTGCGGGAGATGTCCGTCCCGCACCAGAATATTTTTTTGGATAAGCAGTCCGGGAAGGATTTTAACCGGACGCAGTATAAAAAGCTGGTAAAACGATTAAAGCCGGATGATTTGCTCTATATCAAGAGCATCGACCGGCTGGGACGCAACTATGAGGAGATTCAGCAGCAGTGGCGGATTTTGACCAAGGAGAAGCGGGTGGACATCGTGGTGCTGGATATGCCCCTGCTGGACACCCGGCGGGGGAAGGATCTGGTCGGAACCTTCCTCAGCGATATCGTGCTCCAGGTACTCTCCTTCGTGGCGGAGAACGAACGGACCAACATCCGCCAGCGGCAGGCAGAGGGGATCGCTGCGGCAAAGGCCAGAGGCGTCCGGTTCGGCAGGCCGCCCGCCCCTCTGCCGGAGTGCTTTCATGACGCCTACCAGAGGTGGAAGGCGGGGAAGATCACCGGCACTGCCGCAGCAAAAGTGTGCGGAATGGCACTGTCTACCTTCCGTTACCGGGCAGAGATTTACGAAAAATCTAAAATACTGTAATACAGGCATTTTTAAATAAAAATATATATTATTTCTATATATTCTGCAAAATAGCAGCCCTGACGCTCCAACGTCAGGGCTGTGTCACTGTTGCGTTCTCAAGCGTTTAGTCTCCCTTCTCCCGCTCCGCCACCACAGGACCGGTCGTAAATTCCAGTCCACAGGGCCCCGGCTGGGAATAGCACAGGGCGAACAGGTCGGTACAGCGGGATTCCAGGGCAAAGAGCCGCTGGGCGGCTGGAGACAGCCGGCGAATATGGGCCGGCTTGAGAAGGACGGGGCGGCTGGCGCTGGTCCGCATATCGCGGAGGAGTGCCTGACCCCGGTGGCCGAACCCCAGGACCCGGAGGTAGGGGACCTCTTTCGGGCGGTCTTCGACAGTCATCCCCAGAAAAGCCCAGAGAACCATCCGGCGCAGGCGGGCGTGAGCGTAGCGCTTGGTCTTGGCCAGAGTGTACACCTCTTCCAGAGAGCGTCCGGCCTGGGCGGCCCTTTGCAGGCGGGCGGCCAGGCCCTCTCCGCTGTCGGGCAGGGCCTGAAAGTCGGCCAGTGTCATACTCCGCAGCCGGGCCAGTACAGCCCGCTCGCAGAAATCCAGCGCGGCAGCAAGACCAGTCCAAGGCTGGGTCAGATAGGGGGCGGCCTGTTCCGCCGTTCCACGCCGCAGCATGGACCGGAGCGCAGAGGCGGAGGCATAACCCTCCACAGGGCTGCCGTCATGTTCGGCACCAATCCGCGGAATGGCCAGCGGGTGAATCTGCGGAGGGAGGGCGCGCAGATACTCCACCGCCAGGTTATCGTTGGGCTTGGCCAGATAGGCCGCGATCTCAGAACCCAGCAGCGCGTCTGCCGCCCTCTGGCGGCAGGCCGCAAAGGAACCGCCCTGGGGGAGCAGGGCACGCAGGGCCTCCTGAAAGGCCGGGCTCTCCAGACATTGGGCAATCCGGCGCAGGGGTGCGATCTCCCCGCGCTCACTGCCAAAGGAGAGGGTATCCACAACCCCGGTGGCGGCCAGGATGGAGACGGCACCTCTGGCGAAAAACTCCGCCGAGGAGGCGGCCCAGGGGGTGGGCAGCTCCAGCACCAGATCCGCGCCCCCTGCCAGGGCCAGTCTGGCCCTGCTCCATTTATCGGTCACGGCGCACTCCCCCCGCTGGACCCAGTGTCCGCTCATGACACAGATAATTCCGGCATCTTCTCCCAACATTTTCCTTGTCTGGGCAATCTGCCAGGCGTGTCCCCGGTGAAAGGGATTGTACTCGGCTACAATTCCGGCCACTGACACCATAGACCTCCCCTTTCACCAGAAAATTTTCACTTTCCCAGGAAATTGGCTTGTCCTTCCCCAGGAAAAAGGTTACAATGATAAACGAAGCAGTGTACTTTTCATTTTACAATAAGTATCCCAGGTACACAAGCACAATCCAAGAAGGAGAGATTTTTCCATGAAAGTCCTAGTCATCAACGCAGGCAGTTCCTCTTTGAAGTATCAGCTTATGGAGCCCGAAACCCAGGAGGTCCTGGCCAAGGGCCTGTGCGAGCGTATCGGCATTGACGGCCGCCTTACCCATAAGGTCCCCAGCCGGGATCTCAAGCACGAGGCCGACGTCTCCATGCCCACCCACGCCGAGGCCATTCAGGCCGTGCTGGACGCCCTGACCAGCAGCGAGCACGGTGTGATCTCCAGCATGAAGGAGATCGACGCAGTGGGCCACCGGGTGGTGCATGGCGGCGAGAAGTTCGCCTCCTCCGCCCTTATCAACGAGGAGGTCATGGCCGCTATTGAGGCGTGCATCCCTCTGGCGCCCCTCCACAATCCAGCCAACATCACCGGCATTCGGGCCTGCCAGAACGTCATACCTGGTGTCCCCATGGTGGCCGTATTTGACACCGCCTTCCATCAGACTATGCCCCCCAAGGCATTTGTCTACGCCCTCCCCTACGAGTACTACGAGCAGGACCACGTCCGCCGCTACGGCTTCCACGGTACCTCTCACCTGTATGTCTCCGGCCGGGCCGCCGCCATGCTGGGCCGCCCCATTGAAGAGCTGAAGATCGTCACCTGCCACCTGGGCAACGGCTCCTCCATCTGCGCCGTGGACGGCGGCAAGTCCGTGGATACCTCCATGGGCTTCACCCCTCTGGACGGCCTGCCCATGGGCACCCGCTGCGGCGCGATTGATGTATCTATTGTGGAATACCTGGCCAAAACCCACAACCTCTCGGTGGATGAAATTCTGAATCTGTGCAACAAGAAGTCTGGCGTGCTGGGGGTGTCCGGCGTTTCCTCCGACTTCCGTGACATCGAGGCCGCTGCTGACCAGGGCAACCAGCGCGCCCAGCTGGCCCTGGATCTGTTCTGTTATAAGGTCTGCAAGCGTATTGGCTCCGCCGCTGCCGCCATGGGCGGGATTGACGCTGTGGTCTTCACCGCCGGCGTGGGCGAAAACTCCGCTATGCTCCGGGAGCGTATTGTCGCCAACCTGGGCTTCCTGGGCATCCGGATCGACCCGGAGAAAAACAACGTCCGGGGAGAAGAGCGCGATATCTCCGCCGACGGCGCCGCCGTGCGCACCCTCCTTATCCCCACCAACGAGGAGCTGGTCATTGCCACCGATACCGCCCGGATTGTCTCCGGCAAATAAAAACAAGCGGTGTCTTCTCCCCCAGCCGGGGGAGGAGACACTTTGAACCTGTATGCAACGACAGGTCCATTGAGGTGAACCCATTATGTCTGCTGGCCGGTTGTTTGAGATCGTCTATCTGCTGTTGGAACGGAAACACCTCACCGCCCAGGCATTGGCCCAGCGGTTTGAGGTATCGGTACGCACCATTTACCGGGACCTTGATGCCCTGAGCGGAGCAGGGGTACCGGTGTATACCGCTCCTGGCCGTGGGGGCGGTATTTTTCTCTTGGAGGACTGGGTGCTGGACCGGGCGGCCTTCTCCCCGGCGGAGCAGGCCCGCCTCCTTACCGCCCTCCAGAGCCTCCCAGGGGCGGAAGCCCCGGAAAACCAGGCGGCGCTGGCCAAGCTGGCGGGAACCTTTGGTCAAAGCGTCCCTGACTGGCTCCAGGTGGATCTCTCCTGCTGGGGGGCTACCCCAGTAGAACAGGCTAAATTTGACCGGCTTAAACAGGCCATCCTGGACCGCCGGGTGATCACCTTTACCTATGTCGGTTCCTACCGCACCGGAGTGCGCCGGGTTCTGCCTGCCCGGTTGGCCTTTAAGGGACAGGCGTGGTATCTTCAGGGCTGGTGTACCAGCCAGAACGCTTACCGCACCTTTCGGGTAACACGGATGTTGGATCTGACCATCACAGAGGAGCTCTTTGTCCTGCCCCAGCCCCCGCCTCCGCTGGATCTCCCCGCTGAATCATCCCCCAATTTGACGGCACTCCACCTGCGCTTCGCTCCCTGGATGGCTTACCGGGCCCTGGATCTGTTCGATCCGGCCTGTATCACGCGGGAAGAGGATGGGAGCGTCACCGCGGCGCTGTCCATACCGGAGGACCCATGGCTCTACGGCTGTCTTTTGTCCTGCGGGACCGGGGTAGAGGTGCTCTCCCCGCCGGAGCTGCGGGACCGGCTGGGCGTACTGGCCGAAGAAATTCTGCACCACTGCAAAAAATAGATATGCTGACACAGGATGTCAGGGTTTATCGGGTATCCTAGAGCCATCTCAACAACAGGAGGACAACTTTATGACACAGCGTTTCTGTCAATCCTGCGGGATGCCTCTGACGGATCCCGCCCTGCTGGGCACCG
>JAAWBF010000089.1 GCA_022792555.1 Oscillospiraceae bacterium
CGTAGAGCAAAGATCATCCCTATCATAGAAACGCAGAATACGAACCTCATGGCTTTGCGCTAACTGCCGCTCCGCAAAATCAGGACCGCTTAAATGTTGAGAAAGGGTGATCTTCGTTCCGTCGAAAGTCAGAGCCATCTCCCGGTGTTCTTTTGTGATGCCTAGCATCTCTACCCATGTGGTGGGCAAGGTAATCTTACAGGTTTTGGAACCCTTGCCTGCAGTTCCTCCGGCGGAACAGATATTAACCTTTGCTATACGATGTTCCATGCGTTCACCTCAATCACATTATACGATATTCGGTACGAATAATCAAGAATGAGCCAAAATAATTGGGACAACACCTTTTTGCTTGTCCAATCGTTTTGGCTCATTCTCTCTATTCTGGACTACCTGTATGAAAGTGATGAAGATATATGTGAATATGTATTGATCATAAAGGCAATAGGTAATGGTTTAGCTCCATCACATACAGAGTGGAATGGTCGTTTGATTGTGAATGATCTGGTGAAGTGCGTAGTCCGTCTGTTTGACAGAGGTCAGGATAATCCTCAAATCAGGAGTATTTGCCTAGATGTTTAGGACAAGCTGTTTATGAATAACCTACACGATATTAAGCCATTGTCAGACATGATAGATAATTACGAATAAATATTGCATGCGTAAAGTGTAAATGTTTTGCAGTTATAAATGTTTTGCAGTTATAAATTACCTCCCATTGCTTCCCAATTATTCACCCCATAATTATTATATAATGGCACACCATATTCCGCCCATAATCCCGGAAAGTGGCTTGTCCCATAATTTTCCAGAGTTTCCTTCCTTTTGCTACCTCCGTTAAAAAAATACTACACCCAAACTGGAGATCAGGATGATCTTATTTCAATTGGAACAATCGGACTAATCAAGGGGATTAGTACATTTAAACCAGACAAAAATGTCAGGCTAGCAACTTATGCCAGCCGGTGCATTGAAAATGAGATTCTAATGTATTTTCGTAGCCAGCGGAAACTCCAGGGGGAAGTATCCCTCTCCGATTCGCTGGATTTTGATGGGGATGAGAACTCTCTATCGCTTATGGACGTTATTCGTGTGGATGACAATATGCTGGAAGAGCTTGACACCAGAGATGCCTGTATCAAGGTGCGAAAATGTGTGGAGGAGTGTCTGGACAAACGAGAGGCCATGATTATTCAATTGCGATATGGCCTTGGAAACCAGCAGCCGCTGACGCAACGGGAAATAGCCGCAAAATGCGGGATATCGCGGTCCTATGTGTCCCGCATTGAAAAAAAAGCTTTAGCGAAGCTGGAACAGGCGATGGAGGCCCACTGACACGTTGAAGAAATTTAAACAACAGCCCTGTCCGTTAGGACAGGGCTGTAACTTAACGAGGGTCTAATAAATCAATCTGGTATGGGTAGCGTCAAAGTAAGTGATCCAGTCCGAGTCTGGTTTGACATCGGTAATAACAGCGTCGAATTCACTGGGATCGGCCAAGCAGCTCAGGTAGCTGCGTCCAAATTTATAGGTATCGACGAGCAGGAAGCGTTCCTTGGAATTTTGCATCATCATCTGACGGACCTGGGACTCATTTTCGCTGTTGTCAGTCACGCCAAAGGTGAGGTGGATTCCGGTACAGCTGATAAAACAGCGGTCGGCCCGGTACTGTTCGAGGGCATGGGTAGTGTCATAGCCGATGAAAGACTGCGTATTTCTACGGAAGTTCCCACCCAGCAGAATCAGCTTAATCTGGTCACAATCCTGGAGAACTTCAATAATCCGCAGAGAATTCGTAATGACTGTCACACTATAACCGCGCTGACGGATAAGCATTGCCAGGTAGAGTGCTGTTGTACTACAATCGAGCATTAGGGAATCATTGACATGGATCAGAGAGATACAGGCATTGGCGATGGTTTTTTTTCGGTCCACAGAGAGGGTCTCCCGAAGCTGGACTGGCATTTCACTGTCAAATACACCGGCCTTATACGCACCGCCATGGACCCGGACAATTGTAGGGTCGCTTTTTGTGATTTTTTCCAAATCACGTCGGATGGTCTCCTCACTTACTTGAAACCGATTACTGAGGGAACTGACCGAGACCTGTTTTTCTTCTTGGATAACCTCTTGAATTAGACGAATTCTCTCCACTGCTAACATAGTGCCGCTCCTCTCCCTTAACTTCTATATCATATAGAAGTGTTGGAGCGGTGTCAACTAAAATCGAAGCCCAGTCTGTAGCATTTTGTACAAAACGTAGAAAGTTACATCGCTAAAATCTCCATAACGCGTCTGAAATACCAGATATTTGATTTGATATATTTTTCACAAAACAATAAAAGCCCAAAAAATATCAAAAGATAACCTCCAAAAAGATTTGAAGATCTTTTCGCTTTTTATGGATTTCGTCCAAAACTATAGCGTTTACCCTGTTGAATACATGTTGCATTTTGTTGTATTTTGTGGTTTAATAAAAAAGGGTGAGAATCACAATGTTTCTTGGAATTGATCTGGGCAGCAGCAGTGTAAAAGTTTTGGCGCTGTCTGGGAACCATCGTTTTCATGCAAAGGGCGCTTATCCAGCTCATACAAACCCCTATGAACACACTGCACAGGCGGCCGAGAGCGCAGTACGTAGCGCTCTAAACAATCTATTTCAGACCACGCCGGTGCAGCCGGAAGATATCCAGGCCATTGGTCTGTGCGGCCACGGCCCCAGTATCATTTTTGCCGGACAGGATGGGACGGCATACAGCCCTATTGTCACCTGGCAGGACAAACGGGCGTTGGAGGAGAGCGGACAGCTGCGGACTCAGCTTCCTGGGTTCCAAAAGGATGGAACCTCCTACGAGGCCAAGCTCTGCTGGTTTTACCGGCATCAGCCGGCGCTCTTTCGCCCCGGAATCATGGCTTTTTATCCCAAGGATTACCTGCTGCTCCGCCTGTGCGGAACCGCTATGATGGACAGCTCCACCGCCTCCACCATCGCGTTTTACCACCGCGGCCGGAGGGATTGGGCGGACTGTGCCCCCTTTTTTCCACCAGAGATCATGCCGCCTGTGGTTCCTTCCTGGGAACAGGTGGGGGAAACTGGCACCAAATTCTCCAGGGCCTGCGGCCTGCCGGACCACATCCCGGTGTTTCCCGGCGGAATTGACTCCTTCTGCGAGGCGGTGGGTGCGGGGGGCATCCGTCCAGGAATTGTAGTAGATGGATCTGGCACCTCTACCTGTCTGACTGCCTGTCTCCAACAGGATGGCGTCCACGCCGAACATGTCCTCCCTGGGCTGGCGCTGGAGACCCCCATGCTCTCCAGCACTGGAGCCAGCTACCGTTGGCTGTCTTCCCTGTTCCCCAATGTTGATCTGGATGGTGTGCAGGAACAGATTGACCCAGCCCATCCTATCAATCTGATTTACCTCCCCTATTTGTCTGGGGAGCGGTCCCCCGTCTATGATGACCGGGCCACAGGTGTCTATTTGGGGCTGCGGCCCGATACCACCCTCCAGGCGCTTCTCCACGGGATGATGCAGGGCGTGGCCTTCGCCGTTGCACAGAATTTGGACTTGATGGAGGGTACTGTAGAAAAGGTCCGGGCAGTAGGGGGCGCCAACAGCAGTGCCCTCTGGCTGCAAATCAAGGCCAACGCCGCCGGGGTATGCTTTGAGCAGATGGAAGAAAACGATGCTGCGGCTTTTGGCTGTGCATTGCTGGCCGGATATGGTATGGGAACCTATTCGATCCCCGCGCTGGAGGAGCTTTTGCAGGTCCGCCGGGTATTTCAGCCGGACTCCTCTCATCAGGCCGAGTACCAGGCGCTCTATCAGCTCTATCAGAGCTTATATCCAAAGCTCCGCGACACCTACCAGGCGATGTACCAGCTGCGGCCCCGGCTGGAAGGGTCGAATTAACTGCTTTTTATGGTTGAGTCTATCACAATCTTCAAAATTGCAAACATTGTTTCCCCTCCCTGGAGGGGAGATGGAAGCAATTTACTGCCATTATTTTTGCAGATTGCTGTAAATGGGATTACATATCGTAATTTAGGAGGCTTTTATGCAGGACGGAGCGTTTTTGACACCCTATGGAAGCGCCTTTATGGCGCCCCAGGATCCGGTGGTAGCCGGCTGCGTCTCTACTTGGCGCTTTTGTTACCGGGCCGGTCCCTATGGTATGGAGGATTCCGGCGCCCTCCGGCTGGCCTGGAGAATGGTCAGCGATTGGGAGCTGCCACAGTTTGACAATCCACAGGGATTTGCTTATACTACAATTACCACCACAGCAAAACACGCTCAATTTGAACTGCGCTATGACCGCTCCGTGCGTCCCTATACCAACAGCCTGCTCATCCGTCTGGTGCGGGGATCTCTGGCTGAGGGCGACGAAGTCACCATCATCTGGGGGGACACCAGCCAGGGCGGCCCCGGTTGCCGGGCGCAGTCCTATCAGGAGCAGGACCACGAGTTCCGTCTTTCGGTGGATCCCACAGGTTCTGGCGTTTTCCGCCTGGTGGAGTCCTTAAAAGTCGATGTGGTGGCCGGGTGGCCCCATAGTCTTCAGGCTGTCCTGCCAGGAACTGTGGTTCCAGAAGTCCCCTTTGCCCTCACCCTACGCTGTCTGGACGAGTGGGGCAATCCAAGCCCCCGGTTTCGGGAGAAGGTCTCCCTGCGTATTCCAGACCTGCCGGAGGAGGGATACACCCTGCCCGATGAGGTGTCCTTTTCCCAGTCTGACACTGGGGCGCTCCGTGTGGAGGGCTGTGTAGTCCACCGGGAGGGGGCCTTCCATGTGGAGGCCGTCGCCCAGGACGGAAGTCTGCGGGCGGTGAGCAACCCCTGCCTGTGCCAGCCCTCGGACCGGTGTAAGCTCTTCTGGGGGGATCTCCACGGGCAGAACGCAGACACCCTGGGCAGCGGAACTCTGGACGCCTACTATACCTTCGCCCGGGACGTAGCTGCGGTGGATGTGGTGAGCTGGCAGGGCAATGATTTTGAAATTACCCCCCAGACTTGGAGCAAAGTCCGGGAGAAGACCGCACAGTATCAGCAGGAGGGCCGTTTTCTGGTCTATCTGGGCTATGAGTGGTCGGGCTGTACCCCGCGGGGCGGGGATTACAACATCTTCTTCCGGGAGGACAGCGAGGCATTTTACCCCAGCAGTGACTGGCTGTCCGCGCCCCAAGTGGACCCGGCCTGGATCACCCCCCGGCTCTCTGACCTGTGGGAGCGCTTTGCCGGGCGGGAGGATGTCATGGCCGTCCCCCATGTGGGGGGGCGCTGCGGCAATTTGGCCTGCCTGGACACGCGGTTTTGCTTTGCCGTGGAAGTCCACTCTCACCATGGTACCTTTGACTGGTTTGCTCTGGAGGCCATGCGCCGCCGCCTGAAGGTGGGCTTTGTGGCCTCTAGTGACGACCATACCTGCCGGCTTGGACTCTTTTTGCCCAGCAGCGGCAAGACCCCCTCCGGCGGCTTCGATGTGGCCTCAGGCTACTACGGCATCTGGGCGGAGGACTTGACGAAGGAACGGGTCTGGCAGGCGCTGCGCCGCCGCCACTGCTACGCCTCCACCTCAGACCGCATCTACCTCCACACCGCCCTAAACGGGGCCGTTATGGGGGATGAGATCGCCCTTGACCGTCCAGCGCCATTAGAGATTCACGCCATCGGCGCTGTGCCCCTGGAGCGGATTCAGATTTACAAATGCGAAACTCTAGTAGCTGATCTGCCCCTCCAGCCAGCTGCGCCCAACCGGGTGCTGATCCGGTGGAAGGGGGTCATCCCTGGCGGCAAGCACAAATCCACCCTGTGGTCCGGGTCTCTCTACCTGGACGGCGGCCGGATTCTTGCGGCGGAGAACTACGCCATCGATCGGCTGGACCAGGGCATCCAAACGGCTGGAACGGCCTGTGTGACCTGGACCTCCACCACCTCAGGGGACTATGACGGTGTAATCCTCACGGTGGACGCACAGCCAGACGCCAGGCTCCGTTTCTTCTCCCCCCAGGGGAACCACAGCATCTCCCTGGCGGAGATCGGCGCACAGACGGTAGCTGTCTCCCTCAACCCAAACTGTATGGTGGAGTTCTGTCTGGCGCCCGCCCCGGCAGCAGAGGAAGACGCGTGGTTCCAGCGCTGTGAGGCAAAGCTCCAATACCAGGTGGAGCCGGAGGGAGAGGAGGCCGCCTGGTGGGTCAAGGCCATTCAGGAGAACGGGAACGCCGCCTGGGCCTCCCCCATTTTTGTCCGGGCCGCTCAGATTTAGCGGGTATGTGCCGGTGAATTTCATGTGAATTCACCGTCATATAAGAACCTGTATTCACAACCGTTCAACATCGTCTGGACGGGTATCTTGCCGGTCTGCGGCGTTAAAAATCCTTGCAATGCACAGACGTATTGCTGCGGCTTTTTGTCTGTAGATCGACAAGCTCCCTCGCCCAGCCGCTATTTCCCGATTATGAACGCAGGTTCTAAAAACGACCCCAATAAAAAAGGAGGAACTCACAATGAAGAAACGTATGTCTCGTCTCGCCGCGCTCTCACTCGGCGTGGCCATGCTGCTCACCGCCTGCAGCGGCGGACAGGGAAGCGCCACCCCCACCCCGGCCCCTGTGTCCGAGCCCCCTCAGCAGTCCGAAGCACCCACCCCGTCTCAGGCTCCGGCCGGCAAGATCGGCGAGGGCCGCACCCTGGTGGTCGGCGTCTGGGGCGCCGAGCAGGAAACCCTGGTCCGTGAGCATGTGGTCAAGCCCTTCGAGGAGGAGACCGGTGCGAAGGTAGAGCTCATTCTGGGCGGCACTGGCGACCGCTACAGCAAGCTGTACGCCGAAGTGGACAATCCCTCTATGGACGTTGTGTACCTGAACATGGCCCAGACCGAACAGGCCACCCGCGACGGCGTGATTCTCCCCGCCGATCCGGAGGGTGTGGCCAACTACAACAACCTCTATGACATCGCCAAGTGCGGCGACGGCTATGGCGTCGCCCTGATGGCTACCGGCCTGATGTACAATACCGATCTGATGGATACCGCACCCACAAGCTGGGCCGATGTCCTCTCTGATGACTACAAGGGTCTGGTCTGCCCCTACACCATGCCCAGCAGCCAGGGCAACGCCTTCCTGGTCATGCTGGCCACCGCCCTGGGGGACAGCAAGAACGTGGACGCCGCTCTGGAGGCTCTGGCCGCCGCCAAGCCCTTCCCCCTGATCACCGAGGGCATTCCTGAGCGCAACCAGGCCTTCCTGGACAACGAAGTCGCCATTGGTCCCCAGATCAACGGTTATGTCTACTCCGCCAAAAACGAGGGTATCCCGGTTGAGTTTGTGTACCCTGAGGAGGGCGCCGCGCTGTCCATGAACTGCGCTGTTATTCCCAAGAACTCCGCCAACGCCGACCTGGCAAAGATCTTCATCAACTACCACCTGGCCCAGGCCTGTCAGGAGGCCTATGCTGAGGTTCTGTACTACGGTCCCACCAACTCTGCCGTCACTCTGCCCGACGAGCTGGCCTCTGCCGTGGTCTACGGTGAGGACGATGTGGCCAAGCTGGTGGCCCTGGACAACGAGTGGGTCAGCGCCAACGAGGCCTCTTGGACCGAGAAGTGGAACACCATGATCCTCGACTAAGTCTAAGAGCCTGTTTAAAATCCCTCAAAACGCCATTCGGCGGGTCTTTTCCCGCCATACTGCGTTAAATTTTCTTGCAATACACAAAATATCCTGCAAAAATTTTCCTCCGCAGCGTTAAGCAAATGTGCTGGTGGTACATTTGTAGCGTAGGCCAGCACAGCTATGCTGAGCTGAGGGAACCAAGGCAGGCGCAATGATCTTCAAGATATTAAACAGGCTTTTAGAGTCTCGCAGCAGTGTTTCCTCTCCCCCTGCCTAAAAAAGGGCGGGAGAAGGGGAACCCTAAACGGCGCCTGTCCGCCCCATTTGGGGCGGGCAGGCCAGCCGAATAGGAGGGGCCGCTGGCAATCCGTCTAGACAGCGGCGCTTCTCCTGTCATGACAGTACGGGATATCAAAGTAGGAGGTCTGCGCATTGAAGTCATTTTTCTTATGGGACTATACCTCAGATGAGATCAAGACCATGGCGCCCGATCATATTGCCATCCAGCCGGTGGCCTCTGTGGAACAGCACGGCCCCCATCTGCCCCTCGGCACCGACAGCATGATTGTCAATGCCTTTGCCGCGCGCCTGCGGGAGCGCTTTCAGGCAGGGTATCCTGGTCTGTTTTTGCCGCTGATGCCCTATGGCAAGAGCAATGAGCACCTCCGCTTTCCGGGCACGATCACCTATTCCGCCCAGACCTTTTTGAGCGTTCTCATGGACATCGGGCGCTCTTGTGCCAGGGCTGGGTTTCAGAAACTGGTTTTCCTCAACGGACACGGCGGAAACCACAGCCTGCTGGATGTAGCCGTGCGGGAGCTGCGGATTGAGACCGGGATGCAGGTCTTCGCCCTCCATCCCTTGATCACCATCCTGCCCGAATCCCCGGCAGACATCGGCTGTCCGCTGACCCCGGAAGAGGCCCGGCTGGGGATTCATGCGGGGCGGATTGAGACGGCTGTCATCCTGCGCGCCCATCCTGAGCTGGTCCGGCAGGACCAAATGGGACGGGACTATCCTGCCTGCTTTGACGGCTGCCGGCAGCTAGACTTCTCTGGGAGAGTATCCTACGGCTGGATGACCCAGGATGTCTCCCGCTCTGGGACCATCGGGGACCCCTGCGGCGCCACCGCCGAGGAGGGGGAGCGCTGGCTGTCCAGTGTGACCGACCTGCTCTATCAAGCGCTCCTGGAGATCCAGTCGTTTGGTCCGTTAGAGGAGGCCCCCCATGAAATCGTATAGTCTATGGGACTATACCTCAGATGAGATTAAGACCATGGCGCCCAATTACGTCGCCATTCAGCCGGTGGCGGCGGTAGAACAGCACGGTCCCCATCTCCCCCTGGGAACGGACAGCCTGATTGCAAACGCTTTTGTGGAACACCTGCGGGCACGCCTCCAGGCGGAGAATTTCCCCGGCCTGCTCCTCCCTCTGATGCCCTATGGCAAGAGTAACGAGCACCTGAACTATCCAGGGACCGTCACCTATTCCGCCCAGACATATCTCAATGTCCTGTTGGACATTGGGCGCTCCTGCGCCAGAGCCGGATTTCAAGCCCTTGTCTTTGTCAACGCCCACGGTGGGAATCGGGAGCTGCTGGATGTGGCCGTGCGGGAGATCCGAATTGAAACCGGTCTGTCGGCCTTTTCCATTCAGCCCTCCATCCTTCCCAAGGACCGGACCCAAATGGGCTGTGAGATGTCCCCGGAGGAGCTGCGGTTTGGGATTCACGCCGGACGGGTTGAGACGGCGGCAATTCTGCACCTGCACCCGGAACTGGTCCACATGGAGAAACGCAAGGCCGCCTATCCCACCTGCTTTGACGGCTGCCGTTATCTGGATTTTTCTGGAAAAGCATCCCATGGATGGATGACTCAGGATGTCTCTGAGACCGGCGCAGTGGGTGATCCCACCGGCTCTACCCCGGAGGAGGGGGCGGCGTGGCTTTCCTGTGTGACAGACGAGCTCTTCCAAGCCCTACTGGAGATCGTGTCCTTTCGGAGAACAGGCGGGTAGCGTCTGTTGTACCTGCGGACAGGCAAATTCTCTTCTGATATGGAGGTGTACATCCCGTGCAAAAGAAACGCGCCCGCCTAGAGCCGGCGAAATATCTGCTGCTTACCCCCAGCACTGTGATCCTGCTGCTGGCGTTTTTTATCCCAATTCTCTATCTGTTTACCCTGTGTGTCTATCATGGCATCCCCGGTAGCGGCCTGATTGACTACACGAACCCCAACCTGGATAACTTTATCCGCTTTATGGACCCCTACAACATCAAGGTTCTGGTTCGTACCCTGCGGATTGCCTTTGTAGCCACGGCGGTCTCCCTGGTGATCGGCTATCCAATCGCCCTCTCCATGACCAAGGGGAGCAATCTAAAAAAGAGCATCATGCTGGCCCTTTTGCTTACTCCTCTGGTGACAAACGTAGTGGCCCGGACCCTGGGCCTGATGATTATTTTTGGCAACAACGGCCCGGTGAACAAGATCATCAAAATGCTCGGCTTTGAGGGGATTAAATTTTTGGGGGAAGAATTCGGCATTGTCCTTGGCCTGGTCCAGGTCTACACCCCTTATATGGTCCTCTCTGTCAAGGCGGTATTGGAGAACACCAATTTCAACCTCCAGGAGGCGGCGCGGGATCTGGGCTGTTCCAAGTGGCAGGCGTTCCGCAAGGTGATCCTCCCTCTGAGTATGCCTGGCGTGGTGGCGGGCAGCCTGTTTGTTTTCCTGTTGAGCTTTAGCTCGTACATCACCCCTAAGCTCATGGGCAAGGGAACCATTATGACCATGTCTATGTATGTCTATCAACAGGGCATGTCGCTGATGGACTGGCCCTTTGCAGCAGCAGTGGCCATTGTCCTGCTGGTGGTCAGTCTGATTCTTGTCACCCTGTATAATAAGATGACCTCCAGGATTGAACGGATGAACGACCGGACCGGCATGTACCGCAACACCAACTACAGCAGCGGTTGGCACCTGTTCAAGGCCCGGATTAAGGACTTCTTTTACGACATCTACGCCTCTGTTATGCGGAAGCTGGAGCAGTCGGAAAGCACGAAAAAGACCCTGCGGGGCCTGTCCGCCGGTTTTGAGACCGTGGGGACTATACTGGTCAAGGTATTGGTTGTGCTGGGGGTTATTTTCATTATCTGCCCTCTGCCTATCGTCCTTATCAGCTCCTTTACGGAGGCCAATCTAGTCTACTTCCCGCCCAAGGGTTTCTCGGTCAAGTGGTACGTCGGGCTGCTGGAAAAGACAGAGTACCTAAATAGCTTCCTGGTGAGCCTGCGGCTGGCCTTTGGCGCAGTGGCCCTCTCCCTGATTTTCGGTACCATGGTGGCGGTGGCCCTGACCCGGTTTAAGTTCCGGTTTGCCCACGCACTGCGTACCTTCTTCCTCTCCCAGATGATGGTCCCCGGCGTCATTTTCGGCCTGGCTGCCGTTCGGTTTGCCGCCCGCATCGGCTGGAACGCCTCCTTTAAAGCCCTGTTTTTGGTCCACATTGTCATATGCAGTACCTATGTCATCCGCACCGTGCTCTCCAGTCTCATCGGCTTTGATGTGTCCATTGAAGAGGCTGCCCGTGATTTGGGGGCCTCCTCCTGGCAGACCTTCTGGAAAGTGACTTTCCCCATCATACGGCCCAGCATCATTGTGGCGGGGCTGTTCAGCTTCATCACCTCGCTGGACGAGACCACGGTGAGCGTCTTCCTGGTGGGCGGGCAGACCGTCACACTCCCGGTCCGTATTTTTAGCCAGCTGGAATACGGTCTGGAGCCCACGATTACCTGCATCTCCAGCTTGCTGGTGGTCTTTGCCCTCATCATTCTGCTGGTCATTGACCGCATGATTGGGCTGCATAAATTCAAAATCTAAGTGATCTCACGCGCACACCTTCCAGGGTGCGCGGTGGGTAAAAACATGGAGGTTCCTGCTATGGCACAGCTTGAAATCAAGGGACTTTGCAAGAGCTTTGGCGCCGTGAAAGCGGTGGATCACATCAATCTTTCCATCGAAGAAGGGGAAATGCTCTGCTTGCTGGGTCCCTCTGGCTGCGGCAAAACGACTTTGCTGCGCATCCTGTCCGGTTTTCTGGAGCCCGACGAGGGGACCGTCCTGATGGGCGGAACCGACGTCACCGGGCTGCCCCCGGATCGGCGTCCCACCTCTCTGGTCTTTCAAAATTACGCCCTTTTCCCACACCTGAATGTCTATGAAAACGCCTCCTTTGGCCTGCGGCTGAAAAAGCTCCCCAGCGCCGAGATCCAGGAGAAGGTCATGACCACCCTCAAGCTGGTGGGACTGGAGGGGATGGAGAAGCGGGCCATCACCCAGCTCTCCGGCGGTCAGCAGCAGCGCGTGGCCCTGGCCCGTGCGCTGGTTATGGAGCCCAAGGTCCTGCTGTTGGATGAGCCTCTGTCCAACCTGGACGCAAAGCTCCGGGTAGAGACCAGGCAGCAGATCCGCCGTCTCCAGCAGAGCCTGGGGATCACTGCAGTCTTTGTCACCCATGACCAGGAGGAGGCCATGTCCATGGGGGATAAGATCGCTATCTTGAAGCTGGGCGCCCTCCAGCAGCTGGGCAGTCCGATGGAACTCTACCGCAACCCGGCCAACAGCTTTGTCGCCGGATTCCTGGGGACCCCTGCGATGAACTTTATGGAGGCCGTCAGCCGGGGCGGACAGGTTACGCTGGGCGGCGTTGTCCTCAGCGGTCTGCCCTCCGTTCCGGATGGGACCTATACCCTTGGTATCCGGCCAGAAGACTTGGTGCTGGAAAACAACGGTCAGATGGAGCCCCTCCAGGGAACGGTGGAGTCGGTGGAGCTGCTGGGCGATCACGCCTTGGTCTACCTCCGCTGGGCGGATAAGGCCATCTGCTGCCGCACCGGAATTCCGGACCATCTGTCCGAGGGGGACACTGTCCCCATTACGCTGGATCTGAGCCGTGTCAAGCTGTTTGATCCCAGCACAGGCGCCGCCCTGTAGTCGTATAGATTCACCCACCGGATACGCGTTGAGAATGGAAAAGCGCGTGCCGCTTCTTGAGTCCATAAATCGTAAATAAGGTTTGCCAACAAGCAAATTCCCCGCCCATGGGACGGGGAACCCGCCAAGTTTTGATGAGAGATAGGAGAAAAGTAGATCATGAAAAGACTCAATCGTATTTTTAAGCCAGATGGACGGACCGTCGTCATCGCCATGGACCACGGCATGGGGATGAATGTCAACCCCGCCCTGGATCAGACTGAGGAGAAGCTGCGGGCCATTGTGGCCGGCGGAGCGGACGCAGTCCTAGTGTCCTACGGCATCGCCAAAAGGTACGCCCATGTTCTGGGGGATATTGGTGTGATTGTCCGGGCGGACGGTGGGTACTCCGCCATCCCCAGTGACGCCAACGGCCACCCCCGCCTGCTGTTCAGCGTGGAGGACGCCCTGCGCATCGGGGCGGACGCCGTGGTGTGCAATGGTTTCCCCGGCACCCCCAACGAGCAGGACTGCATGAAGAATGTGGCCGAGCTGGTCCGTCAGGGCAGTGCCTGGGGGGTCCCGGTGATGGCCGAGATGCTCCCCGGCGGCTTTGGCAATCTGGTGGAGAAGAGTCCGGCCAATGTGCGCCTGGCCGCCCGCACCGGCTGCGAGTACGGGGCCAGCATTATCAAGACCACCTTTACCGGTACGCCAGAGGAGTTTAAGACGGTGGTAGACGCCAGCTATCAGCCGGTGGTCATCCTGGGCGGCGAGGCCGTCAAGGATTTAAGCAGCCTCTTTGTCTGTATTGAGCAGGCCCTCTCCGTGGGGGCCGCCGGTGTGGCCATTGGCCGCAACGTGTGGAACCACCCCGATCCCAAGGCCGTTACCCAGGCCCTGGTGGACCTGGTCCACAACGGGAAAAAGGCCGCAGACATTCACGGTCTGTAAGAGCCTGTTTAAAATCTCTAAAAACTGCATCAACGCTCCCTCCTCTGGAGGGAGCGCGGATGTGTTTATAAAATGGGAGGAAACGCAACATGATTCCTGAGACAATGAAGGTGCTGGCCGTCGCCGCCCCTGGTCAGACTGAGATCATAGAGGTCCCCACACCGGTCCCCGCCGCCGGTGAGGTGCTGATTAAAATTGACGTATGCCTGCTGTGTACCTGGGAGCAGCGGATGTTCCGCAATGGGGCCGGGATGCAGCTCCCCTTCATCCCCGGCCATGAGATCGCCGGATCGGTCGCCGCCATCCCGGAGGGGACCGTCACCTCCTTCCAGGTAGGGGATAAGGTGGTAGCCAAGACCCTGGACAGCTGCGGCCACTGTGAGTTCTGCTACCGCGGGGATGACAACAACTGTATTGGCACCCCCAAAAAACGCTTTTATAACGGCATTCCCTCTTCCGGCGGGCTGGCCCAGTTTATCGCCCTGCCGGTGAGCCGGGTGTACCTCCTGCCTGACCAGAGTGTCGAGGCCCCCATCGCTGCCTTTGCCGAACCGGTGGCCTGCTGTCTACGCAGCCTGGACCGGGCTGGCATTGAGCTGGGTGAGGATGTGGCCATCATCGGCGCGGGCATTATGGGCCAGCTCCACAACCTCCTGGCCAAAAAGCGGGGGGCCCGGACCATCGTTGTGGATCTGGATCAGGCCCGTCTGGACACTGCCAAGGCTGCCGGGGCCGACGAAATCATCAATGCCTCCAGCGGCGACCCCGTCCAGGCCATTCGGGATCTGACCGGAGGCCGGGGCGCCCATGTGATTTTCTTCACCCTGCCCGTCCCCAAGCTGGCAGAGGACTATCTCAAAGCCCTGGGCAAGCTGGGCCGGATGGTCTACTATGGCTCTTTCAGCCCCAAGGACCCCATCCAGGTCAACCCCAACGACATCCACTATACCGAGCAGACCATCACCGGTTCTTACAGCCCCACCAGCAAGGGCTTCTGGACCGCCTCCCGGCTGTTGAGCTACGGGCTGGTGGATGTCAAACCCTTCCTCTCCGGCCTCTATCCCCTGGACCAGGCCCAGGAAGCTTTCCAGCAGGCCATGTCCCCCGATACCTACCGGATCGGGATCCGCCTTTGGGAGGCATAGCACATTCTAATCACAAACAAGTACCTGCCGCAGAGGGGGTTCCTTCTGCGGCAGGCACTTTTTTGTCACGCTATAAATAAAATGAGAAATAGGCTGTTCCCCATTGTATTCTTCTGGTATAATCGGAATTGTGATAGCCGTCCTGTATATGTGTAATTGAGAGAAAAGAAAGGACGACTGGTATCTGTATGAGAAAACACCACATTTTTACCGCGCTCTTTACGGCGCTCTGTCTGATCCTGACCTTGCTTCCCCCCGCTGGTCTTGCCGCTGGAACAGCTGGAACAGTGATTCCTGCTGGTAACGAAAAAGACGGCGTCAGAAAAGCGGTCGAACAGGCCCAATCCAATGATATCATTGAAATCAGCGGTACCGGTTCTGTCAATGATACAGGGGGTGACGCCGCCCCCTGGGTGATTGACAAAGCGGTCACCATCCGCGGCGCAACACCAGATGCTACCCTGAGTCTTCGGGCAGGCGGCATTCTCCTTGGGGCGGATGTCACCTTTGAAAACTTAAAGCTTTCTTTTGGAAATGGTGTACGCAATGTAATCATGGCCAACGGCTACACCTTGGCCCTGACAAATGTCACCCGCGATACCAGCGCAAGAAAGGTCCATCTCCTCTGCGGCGGTCTGACCAACAGCAGCCATGCCGCTGCCGCCCCGATTTCCGGCCCCCATGGCCGCATTGTCATCCGGGACTGCTCCGGCCTCGGCAATGTCTACGCAGGCAGTCTCTCCGGTGATCTGCCCGGCACCAACTCCTTTGACTTGCCCGCTACGGTCACAATCACCTCCGGCAAACCCAACAGTTTGGAGGCCCTCTACGGCTGCGGTGCGTTAGAGTCACCCGTCGGGGACAACTGGTTTGACTTTGAGGAGCCAGCTCCGCCTACACCCAGCACAGAGTACTATCCTGTCAACGGTCCGGTGGTTTTCGAGCCCTATCATACTACAGTCTCCCGGATAAATGGCGCCACCGGCGGCAGCCGGGACGCTGCGGTATCCTATACCGGCGGGCAATATCCGAATGATGCCCTTACCGTACAGAACATCTCCAGCCTCTCCCTTGCCGCCGGTGAACTTATTCCCGCACCAGGCAGCAGCTTCCATGCGGATACCGATCTCACCGTCCCCAAAGACACCATCCTTGGAACTGTCAACCTCGGCGCCGCGCCGTCAGTCGGCAGCTTCACCGGCGGCGGTACCCTGGTATTGGGGGAATCCCAGACCTTAACCATCCAGGACAGCGTAAGCGGAACTACCGCGGTTGCTGTGGGCAGTATTTTACAATCGGGCAGCTCAGGAACAGTAATCCAGCCGGGATCGGTTCTCCTAAAAACTTCCTCTGCTGCGCAGGATGCTTTCCGTCTGATCCCTTACAGCACCCAGCCCAATATGACGCTGGTACTCAAAGAAACGGGCGATTGGGTGGCGCAAGACCCCAGTGTAAAAGACCCCATTTTGGTGGAGACACTCAAGATCCAAAACGTTGCTGCGCCTACGAATCAGACGGAAATAACGATTCCTTATGAAGAAATTACCTTCAGTGCAGGCAGCGCAGAGGACTCCTCGCTCTCCTATGTCCCGCTGACAATGCTCATCAACAGCAAGGATGCAAACCGATTAGAAGACCAAGGAAGCTATACTTATACTTGGAACAGTGTGGACGCCAGCCTTCTCATCGAGGTCTATGACGACTCCCTCTTCCTGATGGAGGGGAACGGCGGCACCATCCCGGCCGGGACCTATTCGTTCAGCCTCTCAGTTCCAAAGGCAAATTCTGCGTCAGGTACCTTCTTCTCGGTCAAGTTTACACTGACGGTATCAGATGATGCGCCGACACTGCGCCCCATTACAATTCCCACAGCAATCACCGGCCTGACCTATACCGGGCAGGTGCAAACCGGCGTGGCCGAGGGGGAGGGCTATACCCTCACCGGCCACCAGGCCACCGAAGTGGGGACCCATACGGCTACAGCGATTTTACA
>JAAWBF010000090.1 GCA_022792555.1 Oscillospiraceae bacterium
GAGACGGTGAAGGCTTTGGAGGCTCAGATGCTCATGCGCCACTATAAGGGCTTCCTGGAGTAATCCGGTATCTCAAAGAGGAAAGAGGGAAAGGGTATGGAACACATGAAGCTGATCTTGCTGGGTCCTCCTGGCGCCGGCAAAGGGACCCAGGCCGAACTTATCAGTAAACGCCTTGGAATTCCAACCATTTCCACTGGCAACATCCTCCGGGCAGCAGTGAAAGATGGAACACCCATCGGACTTCAGGCCAAGGCCTTTATGGATGCGGGTAAGCTGGTCCCCGACGATGTCATTTTAGGCATCGTCGAGGAACGGCTGTCCCAGCCAGACTGTGCCAAGGGCTACATTCTTGATGGCGTTCCCCGTACCATTGCTCAGGCGGAGTCGCTGAATAAGGCGGGCGTTGTCTTTGACGCGGTGCTGTCTATCGAGGTTTTAGACGAGGAAATTGAACAGCGTATGACAGGTCGCCGTACCTGCACCCGCTGTGGGGCCTCCTACCACCTGACCACCAAGCCTCCCCTGAAGCCGGGTGTATGCGATACCTGCGGCAGTGAGTTAATCCAGCGGGAGGATGACAAGCTGGAGACGGTGGCCCGTCGGCTGGAGGTCTATCGTAAGGAGACTGAGCCCTTGAAGAATTACTACACGAAACACGGCAACCTGAAGACCATCCCCAATGTGGGTTCTATTGAGGCGGTCAATCAGGAGATTATGAAAGTGCTAGGCCAATAGATATGGGGATGGAAGTCATTTCTATCAAGTCCCAGCGGGAAATTGAGCTGATGCGCCAGGCCGGAAGGCTGACCGCTCAGGCCCGAAACCTGGCTGGGTCGATGGTTCGCCCTGGCGTCACCACCCTGGAGATCGATCAGGCGGTGCGCAGATTTATCGAACGCCACGGCGCGAAGCCCTCCTTTTTGGGCTACAATGGGTTTCCGGCCTCGGCTTGTATCTCGGTCAACGAAGTGGTGATCCACGGGATTCCGGACCACCGGAAGCTCAAAGAGGGCGACATTGTAAGCATTGATGTGGGCGCTTTTTTGGATGGCTTCCACGGGGACTGTGCCGCCACCTTCCCCTGCGGGCAGGTCAGCGAGGAGGCGATGCGCCTCATCCGTGTCACCCAGGAGAGCTTCTGGGTGGGGATTCAGCAGGCGGTCAAGGGTAACCGGGTGCGGGATATCTCCCATGCAGTGCAGGTCTATGTGGAATCCAACGGCTTCTCGGTGGTGCGGGATTTTGTCGGACACGGCGTGGGCCGGAAGATGCACGAGGCCCCAGAGGTCCCTAACTTCGGACCAGGCGGCCACGGTCCCCGGCTCATGGAGGGGATGACCATCGCCGTAGAGCCCATGGTGTGTGCTGGTCACTATCAGGTGAAAAACCAGAAGGGCCAGTGGAACACCGCCACGGCAGACGGTAGCTGGGCAGCCCACTATGAAAATACCATTTTGATCACCGATGGCGAGCCTGAGATCCTCACGGTGGCCGACCCCATGCCGTGATGTACGATTATACAGGCTGGATCGTCCGCTCTGAGGCAGGACGGGACAAGGGAACGCTACTGTGTGTGGCAGGTGTGGATCAGCAGGCCTGCCGCCTCCTGCTGGCCGACGGAAAACGGCGGAAGCTGGCCGCCCCCAAGCGGAAAAAGCTGGGACATGTCAGCATTGCAGACCAAGGCACCTTTTCCCACCCGGCGCTGGACGCGCTGCGGCAGGGACTGCCGGTGACGGACCGATCACTCAGGAGGGCGCTGGCCGCTTTCCGAGAGACAACAAGGAGGGTATGACGCTTGGCAAAGGACGATATGATCGAGGTGGAGGGCGTCGTGGTTGAGTCCCTTCCAAACACCACATTTCATGTGGATATCGGAAACGGCCACATTATTCTGGCGCACATCTCCGGCAAGCTGCGGATGAACTTCATCCGAATTCTGCCGGGAGACAAGGTGACTGTCCAGATGTCCCCTTACGACGTGACCCGTGGACGGATCACATGGAGAAGCAAATAACGCAAGTATTATGCGCGCGAATCACAAAAGGGCTGATTCGCAACGTTCCAACAACGACCGGCAGCGCAGGGGCCTTGCCTCCAAAGCGCCGGGGCCATCAGGCTACAGGAGGTTATCACAGTGAAGGTAAGACCGTCCGTAAAGCCCATGTGCGAGAAGTGCAAAATCATCAAGCGCAAGGGCAAGGTTATGGTAATTTGCGAAAACCCCAAGCACAAGCAGAGACAAGGTTAATAGGAGGTGTTTAACGAGTATGGCACGTATTGCTGGCATTGACCTGCCGAAGGATAAGCGGATCGAGATTGGCCTGACCTACATTTTTGGCATCGGACGCACCAGCGCCAACAAGATTTTGGCGGAAACCGGTATTAACCCCGACACCCGCGTGAAGGATCTCACCGATGCCGAAGAGGCTGCACTGCGTGAGTGCATCGGCAGAAGTTATACCGTAGAAGGTGACCTGCGCCGGGACGTGGCGATGGATATTAAGCGCCTCACGGAAATTGGTTGCTACCGGGGCGTCCGGCACCGCAAGGGCCTGCCTGTCCGCGGCCAGCGCAGCAAGACCAACGCCCGTACCCGCAAGGGTCCGAAGCGCACGGTCGCCAACAAGAAGAAGTAAGGGAGGGAGCACACAATGGCTGCAAATACCAAAGGTAAAAAAGTGGTGCGTAAGCGCCGCGAGCGTAAGAACATCGAGAAGGGCCAGGTGCACATCCGCTCCTCCTTCAACAATACCATGGTCACTGTGACCGATATGGGCGGCAACGCCCTGAGCTGGGCCTCCTCCGGCGGCCTGGGCTTCCGGGGCTCCAGAAAGTCCACCCCCTACGCGGCCCAGAGCGCCGCCGAGACTGCCGCCAAGGCCGCCATGGAGCACGGCTTGAAGATAGTTGAGGTCTATGTCAAGGGCCCCGGCGCAGGCCGTGAGGCTGCCATCCGCGCTTTGCAGGCCGTGGGCCTGGAGGTCACGCTGATCAAAGACGTGACTCCTATTCCCCACAATGGCTGCCGCCCGCCCAAGCGCCGCCGCGTGTAAAAAAGGAGGAGAACAGATTTATGGCTAGATATACTGGAGCAGTCTGCCGCCAGTGCCGCAGAGAGGGCCAGAAGCTCTTCCTCAAGGGCGACCGCTGCTATACCGACAAGTGCGCCGTTGACCGCCGCCCCGCCGCCCCTGGGATGCACAACCAGGGCCGCCCCAAGAAGCTGTCCGAGTACGGAATGCAGCTGCGCGAGAAGCAGAAGGCACGCCGCTACTACGGCGTGCTGGAGAGCCAGTTTGCCAAGTACTATGAGATGGCTGCCAACCGCAAGGGCGTCACCGGTGACAATCTCCTCTCCATCCTGGAGACCCGCTTGGACAATGTGGTCTACCGCCTGGGCTTCGCCATGAGCCGGCCTGAGGCCCGCCAGCTGGTCCGTCATGGCCACTTTACCGTGAACGGCCACCGGGTTGATATCCCCTCCTACCTGGTTAAGCCCGGTGAGGTGATCACCCTGAAAGAGGGCAGCCGGAGCCTCGAAAAGTTCAAGCGCTCTCTGGAGGCCAACGCCTCCCGTCCTGTTCCAAAGTGGCTGGATTTCGACCAGACTGGTCTGGTGGCCAAGGTCGTGGCTCTGCCTGTGCGTGAGGACATCGACCTGCCCATCGAGGAGCACCTGATCGTCGAGCTGTACTCCAAGTAAGGATGCGCCTACCCTCGATTATTGGTGAGCTGTACAACCAGGCGGCGGGCTGCCCAAGCCTGCCGCTGTTAAAAGGAGGGTAACACATGGTAGAAATCGAGAAGCCGCGCATCGAGTGTGTGGAAAATCCGGGTGACGGCTCTTATGGCAAGTATGTGGTTGAGCCTCTGGAGCGCGGTTACGGAACCACTCTGGGTAACTCCCTGCGTCGGATTCTGCTCTCTTCGCTGCCCGGCACGGCGGTCACGTCGATTAAGATCGCCGGTGTGCAGCACGAGTTCACCACAATCCCCGGCATTAAAGAAGATGTCACGGAGATTGTCCTTAACATCAAAAGTATCATCGCAAAGCTCCACAGCGACGGCGTGAAGACAGTCTATATAGAGGCTTCGGGTGAGTGCGAGGTAACAGCCGGCGATATCAAAGCCGATGGCGAGGTGGAGATCCTCAACCCGGAGCTGCATATTGCTACCCTGGGGCCGGATGCCAGCCTCAACATGGAACTGACCCTCTCCCACGGGCGGGGTTATGTCACCGCCGACCGGAACAAGCCCCCCCAGGCCATCATCGGGCTGATCCCGGTGGACTCCGTCTATACCCCCGTCCGTAAGGTCAACTACACAGTTGAGAACACCCGTGTCCGGGACTTGACTGACTTTGACAAGCTGACTCTGGAGGTATGGACCAATGGCACCATCACCGCCCGGGACGCGGTGAGCTTGGGCGCCCGAATCCTCTGTGACCACTTTGTACTCTTCACCGATCTCTCTGAAACCATGGGCAACAAATCTACCGTGGTAGAAAAGGCCGAGGCTCAGCGGGATAAGGTGCTGGAGCTGACCATTGAGGAGCTGGATCTCTCTGTCCGCTCCTTCAACTGTCTCAAGCGGGCCAACATCAATACGGTGGAGGACCTGATCTCCAAGACGGAGGATGAGATGATGAAGGTGCGCAACCTGGGCCGCAAGTCCCTGGAAGAGGTCATTAACAAGCTGGCTATGATGGGCCTGGGCCTGTCCAGCGAGGAAAGTAACTGATTGGCTTTTGGTACACCAGTATCATGGGATGCCCTTCCCCGTTCTGGGGAAGGGCCGGAAGGCGTCCAGGGGCACGTAACGTCCCTCCTGGACTGTCTTACTGAGACTGCCGCAAAGGCGCTTTCCAGAGGATTGCCCCCAGATGTGGATTGGGGGGCTCCTTCAGGACGAATTTAAATCGGGCGTGAACGGCCCAACAGGAGTGATGTATCATGTCAGGATACCGTAAGCTGGGGAAACCCACCGACCAGCGCAGGGCCATGCTGCGCGCCATGACCACCTATCTGCTGGAGTACGGCCAGATTAAGACCACTGTCACCCGCGCCAAGGAAGTGGCGCCCCTGGCCGAGAAAATGATCACCCTGGCCAAAAAGGCCAACCTTGCCAACTACCGGCAGGCGCTGTCCTTCCTCACCAAAGAGGATGTGGCCAAAAAGCTCTTTGATGAGATTGGACCCAAGTATGCCACCCGTGACGGCGGCTATACCCGTGTGGTCCGCATCGGCCCCCGCCGGGGCGATGCCGCTGAAATGGCCATCGTTCAGCTTGTGTAAGCGGAAACCCGCTGCAAAAGCGGCAGAGACTGTGCGGGTGCACAGTTCCCTGCCGCTTTTTTGTGTGAGCGCGCAGAAATTGTGAAAAAGTGAGGACACCCATGAGAACGAACTATGATGTAGCCATCATCGGTTGTGGCGAGGCCGGTATCTTTGCCGCTTATGAGCTCATGCGCCTACAGCCGGAGCTCAAGGTAGTCACACTGGACCAGGGCGCCGATATTTACCACCGCTGCTGCCCCATCGTGGCCGGTAAGGTAAAGGAATGTGTTCACTGTAAAGTGTGTGATACCATGTGCGGCTTTGGGGGCGCCGGCGCCTTTTCGGATGGAAAATATAACTTTACGACCTCCTTTGGCGGCTGGCTGACCGACTTTATGCCGGCCAGCGAGGTGATGGAGCTTATTGACTATGTGGACTCCATCAATATGAAACATGGGGCTACCGATCAGGTCTTTTCCACCGACACGCCGGAGGCCAGGATTTTGGAGAAAAAGGCCCTGGAGCATGACCTCCATCTCCTCCAGGCCCGCTGTAAGCACCTGGGGACGGAGAACAATTTAAACATCCTCAAAAGCATCTTTCAGAAGGTGCAGCAAGGGGTGGAGTATCGCTTCCATACCCCCGTAGCCCAGATCCAACGGCGGGGCGAGGAGGGCTACCGTCTGATCACCGCCCAGGGGGACGAGGTGGACTGTATCTGGCTCATCGCCGCCCCCGGCCGCTCAGGCGCCGAGTGGTTCTCCAACCAGTGCCGGGACCTGGGAATCGACCAGATCAACAACCAGGTGGACATCGGCGTGCGGGTGGAGCTGCCCGCCAAGGTCTTTGAGCACATCACTCAGGTGGTCTACGA
>JAAWBF010000091.1 GCA_022792555.1 Oscillospiraceae bacterium
GGTTCCCTCCCCCTTGGCCACGGCCACCCAGAAGGTCAGTATCTGTTCCACCGCTACCGTGTCCGGGTTGCTGGAGGTGACGGTGTAATCCGCCCCGCCGGGGCCGATGATCAGGCCGCTGCGCTCTCCCACCTCCAGGGTATTCCCCTTGTAGCTGCCCACCTGGACAGCGGATGAGGGCGGGGCCGCCTGGGCGGGCGCGGCCAACAGGGCCGCGGTCATGGCTCCCGTCAGGAGCAGGGACGCAATCTGTCTGCCTTTCATGCTCGATTCCTCCATTTCACAATATCGTTGGGGCTTTGCATCTCCAACCATATCACAGAAGGCGGGGGAAGTCCAACACAATCGACAGACAGCAGCAGTACCGCAAAGTCCACTGGGTCACCGGCGGAGACCTTTATTGCTGGATGGCTGTGACCATCCAGCGGTACTCCGGCTGGTTCATCACGCAGGTATAGAGGGTGACGCGGTTGTCTGTGGTGGCTGCGGTACCGTTGGAGTCGTTGACGCTGACCTTCTCCACGCTGGTGACGGCGTAGGTCCGGGTCCCTAGACGGGTGGTGAGGATGATGGTATCCCCTATTTTCAGGGTGTGGATCTTGCCGAAGTGGTTCGTCACCCCGCGATTATGTCCGGCCAGGGCCACATTGCCGTCCCAGATGCTGGTATCCTTGAAGTGACCCGCGCCCTTGGCTAACGCCGCACTGTCTGTCCCCTGGTAGACCTTGACGGTCAGGCCGATGGCGGGGATCTTTAGGGTCCCCAGGCTGCCATTGCTGTAATAGAGGTCATTTGTCACCTCGGTGTAGCCGTTCGTGGCGCTGCCCTGGGCGATGTCAGGGTTGGGAATCTGGGTCATCGTGACATTACTGCTCACCATGGGGGATTCTCCAGTGGAAACCGGAGGATTCACCGCGCTGACCTGATTAACCAGCCCGCCGGACAGTGCGCCGGGGACAAGGTTGGGGGTGAGGTACTCGCCGGAGCCGGGGAGGTAACTGGTAGGAGTCCCGAAACCAGGAGCGATAAGGGTAGTATTCTTACTTCTGTCTGCGTTGGGATTCTCCCACTTGTAGAGAGTATCATCGCTGGTGGACTGGCTGAAGAGGTAGTCCTCTGGTGCGTCAAAGTTATATTCCAGCGCGTAAGCTGGAACACAGCACAAGGCACATACCATCGTAGCCAGCAGGAAACTGCGGATTTTCAAAGTTTTCATCTCCTCCCTCTGAACTTTTTAACAGCGAACACACCACCAATACTCAAAATCAGCACTGCGGCGCCGATCAATGCAGGGCGCTTCAGGCTGGACAGATCCGCAGGCTCCTTCACGGTATCCGGGGCCTCAGTGCTGTCTGGGGCTTCCATATCGCCTGCCGGATCATCTGTATTTTTATCTTCGTTGTCAGGGGCCTTGGATTCCTCCGGCAGCTTCTCGCTGCCAAAGATGGCAGTGTAGGTGACAACATCGCAGCCTGTCTTGGCCACCTCTCCGGTGTAATTCGCCGTCACTGTGTAGCCGGTGGCGTACTTGCTGCTGGCGGTCCCGGTGTAGCTGGCGGTGGCGGTATAGCGGGTGACGGGGTTCCCCTCACCGTCTGTCTGGGTGGATTCGCTCCACTTCACGTCCCCCAGGGTCAGGGTTTTGCCCTTGTCCTCAATGCTCTTGGGAATGAGGGAGGTATCCGCCTCAGAGAGATTGGGATAGCTGCGGCTGGCGGTGAGGGTGCTGGTCTTGGTGGCGTAGCCCTTTGCCGCCACCTGGACGCTGGTGTGGTCCAAGCGCAGAACACCCGTGTAGCCGTCCTCGGTGGTGACCTCCATCTCACCGTCCAGCTTCTGAAGGATGGTCTCCAGCTTGTTGGTATTGCTTGGCTGGGTGACAGTTTCGGTGTGGGTCTGAATGTCCACCCCCACCTCGTCCTTCCGGGTCATGTCCAGCAGGTAATACCTCCGGCCATTGCGCACAAAGTCCTCGGTGGGGATGAGACTGGGGTCGTCCGACAGGGAGAGCTGGTAGGTCTTGCTGATCCGCAGCTCGTCAAAGTCCCCGGCGGTGTACTCCTCTACAGCGATGGGGTAGTAGCTGGCGCTTTGGCCCGTTGCCGGCTCCGCTGCCAGGGCGGTGGCGCTCCCCGCCATGACGATGGCGAGGGCGCATAGAATCGATAAAATGCGTTTCATAGATGCCTCCGTTTTTTATTGGTTTCAGCCTGGATAATGGTGTTATCTGGCGATAGCTTGGTTCTGCTCCCCCCTTTCTTTGGCCCGCCCGCGCTGCTGCAAATACTCGTTCCAGTCCTTCCCATGGGCGGGGGTCCGGGTGGACACCGTGTAACCCTTCTGGCTGTACTCCGCCCGAAACTTCTCTGTGGCCTCCCGCCCCGGCCCATCCGCGTCCAGACACAGGACAATCCGCTTCAGGTGGGGATTCTCCCGCAGGTAGGTATCCAGCGGCCCCTGATACAGACCGCACAAGGCCACAGCGTTGCTCCGCACCTGCCGGTGCAGGGTGCAGAAGCTCATGAGATCAATGGGCGCCTCAAACACCGCCACCCAATCCAGGGCGGAGTCGCAGGGGAGGCGAAAGGCCACGCTCTTGTCGCTGCCAGGGACATCTCCCTTGAAACCGGAGCCGTTCAGGTCGTAGGTGCCGCGCTTGCTGGCGAACACCGCCTTGCCGCCAACCTCCCGGCCCACGAAGACGCAATTGTGGTGCAGGCTGTCCTCGTAAAGCAGACCCGCCTTGATAAAGCCCCGGATCACCTGGGCGGAAATGCCTCTCTTTTGAAGATAGGCGAACACCCGCCGCTGGTCCTGGTTGGCAATGGGCAGGGTGAAAACGGTTTTTTTCTCCGCCTCGGCTGTCTTGAGGCGCGGAGTGGGAGGGTCCCTGGAGTGATGTCCGTTGAACTCCAGCAGGTAGTTCACCGCCTCCCGGAAATCCTTGCCGCAGAACTCCTGGAGGAAGGTGATAGAGTCTCCGCCTGTGCCGTTGGAGTACCGCTTCCAGGTGCGCCGGTCCTTGATGCGCAGGCTGTCCATCTCCTTGGTGGTGTAGTAGCTGCCCACCCGCCGGACGTTGTAGCCCAGGTGTTCCAGCAAGTCTGGCAGGTCAGTCCCCTTGGCGGTCTCCATCTCCTCGTCCGTGAAACGAAAGGCTGTTTTTTGCTTGATGTTGGTCACCTCCTTCTTCCAGTGAAACGAAAAGAAGCCCTCAAAGCATCCCAAGCTGGGATGCTTTGAGGGCTTCTCATCTGCTGTTTGGTTGTAGCTGCTGGGCTGGCCTCACACGGCCTGCTCTGCGCCCAACACGGCGGGTTCGTTCTCCTTCTGGGGTTGGGTGTCGCCGTCCTCCGTTTGGGCCTCACAGGGGCCTATCATGGTTCCCATCGAAGCCCAGCGGAGCGGGTTCGATGGGAAGAGGAGGAGCAAGGAAGCGGGCGCAGTTTTCGCCGTCAGGCGGAAACGGAGTCCGATGGACTTTGCGACGACGAGGCTTGCCGCTCCGCCGCTTCCAGGGCCTCCTCGATCAGCCCCAGCACGAACTCCCGCTGGGTCAGCTTGTGACCTGTGCGCTGAGTCTCGCGCTCCAGATGCGTCTTAATTCTCTGGAAGAGGTCCTCCGGGATCTGAAAGGCCAGGGTCCGGGTGTTGTTGTTCGTCATGTTCGTTTTACCTCCGTTTTTCTTCATTTCGTAGTACTCCATTAGCACGTTGGCGATGTATTCGCTGGTGGTCTGACCCAAAGTCTCTCTGGCCTGCGTTACTTGGACATGGAGACTCAGAGGCACCTGTGCGCATAGGTTCTTTTGTTGTTCCATCATTCAGGCTCCCTTCTTAATGGTAGCGTAAGTATAGCGGAAAGGCATCGGCAAAGCTATTACCAACACCACCAAAGAACCAGAGACAAACGTAGCATAGCCACCAATCTGAACAGCGGGCGGCCCCGGATATCACCGCTGTGTTCCGTGCTTCCGCTTGACCGCTTTCCTTTGAGAGGGATAGGGGACCAATTCTTCAGTTCCCTCGATGATACTGAATTCTGCCCTCAGAAACGGGCGTGTTTCAAGTGCTTGATATCGGCGAATCAGGTCCACCGCACTTTCTCTTGTGACGGTACTTCCTTGTTGCATCCCGTCTTTGAAGATATAAAAGCGTTTCAACTGTTTCTCCCTTCTTTCCTCCAGACTCGGTTTCTGGAAATTGAAATGAAACAGCCGCCTGCGGCTGCCGGATATCCTTCCGACAACTGCAGGCGGCTGTTTTCATGTTTTGAAGTTTATCAGGGAATACTTGAGGGTTCGAATCATGTGGATTCCAAATCCTGAGCATTTGCATCTCCGGCGCGTTATTTTTATTTTACGGAGCCAATTTTTTGAATCACTCTGAAATTGTTCTTGCTTTTTCGTTTCTATTGCCTGACTAATGCAAAAATCCCGCACAAAAGTGCGGGATTTTTGCTTGCATCTCTTTTGTCAACGAGACTTGGTGGAGGCGGGGGGAGTCGAACCCCCGTCCGAAAACACGTCCTCAGGCACTTCTCCGGGCGCAGGCGATTCATTACATTCCCTCGCCCCGGCGCGAACCGCCACGCTACGGGGTCTGGTAGCTTCATGATTCATGGTGTACGCAAAGCTTAGTACACGCACGTTCACCACTAAACGACGCCCCATCCCGGCTCGTGGTCCTTCCGGGCGGGACGGTCACGGCTTAAGCCGCGACAAGCTCAACGTTATCGTTGTTCTTTAATTTATAAGTTGCCCATTTTAAGGATGATAGGCGCATCCGCCCGCTATACCTGATTCTATGTCCCCGTCGAAACCAGTACGCCCCCCTATAAAAGATGTGGCTATACCTTATCAGGTGCAGGGTAATCCACACCGAAGGTCTCCACAACGACAGACTGCATACGTTGATCCTGGTCAGGACGGTCATTCCGATTGCGGCTGGTCATGACAATAGCGTTAGCCACATCCATACCTTCTAAGACCTTGCCGAAGGCGGCGTATTTGCCGTCCAGATAGGGTGCCTGTTCTACCATGATAAAGAACTGACTACCAGCGGAGTTAGGCATATTTGTTCTTGCCATGGAGAGAACACCGCGGTCATGCTTAAGGGGATTTTGAAAACCATTTTCGGAAAACTCGCCTCGGATGCTATATCCAGGACCTCCCATACCACTACCATCTGGGCAACCACCCTGGATCATAAAGCCGGGGATAACTCGATGGAAAATCAGACCATTGTAGAAGCCAGACTGGACCAAATGAATAAAATTACGCACCGTATTGGGAGCTGTTTCTGGGTAGAGCTCCGCTTTGATTACTCCGCCGTTTTCCATCGTGATTGTCACAATCGGGTTTTGTGCCATGGGTACCACTCCTCTTTTTTGTTCTATAGCGTTGGCAGACACTAATAGCTACTACTGCGGCGGGTTTTCATAGTCCGATCCATCTCCCGCTTTGCGTCCTTTGCCGCTGCAGCCTCCCGTTTGTCATAGAGTTTCTTACCCTTGGCCAGGCCAATTTCCAGCTTGACGCGTGGGCCTTTAAAATAGATCGACAGGGGAATGAGCGCATATCCATCCTGCTTGACTTTTGCAAACAGCCGGAGGATTTCCCGCTTGTGCATCAGAAGCTGCCGGGCACGCAGGGGATCTTTATTGAAGATATTTCCCTTTTCGTAGGGACTGATGTGCATTCCATGGACGTGCAACTGCCCGTCTTTGACAATACAGAAGGAGTCCTTTAAATTGACTTTGCCGCCGCGGATAGACTTAACCTCCGTCCCGGCCAGGGCAATTCCAGTCTCGAACTTCTCCTCAATAAAGTAGTCATGATAGGCCTTGCTGTTTTTGGCCACCAAACGGATTGCCTTGGTATCCACAGCTTCCCCTCCCCGCCCCCTGCTGCAACAGTAGGCGGCAGAGGTAATAACGCCCCTTTCGGGGTAGGTAGATTCCAATATTATACCATGTCTGTTATGTCTGTCAAGGGCTCAATCCAAGTATTTTCTGGCGATACTGGACTGGAAAAGTAACTGCGCAGTGTGGCAACTGCATCTGTAGAAAGGATGGCGGTGCCGTGCTCTGTCAGGCTGGCCTCTAACTGGGAGTTCTGTTCCCCGGCCTGGCCAAACTCGGAAAGTAAATTTGCAGACTGGGTATCCTCTCCCGGAAGAGAGAGCCACCACCGGCCGTCCCACCAGATCAGGGCGGCTTCCTCCGGTGGATCGGGGAGGGCGCAAATTCCAGCCAGTAGCGCTTCTAAGTGCGTAAAGGAGAACCAGAGCCGCTCCGGGACTTTCACATGTGCAAAGACCAGTACGCCGCAGGCATCCGGGTAGGCTTCAATTTCAATTGAACCATCCATAGTCATACCCGCAGCACGAAAGGCGGACTGTGTAAGCTCCAAGGCCCGCTCCAGGGTAAGCTCGGCAGGGGTGAGGTTATGCTCTTTGAGATCGGCGGGGGTGATGTAGAGCGCAACACTGGCGCTTCCAATTGGCTGAATGGTCATAGTGCTTCTCCTTCATATTATAATGGGTCCTTCGCGCACCGCTTAGGGGAGGATTGCGATGCTTGATGGGGTAGGGTATTTTTAATTCCATTATAGAAAAAAATCGCGGCTACGGATAGTTGTAATGATTGGGAGGACTAGAAAATAATCGTAGAGCCGTATTCGTCTCACCCGGTGTTACAGTCTGTGGGATGGCTGAACCCTTTTCCCGCACAGTTTGCATACGGAACAGCTAATCGGGCGGTAAACTTCAAGTTGGCAGCAGGGAAACCCTGTGTTATAATAACGACAAGGCTGCGTTGCGGCTTTTACAGCGGTCTTATTAGCAGTACTCAGAAACAGCAATAGCGTTTTTACTTGTCTCCACCCCCTTGGGGGTGGAGATAGTATCGGCAAGTTTGAGAACTGCTCGAAAGGCCGCAGATAAGGAGGCCGAGCAATGGAACTCAACGAAAAAACGCTGGAGAGCAAAGTTATCTATCAAGGGGTAATTGTTACCGTCAAGATGGATCGGGTGGAGCTGATCAATGGGCGCACCGCCCCCAGGGAGGTTGTGGAGCATCCGGGCGGCGTGGCCATTCTGCCGCTGCACAGCGATCAGACCGTGACTCTGGTCCGGCAGTACCGCTACCCCTTCCACCGTGTGATTACGGAAATTCCGGCCGGGAAGCTGGAGCCGGGGGAGGACCACCGCCTTTGCGCCCTGCGGGAGCTGGAGGAAGAGGTAGGACTGGTACCGGAAAAGCTCACTGATCTGGGACTACTGTATTTGTCACCCGGCTATTCCAACGAAATTTTACACCTCTACCTGGCCCAGGCGTTCACCGAAAAGCCCTGTCACCCGGACGAGGACGAATTTTTAGAGCTGGACCGCGTCCCGTTCCAGACCCTGCTGGATCAGGCCATGGCGGGGACCTTGACTGACGCCAAGACGGTGGCCGCTGTTTTGAAGACAAAGGTGCTTTTGGGATTGTAGGGCCTGTTTGAAAAATCGAATTTACCGTCTTTTTCACCAGGAACAAGGATCTGCTACGTTAAAAATGCTCGGAATCCACCCAGGATTCCTGTGCTTTTTGCCTCCGCAGCGTAAAGTAAATGTGCCAGTGGCACATTTGTAGCGCAGGCCAGTCCAGCTACGCTGGGCTGGGGGAACTGGAGGAGGGGAAAAATACGGAAACTTCTCTATTTTCAAACAAGGCTTAGACAGAAACAAAGGAGCACAGCCATGAAAAAACGCATCTTAATCATTGAGGACGAAAAAAATATTGTCGATATCCTCACCTTCAATCTGAGCAAGGAGGGATACGATACCCTGGAGGCTTATGACGGGCACAGCGGGCTTCAGCTGGCGCTGGACGAGAATCCGGATCTCATTCTGCTGGATCTGATGCTCCCCAAACTGGACGGCTTCGATGTCTGCCGGGCGATCCGCAAGGAAAACAGGTCCACCCCCATTATCATGCTCACCGCACGGGAAGAGGAGACCGATAAAGTCCTGGGCCTGGAGTTGGGGGCCGATGACTATATCACAAAGCCCTTTTCCATGCGGGAGCTGCTGGCGCGGGTAAAGGCCAATATCCGCCGGACTGAGATGATCACCGCAGCTGCTGCCCCTCCCAGTGCAAACCAGCTGGACCGGGGACGCATTGTCATTGACACCGACCTACTCACCGCCAGCAAGGATAACAAACCTCTGGACCTGACCCAGCGGGAATATGAGCTGCTCCACTACCTGGCCGCCCAGCCGGGGAAGGTATTTTCCAGAGAGGCCCTGATGGAGCATGTGTGGAACTACGATGGTTATGTCGGAGACGTACGGGCAGTCGACGTGGCGGTGCGCCGCCTGCGGGAGAAGATAGAGGACGACCCCGCCCAGCCACAGTTTGTCATCACCCGCCGTGGCTTGGGCTATTTCTTCCAGGCATAGTCTTGGGATCTCTCGTATCTCATATGTTGGGAGGCCATTCGATATGGAGTATCCTGTGTTAGCCTTTGACTGTATTGGCGTGACAGAAGGCGGGCGCTTCCCTGCGGAATATACCGGACGGGGGGCGGACCGCACACCGGAATTCGTCCTGCACGATCTGTCGCCCAAGGCCAAGACGCTGGCGGTTACACTGGAGGATCTGAGCCATCCGATCAAGGAGTTTACGCACTGGGTGATTTGGGATATTCCAGCGGCCCCATGTATTCCAGGCGGGATTCCAGCTGGAAAATATGTCCCCAGTCTGGGCGGCGCCAGGCAGGGACTCGGGTATGGCGTACACCGGTATGCGGGGCCCAAGCCGCCGCGGGGGAGGACCCATCGCTACCGGTTCCAGCTCTATGCATTGGACTGCATACTGGGGCTGGGGCCCCACGCCACAAAACGGGCTTTCTTGCGCCGGGCGGAAGGACATATTCTGCAAAGGGGCAGCGTGACAGGGATCTTTGAATAGAGTACTGCGGCGATTCTAAGAGGACAGACTACCGCCTTAAATGGATAGAGACACTGCGTTTAAACAAGCTCTTAGAGGGAAGGGGGAGACCAGTTTGTTCCGAAGCCTGCATATGAAGCTGGTTCTGATTATGGTACTGCTCATTGTCTCTCTGATGACAGTGGTGGGGGCTTTCTTGGTCAACTCGGTGGTATCCTTTTACCTTCAGGGCTTTTATGACAGTATGGTCCGGGCTTTTGCCTATGACGGCTCCCTTATGGAGGGTCTTCAAACTCCCTCCTCAGAGAACGAGGGCCCGGAAAACGCGGCGGACTGGATTAAAAAGGTCCTGGACTCCTACACCGGCCAGCTGGGGGTAGACGGGCAAAACCGCAACTACTACCTTGTCGACGCCAGGACCCAGACCTATCTGAAGGGCTCCGACGACCTCCAGACCCTGCCTAAAAACTATACGCCTAATCTGCTGACCGCCTTGAGCAGCGGGGAGCCGGGCTTTGCAAGCGATGTCACCGCCACCTATATGGACGTCGCCGTCCCCTTTACCCGCAACGGCATCCCCTATGTGGTCCAGGTCTATGACACCCGTGAGGCCGCGCAAAACCTGAACAGCCAGCTCATTGAGCTCATTGTGCGGGCGCTGGGCTTCGGGCTTATCATCTCCGTTCTCCTCTCCTTTCTGCTCTCCAAGACTATGATCACTCCCATTGAGCGACTGACCGTGGGGGCTGAGCGGGTGGCTGAGGGTGATTTTACCCACAAGCTCACTGTGGCCTCCCGAGATGAGATTGGGGTGCTGACCGGGACCTTTAACGCCATGGCCCGTCAGCTCCAGGATACCATCCAGGAGGTGGAAAACGAGAGGAATAAGCTGGATACTCTCTTTATCCATATGACTGACGGTGTGGTGGCCTTTGCCCGCAACGGCCTGGTCATCCATGCCAACCCGGCGGCCTGCAAAATGCTGGGCCGGACCATTGCCCCCGGCGGGGAGGAGAGCTACGGCAGCCTCTTTGGAGACATCGCCCCCCTCTATCAGGTTCTGGAGATAGAACAGCCCAACTATATGGAGGGAACACGGGTGCTGAAGGACCGCAGTTTGGGACTGCTGCTGGCCCCATTCTCCGGGGAGGCCCAAGGTGGCGTGATGGTGGTCATCCACGACATCACCGAGCAGCAGCGCACCGAAACCCTCCGCCGGGAATTTGTGGCCAACGTCTCCCACGAGCTGCGTACCCCTTTGACCAACATCCGCAGCTATGCTGAGACGCTGGTGGACAGCGCCGGAGCCATCTCCCCGGAGACTGAGAAAAACTTTTTGGGGGTAATCCTCAACGAGAGCGACCGGATGACCCACATCGTCCAGGACTTGCTCACCCTCTCCCGCCTGGATTCCGGCCACGGCGAATTGAATCTGACCCGTTTCCCCTTTGGAGCGGCGGTACAGAGCGTATACGACGCTGTCCATATGGAGGCCCAGCGCCACGGCCATACAATCCATCTCTCTATGGCCCCTGAACTGCCGCAGATCATGGGTGACCGGGAACGGATTCTCCAGGTCATGATGAATGTTGTCTCCAATGCCATCAAGTACACCCCGGACAATGGGCAGATCGATATCAGTACTGGATGGAGGCGGGACAAGGTCTGGATGGAGGTGTCGGACAACGGAATCGGCATCCCCGCGGAGGATCGGCCCCGGATTTTCGAGCGTTTTTATCGCGTAGACAAGGCCAGATCCAGGGAGTCTGGAGGGACCGGCTTGGGATTGTCAATTGCCAAGGAAATTGTAGACCGCCATGCGGGGACCCTCTCACTGGTAGACCGGGCAGGACCGGGGACCACAGTGCGGATGGAGCTTTTGGTGGAGGGACCGTCCCATGATCCGGCGTAATCGTGTAGAGCTTCCACCCCGCACAGGCCGCCAGCGGGCGGTAGAGTGGGTCAAGTCGGCGCTCATTGTAGTGCTCCTGTGTTCGGCGGTGTATTTGGCAGGCCGTAGCCAACTCTATAGGGGGGTGACCATCGGCTGGCTGGATACGGTCTTGGGGCAGACTGATACTGCCCCTGTGTCTACGTCACCTCCCGTCGCCCGGATGCGGATACAGCCTTCCTCTGTGGCGTTCTGCACTGGGGTGGATCTGGACGGCGTCCGGGAACGCTGCGGCATTCAGTATGACGCCCTGGCGGTGGAGCGGGCCTTTGATGAAATAAGCCGCTATCTGGGAGAAGCTCTGGCCAGCGCAGGCCCCCCACAACCGGTGACACAGCATCAGTGGCAGGGAGCATTACAGGCTCCCGGACTTTACCTGGATTTACTGGGCAAGGTTCCGCTGTCCGCCCTGGCGGCCTGGCTGGGGGACGGACACAGCGGCTGTATTCTGACGGGAGAGGTACGGCGGCTGGTACTGGCCGACCAGGGCGGGACGTGTGCCGTACTCTACTATATCAATGAGGAGAACGGCTTGTATTATGCCTGTGAGACTGCGGTGCCAGTGGCGGGAGAATTTACCCTTCTCCTATCCAGCCGCAGCGCCAACGGCGCACGGTTCGCCTTTGAAGCCGGTGAGCGCTTCGCCAGCATCAACCCTAACATTCTCTTACAGTCCGACACCCCGATCCCGCTCCGTTATACCGGCAGCACCCCTCCGCTGATGGAGGATCAGGACCAGCTCAACGAAATCCAGCGCCGGCTCTCCTTCCAGCCCGCAGGGTACCCCACCTGGAACAGCTGGGTCAACGACACCCTGCGCATCAGCGGCGATGGGGTTATCCGCTATGACGGACGCCAGAACGGAGACAGGCGCTACCCGGTCCCAATGGTGGACGGGACAGTGGATTTATCCCAGGCGGTCAGCATCGCGCGGGGGCTGGCAGACATTCTGCTTACCTTGGGGCAGAACCGAAATGAGGCCCGCCTCTATCTGATTGGTGCGGAGCAGAACGAGGGCGGCTGGATCATCCGCTTTGGCTATGCCCTGAATGGTATCATGGTGGAGGTGGACGGACAGCAGACCGCCGCTACTTTCTGGGTCAGCGGGGGACGGATCACCACCTATGAGCTTCGGATGCGGTATTATACCGCCCTGGGGGAGGACACAGAACCTCTGCTCCCAGAGGCCCAAGCCGCCGCCGGACTGTCTGCTCTGGGTTATGCCGGACGGGAGCTTTTGTTGTGCTACCGGGACAGTGGTGTGGAGGAGGCCGCCGTATCCGTCGGCTGGGCCGCCAGATAACCGAAAGAGGAGGACAGGCTGTTGGAGTGGTCGAAGATTAAAAACATCATTCTGGTCATCCTCTTAAGCGTCAATTTGATCCTGCTGTCTATGGTGGGCTGTCAGGAGCAGCAGTCGGCTCAGAACCAGCGGCAGGCCAGACAATCTGTCCTAACGCTGTTGGAGGAAAACGGAATTTCTATGTCTGAGTCCCTCTGGCCGGAGCCGGTGACTCTGGCTGCCCTTCAAGTAGATGGAGATGGCGGGGGGACCATACAAAAGGGACAGGCTGCCACTCTGCTGGGACCCATCCAGTGGGTGGAGGACGGAGCCGGCGGACTGCGGACCACCTATTATGGCCTCAATGGAACTGCCGAGCTGACCACCAGCGGGTGGTTCACCTTCCGTCTGAATCCTGGGACTGTCCCTCTAGATCTAACCGACCCTATTGGACAGGGGCAGACCATTCTGTCCAGACTGGGATTGGAGACCGTGTGGGCCTGTACCCAGGAGCAGAACGGTGTGCTGGAGCAGAGCTATTGGCAGTGCTGGGATGGGACTCCGGTGTTCAACTGCCGCCCTACCCTGACCTGGGAAAACGGGTTTTTATCCCGCGTAGAGGGCCAGCATATCTCCGGCACCGCCGCTGTGACCGAGCAGATTTCCTGCCTGGATCTCCCCACTGTCTTCGTCCATTTCCTCTCTGGTATGATTCGAGATCGGTATCTGTGCAGTGAGATCACCGCTGTCACCGCTGGTTATGAGACGACCTTCCTCACCCCGCCCTTTCAGCTCACCCCGGTCTGGAACATCACCACCGATACCGGTGAGTACCATGTCAACGCCGCTACCGGCGCCTTCAGCCAGGCGTTGGCCGTCTCTTGATGGATACAACTCAAAATTGCAGATACTGTTCAGAATATTCAAAAAAATACCTCCTATCAATGTGATGGAGGTATCTTAGTATCCTATTCTCTTAGAGCCTGTTTAAAATCCCTCAAAACGCCATTCGTCAGATATTAAACAGGCTTTTACAAAGCTCGGAAAAGTGAGAATCTGACTACAGATATTCTTCTGAAAATCTGCGGGGTACTGAACATTGACACTCCCCACGGGTAAAGCTGGGGGATTCTCGGTTCAGCGACCGCAGCCTGCACCAGCGAGGTCTTACATGGTCTCCACGAGCGTTCGGTTCCGGTGTGTCCCACCGTACCGCTACGCCAGCAGGCGCAGCCCTTCATGCAAGATGTTCCTTGCGGCATTCACATCCCGGTCATGGACAGTGCCGCAGACAGGGCAAACCCACTCTCGCACGGACAAATCCTTTGTGCCGGGCCATTGAGCGCCGCAAGCGGAGCATAGCTGACTGGATGGCAACGGCTACCTCGTGTCGTGGTGCTTCGGCCACCTGGCCGAGCTTGCCATGGGCGACGCTGCCGCCGCATCCGAGCGGTATCAGGAAAAGCAGGAGGCCGAAAAGATTGCCGCCGCCTGCAAGGGGCAGACGGCCACCGTCAAGACAGTAGAGCGCAGGGAGAAGTCCGAAAAAGCCCCCGCCCTCTATGACCTAAACAGCCCCAGAAAAAACGGACAATAGACAAAAGGCCCCCTGATGTAGGAAAATAGAAGTACTACATCAGGGGGTATCATCATGTCAAAAAGGAAATACACACATATCCAAGAAATCTTACCAGAAATTCAGGCGATGATAGCGAACGGAAAAAGCCACCGGGAAATCGAGGAATTTTTTGGATTAACCGGAGAACGCCCAGTACACAACCTGTTAAAGCGAGAACGACGAAAAGAGAAGAAGCTCCTCGCTGGTATGGCACCTCGTCCGAAAGGGCGGCAGATGGGACAGTAGCTTCACAAATACGAAAATCTGCTCAACAGAGAATTTCAAGCTGACCGCCCCAATCACAAGTGGGTTACGGATATCTCTTACATCCACACTGGACAAGGCGTTCTTTACTTGTCTATGATCCGAGACTTATTTGACAACAGCATTGTCGCA
>JAAWBF010000006.1 GCA_022792555.1 Oscillospiraceae bacterium
CGCCAACGACCCGGACAAAGTGAGGGCTATTTTGGACAACGACATCGAGTGTATGTCCGCCCGGCATGAGAGCGCCGCCGCCATGTATGATAAAGCGTCATCCGTGGCCCCGGCCTTCGGCATGGTGGGTACCCTGGTGGGTCTGATCAACATGCTCAAGAACATGAACCTGGACTCCGGCGGAGCCTCTACCATCGGCTCCGACATGGGTACCGCCCTGATCACTACCCTGTACGGCTGTGTTCTGGCCCACATGATCTTCGGGCCCATCGCCTCTAACCTGCGGGCCAGAGACGAGGAGGAGGTCCTGTGTAAGATGATCATTGTAGAGGGCATCATGTCTATCCAGTCCGGTGAGAACCCCAAGTTCCTGCGGGAAAAGCTCCAAACCTTCATGGAGAGCCGCAAGCGCTCCGCGGAAGGCGGCGAGGGCGGCGAAGGCGGCGGCAAGAAGGGTAAGAAAGGCAAATAATCCCGCTGTGTACAGCGCAGGAGGAAGGAGCTTCTCATGAAGAAAAAAAAGAGCGCCGGCGGCTCGAACTGGATGGATACCTACGGTGACATGGTGACATTGCTGCTGTGCTTCTTCGTGCTACTGTACTCCATGTCCACCATCAGCGAGGAAAAATGGAAAGCTATCGTCACCAGCTTTAACCCCAACGCCATCGAGGAATCCAGCGAAACCCCCGGCTACGGCGGCCCAAACTCCGAGGACATCGGCGGCGCGGGTGAGGTAGCCGGACCCAAGCAGGACGAGATCGATATGGAGATGGATGAGCTCTACCAGACCCTCACCCAGCTCGTGGCCCAGTCGGGCGCGGGGAGCGATATCTCCGTAACCAAGGGAGACGGCTATGTATTTATCTCCTTTAATGAGGCGGTCTTTTTCGATCCCGACCGGTATGAGCTGCGCCCCGACGGCCAGGAGCTGCTGACTAATGTGGCCGGGATCATGGACGAGGCGAAGGACGCCATTGATGAGGTTCAGATCCTGGGCCATACCGCCCAGGCTGACCCGCGGCGGCCCAATAACGCCCGAAAGGACCGCTTCCTAGCCTCCAACCGGGCCACTGAGGTACTACTCCATATTCAGGACCACAGCGACCTGGACCCGGCCCGGCTGGTCAGCGTAGGCTATGGCCAGTGGCGTCCCGCAGCCCTCAACAACGACTCCGAAGGCCGGGCCCAGAACCGGCGGGTGGAGATGATTATTACCGGCATGAACCTGGAGTCCGCCCTGGGGGATAGCCTGCAGCGTTACCAGAGCCAGCGCACCGGTGAGCTACCCAAGACCGACGTCCAGCAGACGCCGGCCCCTACCCCCCAGCAGAACGCTGGGAACGAGTAATGCGGATCAAAGAACGGCAGGAGAGGTTGATTCATGGCAGAGGTATTATCACAAAGTCAAATTGACGCTCTGCTGAGTGCGGTCCGCAGCGGAGAGAAAGATGTAGAGGACAAGGTTGAAGAACAACCGGAAAAGAAGTACCGAAAGTACGACTTTTACAGCCCCCGCAAATTTACCAAGGACCGCATCAAAATGCTCAACAGCATTTTTGACAGCTATACTAGAATTCTCAATTCCCGCATCAACGGCCTCCTCCACACCAACTGCGAGGTAGAGGTGGAGTCCATAGAGGAACAGCACTACTACGAATTCTCCAACGCACTGACCGAGGGTGATGTGCTCTCTTTGGCCTATGTAGACGTCAAGGACCATACTGAGGAGATGCCTGTACTGGTCTACCTGTCCACCTCCGTCACGCTGAGTATGATAGACCGGATGCTGGGCGGCGAGGGCGATATTGATGAAGACCTGCCTAGTGAGTACACCTTTACTGACCTGGAGCTTCGGCTGTACGAAAATATCGTGGAGGATTTGATCTCCGTCATGGGGAATAGCTGGGAAAACTATCTGCCCCTGAAGTTCGAGTACAGCCGCACCGAGGTCAACCCGACGTTGGTGCAGCTTCTGGGCGTGGATGAGACCGTGGTCATTGTGGATGTCAACTTGAACTTTCCCAACTGCAGCGGACGGATGAGCATTTGTATGCCCGGCGTTACCCTGAGCAATGTCTTTGCCGAGATGAACCCGGAGAATCCGGGCCGGAAGGTGGAGGAGGACAACTCAGAGGATATCTTCGAATCCCTGCGGGATTCCAGCCTGGATATCGTCGCCGAGCTGGGCAGTACACAGCTTTTACTCAGCGACGTCTATCATTTGAGCGTGGGCGACGTAATCGATTTGGGACAGCCGAAGGATTCCCCTGTTTATCTGACCATCGGCGGCTACCACTGGTTCAGCGGCCGCATTGGCACACACAAGAAGAATATGGCTGTCAAGATAGACGAAGTTTGCTATCAGGCCGAGAGAAGGAGCGAGTAGCAGGATGGAAAAAGAATTGTTCAATCCAATGGAGATAGACGCCCTAGGCGAAATGATGAACATCAGCCTGGGCTCCTCGGCTACTGCGGTCTCGAATATGCTGGATCACCGGGTGGATATCACAACGCCCAGCGTCTCTGTGGTGGAGGTGGCTACCTTCTCCTTAGGCGAGCTGGAGCCTGCCATGGGTGTGGAGATCAAATACGTCTCCGGCGTTCAGGGCAGCAACATTATGTTACTGCGCAGAAGCGATATCAAGGTGATCGTGGATATTCTCATGGGGACCGAGACCCCGGATGACGAGTTTGAACTCAATGAGCTTACCATCAGCGCAGTCTGTGAGCTGATGAACCAGATGATGGGTGCGGCCTCTACCGCCCTGTCCGACTTCCTGGGCAAGGCGGTTAATATCTCCACCCCTCAGCCCTTTGAACTGACCGATCTGGATGATTTTAAACTGGAACACTTCCCCCAGGGGGCGGACACCGTGGTTGTGGTCCGCTTTGCCCTGCGGATTGAGGGCGCCCTAGAGAGCGAGTTCATGAATGTCATGACGGTGGAGCTGGCGCGGGAGTTACTGGCTGGATTTGGCCTGGGCGAGGACTTCTTTGCCCCAGAGGAGGATACAGCCGCGCCCCCTCCGCCCACCCCCGCGCCCAGCCCAGAGCCGTCGGGTGCAAAGCTCAGTCAGGAGGAGATCGAGCGCCTTATGGGCGGCGGTGGAGCCGCCCCGGCGCCCAGTCCGGAGCCGTCAGGTGCAATGCTTAGTCAGGAGGAGATCGAACGCCTCATGAGCGGCGGAGCTGCCCCTGCCCCGGAACCCAGCCCGGAGCCGTCGGGCGCGAAGCTCAGTCAGGAGGAGATCGAGCGCCTCATGGGTGGCGGAGCCGCCTCGGAGCCCGCGCCTGCGCCTCAGCCGGCGGCCGCCCCAGCGCCTGCCCCGCAGCCCGCCCCGCCTCAACCGCAAATGCCGCCCCAGGCTATGCCGCAGATGCCCTATCCTCCGGCCCCCAGCCAGGCGGGCGCACTTCCCCAAGGCTATATGGGCTACCCGCCTATGTACTACCCCTACCCCTATCCGCCTGAGGCCCAGGCGCAGAAGGCTCCAGAGCCCAAACGCATCAACGCCCAGCCTATGCAGATGCAGCCGCTGGACGTGGAAGAGGTCCTGGGCAAGGAGCAGGCCCAAAACTTGGATCTGATTATGGAGGTCCCCCTCCAGGTGACGGTGGAAATTGGCCGCACCCGGCGGAAGGTACAAGACATTTTGGAGTACGCTAAGGGTTCTCTTGTGGTGCTGGATAAGCTGGCAGGCGATCAGGTGGACCTGTTTGTCAATGGCAAGTGTATCGCCAAGGGCGATGTGGTGGTGGTGGATGACAACTTTGGTGTCCGCATCACTGAAATAGTACAGAAACCTACAATCGAAGGGATCACCGGATCCTAAGCGCTTAGAGCCTAGAGCAATCTGTAAAACAAACAATAAGTGGTGTTTCCCTTCCCAAGGGGGAGGGAAAACATGGGTATGGATTTGCAGGCTGCTATAGTATAATCCCAAAGTGCCAACAAGAAATAATGCCAACAAGAAGAAGGAGAAGGATGGTTTACAATGGCTAAGAAAATTTTGCTGGTCGATGACGCTGCGTTTATGAGAAAGATGATCAAGGATACTTTGAGTAAAAATGGCTACACTGACCTCTATGAGGCGGTAGATGGGGCCGACGCGGTGGAAAAGTTCGGCGAGATCAACCCCGACCTGGTGATCATGGACATCACCATGCCCAATATGGATGGCCTGGAGGCTTTGAAAGCCATTCGGGGTAAAAACAAAGATGCCAATGTGGTCATGTGCTCCGCCATGGGTCAGGAGAGTATGGTTATGGATGCTGTGCGCTCCGGCGCCAAGGACTTTATCGTCAAACCCTTTAAGGCCGACCGGGTGCTTAAGACGGTAAATTCCATCCTGGGCGCACCCTGATATGCCGGACGGTTCTCTCCTGTCTGTGCTGTGGCTGCTGATCTGTGTGGTGGCCGTCTCCGGTCTGGCCTACTGGTTTACCAAGTTTGTGGTAGGCCGGGGACTGGTGGGCGGGCCTGCCGCAGGCAAGGGCGAGTCCCTGACCGTCCTGGCACAGATGCCGGTGGGAAAGGATCAGAGGGTGCTGGTGGTACGGGCGGGAGAGCGCTGTTTCTTGCTGGGGGCCACACCTGCCCAAATTTCCACCTTGGCCGAGTTCTCGGCTGAGGAGGCGGAGATCTGGAAGACACCCCCCGGCCAGGAGGGGCAATCCTCCAGCTTCCGGGCGTCTCTGATCAACGTACTCAAGAATCGTTAGAAGGTGCTAGGAAATGCCAGAGGGCTTTATCAATATCAACGGCGATAACGTCCAGGTGCTGGAGATCATCTTCCTGACCACGCTCATCACCCTGCTCCCCTCGCTGGTCATTATGATGACCTCCTTTACCAGGTATATCGTGGTCTTCTCATTTCTGCGCACCGCCATGGGAACCCAGCAGACCCCGCCGAATATGGTCCTGGTGGGGTTGGCGCTGTTTTTAACCCTGTTTACCATGTCGCCCGTCATCAATGAGATCCAGACCGAGGCGTTTGAGCCCTATGAGGCCGGGGAGATCGACCAACAGGAGTTTTTAACCCGCGCGTCTGTCCCCCTCAAGAACTTTATGCTAGAGGAGACCGAGATCTCCACCCTGGGAATGTACTGCGAGATGGCCCAGGTCGATATGCCCGCCGATATGGAGGCCACGAAGGCCCTACCCCTGCGGATTGTGGTCCCCGCTTTTGTGACCTGCGAGCTCAAGCGGGCCTTTGAAATTGGATTTTATCTCTATATCCCCTTCCTGCTCATTGATGTTATCGTCGCCTCGACTCTGATGTCCATGGGTATGGTTATGCTTCCGCCGTCCATGATTTCCATGCCCTTTAAGCTGCTCTTTTTCATCGCACTGGATGGCTGGCAGCTTCTGTTCTCCACCCTGGTGGGCGGATTCCGCTGAGTTAGGAGGCAATTTTCGTGGATATGACCCAAGTGGCAGACGTCCTGCGGGAGGGAGTCGTGGTAGTGATTAAGCTGGCCAGTCCCATGCTGCTGTTAAGTATGCTGGTGGGTGTGGTGGTGGCCATCTTTCAGGCCGTGACTCAGATCCACGAGCAGACCATCTCCTTTATTCTCAAGCTCAGTGTGGTTGTCACCATGCTGCTGCTGGCCGGTGGCTGGATGATGGAAAACCTGTTGGACTACGCAAACTATCTCTTTACCCTCATGCGGGGCTGACAGAAACGAGGCTGTTATGGTTGACTGGGAGGAATTGACCCTCTTCCTGTATATCGCGGCCCGCATGTCCGGCTGTGTGCTCTTTAACCCCGTTCTGGCCCGGCGGGGAATTCCACCGCAGTTTCAAGCGGGCCTGATCTTTATCCTGAGTATCTTTGTGGCCAGTATGACCCGTCAGCCCCTGGTAGTCCCCACCAGCTGGTTCCCGCTGGCTGTGCGGATCCTATTGGAGATGCTGGTGGGCTTCTTCCTGGGGATGATCATGAATTTCTTTTTCTATATCCCCCAGCTGGCCGGCTCGGCCATTGACACCCAAATGGGCATGACGATGGCCCAGACCTACGATCCCGGAACCCAGGCCAATGTGTCGGTAACGGGCAACATCCTGAATACCTTGATGCTCCTCCTCTTTTTCGCAGAGAATGGGCATAATACCCTGCTTCGCATCCTGCTTACCTCAGGACAGGTTGTCCCCTTCGGAGCGGCCTCCTTCGGGACGGATGCTCTGGACGCCATGCTGGCCATCTTTTTAGAGTGTACCCTGCTGGCCATCAAGCTGTGTATGCCCATTTTGGCCGCCGAGCTTTTGGGGCAGGTAGGGATGGGAATTTTGATGAAAGTGATCCCTCAAATCAACGTCTTTGCGATTAACATTGAGTTAAAAGTGATCATTGGACTGGGGCTGTTGATGACCCTTATAGCCCCATTTAGCGAATATCTGCTGGAAGCAGAGATCTCCATGCTCCATCATATGGAGGAGCTGTTAGGATTGATTTCCTAACCTATCCGTCCGCTCTGCACTGGGGCCGGCACCGGCCCGCAGAACCAAAGAAACGTGAATTGCGTATCGGCTAAGGGGGGATGCACCATTGGCCGACGGTGAGAAAACCGAAAAAGCAACCCCAAAAAAGCGAAGAGATGAACGAAAAAAAGGTAACGTCTTCAAAAGTCAGGACGCTATCTCGGTGATCACGCTGTTGGGCAGCTTTTTTACCATGAGCCTGGTGGCCGAAAATATTGTGGCTGAGGTTGCAAACTTCTTTCGTTACTGTATGCGTATGGCGCAGGATCAGCCCACCGGAATGATTCCAACCACCTTGGGCCATATGAGTATCCAGGCCCTCATGGCGATTGTCAGAACAACGGGGCCGATTATTGCAGTCACCATTTTGTGTGCTGTGGCGGCAACCTTCTTTCAGACAAAAATGCTGGTGACAGCGGAGCCCCTCAAGCCTAAATTCAGCCGGATCAATCCGCTGCAGGGGTTTAAGCGGCTCTTCTCCCTCAAGAGCGTCATTGAGGCACTCAAAGGGATTTTAAAGATCTCCATTCTCATGGTCATCATTTATCAGAGCCTGATTGGACTCATTCAGCATCTCTCAGGCTTCCTTTATACCGACTTGACCACCTCTGCCCGGTATCTCTTCGATACCGGCATGAGTATGTTTTATAAAATTGCCATTGCCTTTATCGCGATTGCGGCCTTTGACTATCTCTACCAGTATTGGGACTATGAGCGTCAGCTCAAGATGTCCAAACAGGAGATCAAAGAGGAATACAAACAGATGGAAGGCGATCCCCAGGTCAAAGGCAAAATCAAAGAGATTCAGCGGCGCCGGGCGCAATCCCGTATGATGCAGCAGGTTCCAGGCGCCGATGTGGTAATCCGTAACCCGACCCACTACGCGGTAGCACTGCGTTATCGCCCGGAGCAGGACGCCGCCCCCATTGTCCTGGCCAAGGGACAGGATTCCATCGCCCTGCGCATTGTCCAGATCGCAGAGGAGAACCAAGTGGCAGTTATAGAGAACGTCCCTCTGGCACGGGCGCTCTACGCCAGCGCCGAGCTCAACCAGGAGATCCCGCCCGAACTCTACGGCGCGGTGGCCGAGGTTCTGGTCTATATCTTCCGTCTGGACAGCAACCATAAGATTACCAAATAAGATACAGCGGGTTTTCCAGACTGTCGGCCCAGGAAAGGTGACGCATGAAACGAATTTTAAACAATATCATAGCGCTGTTTGTCGTGATCATCGTCCTGTTTTTGGTGATCCCGCTGCCTCCGCAGCTCTTGGACTTTTTGCTGATCATCAACATCGGATTGTCCATCATGATCCTGATGATCACCATGAATATCAACGATGCGTTGGAATTTTCCATCTTCCCATCCCTGCTGCTTATCACGACGCTGTTCCGTCTGGGGATGAACGTCTCCAGTACCCGGATGATTCTCCGGGACGGCTATGCCGGAGAGGTGATTCAGAACTTCGGCCAGCTCATTACCAGCGGGAATGTGGTCATCGGCGTGGTGGTCTTCCTGATCATTGTGCTGGTGCAGTTTATCGTCATCACCAAGGGCGCGGAGCGTGTGTCCGAGGTAGCCGCCCGCTTCACCCTGGACGCTATGCCAGGCAAGCAGATGGCTATTGATGCTGACTTATCCTCCGGCCTCATCGACGAAAAAGGAGCGCGGCTCCGCCGGGAGAAGATCCAGAAGGAGGCCGACTTCTACGGCGCTATGGACGGCGCCACGAAGATCGTCAAGGGCGACGCCACCATGTCCCTGGTGATTACTTTGGTTAATATCGTAGGCGGTATTATCCTGGGTGTTGTCATGAACGGCGGCGAGCTGATGGATGTCGTACAGCGCTACTCCATCGTCACCATCGGTGACGGCCTGGTCTCCCAGATCCCCGCCCTGATGATCTCCACCGCCACAGGCATGATCGTCACCCGGTCGGTCTCTGAGGGCAGCCTGAACATCGACGTAATGAACCAGTTCAAGGCCCAGCCCCGCGCTATGATGACCACCGGCGTGATTCTCCTCTTTTTGGCGGTTATCCCCAATACCCCCCATGTGCCTCTGACGATTGGCGGCGTGGTCGTCCTGGTGATTGGTATTTTGGTCAGCCAGAGCCTGAAACGGGAGGCCGCGGCGGCGGCCGCCGCCGAAGCCGCCCCTGCGGAGGTAGAGGAGGAGCTGGCTGCCCCCAGCGAGACCGACTATTACAAGGATATTAACAATGTCTATACCCTCCTGGATGTGGAGCCCATCGAGATGGAGTTTGGCTACAGCCTAATCCCCATGGTAGATGAGAGCCACGGCGGAAAGCTTATCAACCGGATTGTCATTTTCCGCCGCCAGTATGCCCAGGATATGGGCTTCGTGATCCCCTCAGTCCGCCTCCATGACTCGGCGTCCCTTGGGACCAATCAGTACCTGGTGCGGATTCGGGGTGAAGAGGTGGCCCAGGGTGAGATTCTGGTGGACTACTACCTGGCTTTGGAGCCTGCGGCCCCCTTGGGGGAGATCGACGGAATCGAGACAGTAGAGCCGGCTTACGGTATCCCCTCCCGTTGGATTCTCCCTGAAAATAAAGAGATGGCGGAGATTTACGGCTATACGGTCATCGACCCTCTGTCGGTCATGCTGACCCACTTGGCTGAAACCATCAAAAAGCATACCTATGAGCTTTTGAACCGGGCAGAGACCATTCAGCTGGTGGAAAATCTCAAGCGCACCTCCCCCGAACTGGTGGAGGAGGCCATCCCCAATATCATTACCTATGCCAACCTGGAGAAAATCCTGCGTAACCTGCTCAGAGAGGGAGTTCCCATCAAGGACTTGGGAACCATCCTGGAAACCGCGGTAGACGCCATGGCCCAGACCCACGACGTGGATATGATCACCGAACAGGTCCGCGGCGCCTTGAGCCGCACCATTACCCGCCGTTTCTGTGAGAACGGCCAACTGCGAGTGGTTACGCTGGATGCCGAGGTAGAAAAGCGGGTGATTGCCTCCCTGACCCGCAACGAGCAGGGGGTCTATCTGGCCATGGGACCGGATCTCATGCAGGAGATTATCACCCAGCTGGGCGAGCATATGAAGAAATTCAACGACCTGTCTCAGACTCCTGTCGTCCTGGTCAGCCAGGTGATCCGCGGCTACTTCAGCCGGATGATTACCCAGTTTTACCCCAATGTTTATGTGCTCTCCTTTAACGAAGTGACGAGCAATGTCCAGATCCAGGCCCTTGGCAACATCACCATTCAGGCCAAGGCGCATACGGAGCGGAAGGCGGTGGGCTCATGAGGGAACCGGCCGCAGCGCGGAGGGAGCAGGGTTATACAGAGGAAGAGATCGCCCAGATGAGCACAGAGGAGCTCCTCCTAACCTATAAAACAACCGGAGATGTGAACCTGAAATGGCCTTTGGTGATGCGCTATGAGGGGTTAATCAAAAATGCAACCCTGCAAATCAAAGGGGTCTACAGCAGCTTCGCCCAGGTGGACGATATTGTCAGCGAGGGTATCCTAACCCTGCTGGGTTCGATTGATAAGTTTGATCCCGAAAAGGGGATCAAATTTGAGACCTATGTGTCCAAGCGCATCCGGGGTATGGTCGTGGACTTGGCCCGCAAGCAGGACTGGTTGCCCCGGAATGTGCGTAAGCGGGCCAAGGAGATCGACCGGGCTACCACGGAACTTTACGGAACATTAGGGCGCTTTCCCACCGAGGCGGAGATCGCCGCCCGGTTAGAAATTCCGCTGGCCAAGTACCAGAAGGAGGCGGCAAACCTCTCTTTGTGCAATGTACTCTCTTTAGATGCATTGCTGGATGATCGAGAGGCGGGAGGAGGCCGGTTCGAGGCCTCCGATCAGGACCTCCAGGGTCAGCCGGAGGCGATGCTTCAGGAACGGGAGGCCCAGCAGGTCCTGGCCGATGGGATTCGTGCGCTGCGGAAAAACGAGCAGATTGTGCTCTCGCTCTACTATGAAAAAAACCTTCATATGAAGGAGATCGCCCAGGTGATGAAGGTAAGCGAGCCTAGAATTTCTCAGATTCATGCACGTGCCATTCAGAAGCTGAGGGTATATATGGAACAGTACATGCACGGAACCGAGGGCAGTACCAGTCAGAAAAAGCGGAAGAGGGAATGAGCTATGTTCAAGGGTTTTTATAATTTGACATCAGCCATGCTGACCCAGGGGCGCAATCTCAATGTGGTGGCCAACAATTTGACCAATATCTCTACCCCTGGTTATAAGAGCGACGACTACACCGCCAGCACCTTCCAGGAGATTATGATCAGCCGTCTAGGTAACAAGGATAAGAGCGGCAGTACCGAGATCGGCCAGGAGAGCTATATTCTGGCCTCCGACGAGATATATACCGACTTCTCCCAGGGGATCCCGGAGGAGACCGGGTTGTCCTTAGACTTTGCCATTGAGGGGGACGGGTTTTTCGCCATCCAGCGGGAGGATGGAACCATTACCTACACCCGGTCGGGCGGGTTCTGCCTGGACGAGGAGGGCTACCTCTATCTGGCAACTCAGGGCCGGGTTCTGGATGTCAACGAACAGCCCATCCAGCTTGTCACCGATAAAATTGACGCCGACGACTGGGGCGGCATCTATAGCAACGGGGGCTTCTTGGGACGCATTGGAGTGTTCTCCTTTGAGGACAACGGGGAACTGGAACGGAACGATCAAGGCCACTTCCTCCCAAATGGTCAGCAGGCACAGGCAGTTCAAACACCTCTGATCCATTGGAAGCATGTGGAGCGCTCCAATGTGGATCTGGTGCGCATGGTAAGCCAGATGATCACCTGTCAGCGGGCGCTGCAAAGTGCAGCCCAGGTGAGCAAGATGTACGACCAGCTCATGACCAAGGCCACCACCGATATCGGACGGCTGTAGTTTTTTGACCCAGCGCTTTGCGCGTATGGAAAACCAAACAAGAGGCGGTGCAAAATAGATGAACCAATCGTTTTATATTGGGGCTGTCGGCGCTCAGCAGCAGCAGGTGCGCATGAACATTGAAGGCCATAATATTTCAAACATCAACACCTATGGCTTCAAGGGAGTCTATGGCCGGTTTGCCTCCCTGATGTACCGAAATATGCTGGGCATCGACGAGGAACAGCTCCCCGCCGGTGTGGGAACCAGAGTGCTGGAGACTCCCACTAGCTTTGAAAGCGGCCCTCTGGCTACCACCGACCGCTTTCAGGACTACGCCATTGAGGGTGATGGCTTCTTTGCCGTCATGGATCCTGCCACCAATGAGATTACATTTACCCGTAACGGCGCATTCAGTCTGTCGGAGTTCCAGCGGCCTGGCTATGATGTAGATGAGAATGGAGAGCCCATTTTGGAGACTGTTTTCCTGCTGGCAGACGGTGAGGGCCGGTTTGTCCTTAGCCAGGAGGGGGGATTGATTGAAGTCACGGACCAACGAGCAGAACAGCCTGTAGGTGTGTTTGATTATGTGAACTACGACGGGATTCAACATGTGAGCAGTACCCGGTTTTCCCCCATTGAGAAAAATGGACAGCTCCGCATGGGAAGCGGACGGGTACGCCAGGGGATGCTGGAGCACTCCAATGTGGATTTGGCCACTGAGTTCACCCGAGTGATTGAGTCCCAGCGGGCCTATGGACTGGCTTTAAGAATGGTACAGACCTCCGACGAGATTGAGAGCACCATCAACGGCTTGCGCTCATAACGGTTTTACAGACTTCCGTCTTTTCCAAAGACGGAACTGGAGATGGATTATCATTCTTTTGTCCCCAAAGGGGACAGAAAAGGGGATGAAACAATGGAAATTAAAAACTATGACGAGTTGAGCTCTCTGGAACTGGACACGTTGAGGGAGATTGGAAGCATCGGAACCGGAAATGCTGCCACCGCCCTCTCCCAGCTGATCGGGCGCAAAATCAACATCACATTCCCAGAAGTGCGTATCATGGGGTATAATGAGGCCATCGAGTGGATCGGCGGCGCGGAGGAGATCACCGCCGGTGTGCTGGTGCGAATCAGTGGAGAGATCAATGGCATTATGCTCTCGGTACAGCAGATGGAGTTTGTCAATCTGATTCTAGAGACCATGCTGGGAGAGTCCATACAGGACTACAGTACACTCAAGGAAATGGAGAAATCAGCCCTTGTGGAGATTGGCAATATCATGATCTCCACCTTTATCAACGCCATGGCCGGCCTGTGCGGTATCTCCGCCGAGCTGACAGTGCCAGCCTTTACTGTCGATATGCAGGGGGCCATTCTGGCGGTTCCCATGGCAGAATATGGCGGACAGTCGGACTATATCATGACCATAGGCGCTAACTTTATCTGTGATGGGAAGCAGGTCCCTTGCCGCCTGCTCCTCTCGCCCGATGTCCGCTCTTTGAATTTCTTATTCTGGAAGCTGGGCGTGACCGATGGATAAAAAGCTGACAATTGGAATTGCGGACATGAAAATGACGCAGCGGGAGGGAATTTTGATTACCTATGCACTGGGCTCCTGCATTGGAATCTGTCTCTATGACCCTGCGATTAAACTGGCGGCACTGGTCCATATTATGCTCCCTCTGAATATGGAGGCAGGACGCAAAAATCCGCTGAAATATGCAGACACGGGCATTCGGGAAACCTTGCGGCAGATGGAGGCCAAGGGGGGACGCAGAAGCCGGATGGTTGCCAAAATTGCCGGCGGGGCCAAGATGTTCGAGGTGAATGGCGGGACCCTAGGTAACATTGGACAGCGAAATATTGAGAGCGTCCATATGGTCCTCAAGCGGGAAGGAATTAAGCTTGCAAAGGAAGATGTAGGCGGCACCGTGGCACGCACGCTGCTTTTTGATGCGGCAACAGGTCAGGGATGTGTCCGCTCCTATGGCAGGCCGGAGCTGGTTATCTGATCTACAGAGAAGAAATACCATCAACGGGAGCCAATCTGAACCGTGAAGTGTGCCGCAGTCCATGCAGCCCCTTCTACAGAGTTCAATAAGGCTAAGGAAGGAGAGAACAGGACCATGTTGGAAGCAGAAAAAAAGGGAATCCTTCTGGAATCGGGGACCAACGAAATCGAGATCATGGAGTTTACGATCAACGGAAATCTGTATGGCATCAATGTCGCCAAGGTGCGGGAGATTTTAATGTCTGCACCGGTGAAGGCCATGCCCCATACCCATCCTGCGGTAGAAGGGATTTTTAAACCGCGTGATCTTGTCATGACGGTTGTTGATCTGCCCTACTACCTCAGCGGTGTTGAGACCGAAAAGGGCCCGAAGGACCTGTTTATCATCACAAATTTCAATAAAATGTCAATCGCATTCCGGGTCCATACCGTGGTGGGGATCATCCGTATCTCCTGGAAGGACATCGAAAAGCCGGATAAGGCGGTGTCCAGCGGGGATGAGGGTGTGACAACCGGTATCGCCCAGTGCGGGGACAGCCTGATCAGTATCTTGGATTTTGAAAAAATCGTCGCCGAGATCGCTCCGGAGACCTCCATCCAGATGTCGGAAATTGACCGGCTGGGAGAGCGGAGCAACAGCGATGTCCCTGTCCTTATCGCGGAGGACTCCATTTTGCTGACCAAGATGATCCACAATGCACTAGAGAAGGCGGGGTATGTGAATGTCACCACGTTCCCCGATGGACAGGCGCTGTGGAACTATTTGGAGCAGCTGAAGCAGGACAACACAGTAGACGAGCATGCAGCATTGATTATCACCGACATCGAAATGCCCCAGATGGACGGCCACCGGCTGACCAAGCTGGTCAAGGAGGACAAGGCGCTCAAGCATCTGCCGCTGATTATCTTCTCCTCCCTGATCTCTGATGAGATGCGCATCAAGGGGAAGCAGCTTGGTGCAGATGAACAGCTCACTAAGCCGGAAATTGGGCATTTGGTTGAGGTTATGGATCACTTGCTGATGAACAAGCACGACTAAGCGGAAGGAGCAGGAGGCAATCATGAGCAGCAAATACATTGTGCGGCAGCCGATCAAAGATGCCGAAAATAAAATCATTGGCTACGAGATCCTTTACTATGGGGAGAATCAGGCGTTTAGTAATGAGGGTTCTGGTTCTGGCGCTGCCAATGAGTTTGCCGCCGCTGATACGCTTTATAATTTTTTAACCCAGAATACAAGCAAGGCGTTAAAGGGATCGTTAAACTTCATGACCTTCACAACAACGCTGCTCATGAAGAAGACCCCAAAGCTCTTTGATAAATCAGAGCTGGTCATTCAGATTGATGACAGCGTGATCATCCACCCGCTCTCCATGCACTTTGTACAGCAGTACGCAAAGGCGGGGTACAAGATCGCGGTCAATGAGTTCCAATTCGCGCCGCGTTATCTGTCCCTGATGGACAGCATTGATTATATCAAGGTCAACGCTAAGACCACCAATGATATCTCCATGCACAATATCATCGAGATCGCCCGCAATATGAACAAAAAGTGTATCGCGACCAACATCGACAGCGAGGAGCTCTACCGAAAGGTACGCTCTATGGGAGTGGACGCCATGGAGGGGTCCTATGTGGCCGAACGGCTGACCACCAGGGCCCACAGCAGCGCCTATCTTCAGGGGAACTTCTTCCGGCTGATGGTAGCTGTCACCTGTGACGAGCCCAATGTGGAAGAGATCGAGAATATGATCAGCGCCGATGCCACCCTGAGCTATGGCATTTTGAAAATGGCCAACTCGGTGTACTTTGCCCTGCGTCACCGGGCTACCACCATCCATCAGGCTATTATGACGCTGGGTCTGGGTCAGCTGCGGCAGTGGATCTACCTGCTCAGTGCCAGCAATGCGGACGCCGAGCTTGACGCCAGCGCGGAGGAGTTTTTAAAGCTGTCCTTCATGCGGGCCAATTTTAGCAGTGAGTTGATGAACTACGCAAAGGAGATGCCGATCTCCAAGTCAGAGGCGTATCTGATGGGGATGTTCTCCACCCTGAACTATCTGATTGATGCCCCTCTGGAGGATATCCTCTCTGAAATCCCAGTGGCCGACGAGGTGCGTGAGGCGCTGCTCCATCAGACAGGACGCTGCGGAAAGCTCTATAAGCTAGTATTGAGCTATGAGGCTGCGGATTGGCAGGCCATTACAACCATGGCCGAGGAGCTGGGCATCCCCAATAACCTACTTACCAGCGTCTATTTTATCTGTATGGAAAATGTGAATATGCTCTGGGAGCAGCTGACCAATCCCACCCCAGATCAGATTGTAGATGAGGAACCCCAAGAGACATCCAATGAGCCGCCGAAGGACTAATAGAATGCGCTCTCCCGGAAGGGGGAGCGCATCCATATAATAGCGCAAAATAGGAGAGGAGCAGTACGCTTTGGACTTGAAAGGAAGTAAGACAGAGGCCAACCTGAGAGCGGCACTGGCCGGGGAATCCATGGCCAGAAACAAATATACCTATTACGCCGCTGCGGCC
>JAAWBF010000092.1 GCA_022792555.1 Oscillospiraceae bacterium
GTCCAGCTCGGCCACGCCCAGGTTGCAGATCGTACAGGCCCGCAGACGGGTCTCCAGCTGGCTGATGAGCTTGTCTCGCTGTTTATACAAGGGCGCTACCGCCTTAAAAATCGCCTTGAGCTGCTCGGCAGGGGTCATACCGCTCTTGCTGTCTGTGTGGGTCTGCTTGAGCAGGGTCATATCATAGATGGAGCCCACCCGGATCATAAAGAATTCATCCAGGTTGCTGGTGAAGATGGCGGCGAATTTCAGCCGCTCAAAGAGAGGAACCCTGTCGTCCCACGCTTCCTCCATCACCCGCTCGTTAAACCGCAGCCAGGACAGCTCCCGCTCCTGGGTATAGCGGGTGTCCACAGGGGTATGATTGAGATTGGCCGGCATTGGCGACGCCTCCTTTTTAACGGCTGGCAGCAGGGGCCGCCACCCGCTCCAGCAAATAACCCTCCCGGACCCCTCTGGTGCTGACCGTCACCACCTCTACCCCGCAGGTCTTGAGGAGGACGTTTAAGATCACCAGGCCGGGGAGCAGGGTGTGGACCCGGTCTGGAACCACCTGGAGGATGAGCCGCAGGGTATCCCGGTCTCCCTTCTTCAGCGCCTTGTACAGACTACGCAGCTCCGGCGCCGGAACAATTAAGTTGTCTGGATCCGCCCCGGACAGGTGGTTGCACAGCTTGGCCGCTGCCCGAATGGATCCGCCTACCCCGGTCAGGCTCTTCATGCGGATACCGGCGAGCTGAGCTTTGTCCAGCTCGGCCTGTACGCGATCCCGCATGGCCCGGCGCTCGGCCGAGGTTGGGAAGAGCCCTTCCACATGGTTGGTGAAGAGGGACAGAGAGCCAACCGGCAGGCTGCATTCTGTCATGATCCGCCCCTCCCGATAGGACACCAGCTCGGTGGACCCGCCCCCGATGTCAGCCAGCAGTCCCGCGCTGCTCCCACCGCCGGAGGCCGCGCCCCGGAAGGAAAGAGCCGCCTCCTCCGCTCCGGAGAGGACCTCGACTGAGAGCCCCGTAGCCGTCTGGATGGTTTTTAGGGCCTCCTCCGTGTTGACAATATTTCGCAGAGGCGCGGTCCCAAAGACATACAGGTCCGGAATTTCCACGTTGTCTAACAGGGCCCGAAACTTGGACAGTACCCGGCAGGCCGCCGAAATGCCGGTGTCCAAGAGTACGCCGTCCTTAATATAACCAGCCAGACCGACCATCTCTTTTTTATTCAGCAGGAGTTTGATCTGATCACCCTCCCAGTAGTAAATGGACAGCCGAATGGTGTTAGAGCCCACATCCACAATCCCGCATTTCATACCAGCACCCCTTTCTTTTCCTGTACACTTCTGTCCGGACTGCCAGAGCCGGAGGAGAATACGAACTTAGTTTACTCGATTTTCCCAGGAATATCAATCCTGCTGTGTTCCACATCCTGGTGTATCCTCCGCCGTCTGGGTGGGCGGCATCCGGGCGGCCAGCAGGGCCAGATTGTCCCCTAAAATCTCAAAAAACGCAGAGATAAGTTCGATCTGTTCGGCACTTTTCCCCGCTGCAAGCTGAAAGGACACAACTGCAGCCAGCAGGACCAGCGCCTCCCCGGAAGGACCTCCCATCGCCACCGCCCCCTTTTTCCTATTGTATGGATCCACGTCCGAAAAGGCCACCCAGACGCCGGCGCGAAAAAGTACTTGTCACTTTTTCGACATACTGAAATCCTCTCCCATTGAGGAGAATTCCATAAGGAAGTTAACGCCCGCTGAAAATTGACACTCCCCACGAACACTTTCCTTGAAAGTGTCATGGTGGGTTATGCAGTATAGAAAGGGCAAGGCAAACCATTAAGGTCGGCCTTGCCCTTAACTTCTTTATGAGGTCCTGCCCTTCGGGAGGGGATTTCAGTATGTCGAAAAGGCGGAACAGTCTATTGGAGGGCCAGCGACACAAAGCGCTGGAGCATGGCGGCTACCTCAGCCCGGCTTGCGGTGCCGCCGGGGTCCAGGATGCCGCTCCCCCGGCCCTTGAGGATCCCGTTGGCCACCGCCCAGCGCAGGCCAATGGCGGCCCAGGAGGAGGCGCTGTCCCCGTCCGTAAAGGCACTCAGTGGGGATCTGGCCTGGGTGTCAACCCCCATGATCCCGGCGCTGCGGTAGAGCATCGCGGCCAGAAGCTCCCGCGTGACGGGGGCCTGAGGGTCAAAGCTGTCCTGGATGCCGTCCGCGATTCCCTGTTCCACGACCCAGGCGGTGCCACGGGTGATGTCATCCTCCCCCGGCTGTTCGGGAGAGCCGGCCAGGCGGTAGAGAACCGCGGCGGCCATCTCACAAGTCATGGTGCTGTTGGGAGAGAACTGGCCCTCCCCGGTTCCCAGGAAGAGGTTCCGGCTGGCAGCAAAGGCCACCGGTCCGGCGAACCAGGCCCCCTCCGGGACATCCTGGAAGGAGACTGCTCGATTGGAGAAGGTGATGTCGCCGCTCTCCTCTACCTGGACAGCCAGCATGCCGTCTATAACCCCGCACCAGGGGAGCAGCTTGTCCCCTATCATGGCAACAGTGTCGGGGCCAGGATTGGCAGCTGGCAGACGCAGGACGGTCTGCTCTACCCCGGCGGGAAGGGTGACAGAGGCGGTCTGCTGTCCAGCGGGGCCGGTGAGGGTGGCAGCTACACCGTCGCTCCGGGTCTGGGTGACAGTTCCATCGGGGTTGGTGGTGGTCTTTTGGACGGCGCCCGTCTTGGGGTCGGTCTCGGTGACGGTGGTGGAGCCGTCCGGGTTCTTTTGGGTCTGGCGGCTGGAGCCGGTAGAGACCGCCGAAAGGGAGGTGACAGGCGCCCCGTTCTCCCCCTGGAGGACGGTAACGCCGCCCACCTGGGCCAGGGTGACGCCCTCCGGCAGGGGTTCGATGGAGATGGTCCCGCCAGAGACCTGGATGGGTACCCCGTCTCCGTGGCACTCCAGAGCGGTGTTGACCGCCGTAAAGCCGGTGGCGCTGACTGCGGCCTCCGAGGTCCCCCGGACCGCCAGCTTGGTCCCTTCCGCCCGGACAGGACCGGCGGCCTGGATGCCGACCTCCCCGCCGGAGAGCTGGAGACTGCCGCCTGTGATGGTGAGGGGACCGTCGCACTGGACCACCGGGCCGCTTCCGGCGTTTAGCCGTGCCTCCCCCGTCACCCGAATGGTACTCCCGGCGGGCAGGCGGAGGGCGGGACCCTCTGCCACGTCGATCACGGCGTTGTTGAGGGTGAGGGTACTGCCGTCCCAGGAGCCACCAGGAACGGCGGCCGGGGTGCCGGCGGTCAAAAAGACCGGGGCCGCGGGGAAGGACTGGGTGGGGCCGGTCACCTGGGAGGTGGGGCCGTTGTAGTAGAGCTGACTCCCCGGCTCTGTCACCAGCCGGGCGCTGGTGCCCAGAATCACAGGGCCAATTTTGAGCTTGGCGCCAGGCGCCACGATAACGGTGTGATTGGAGCCGATTTGCAGGGTCCGCAGGTCGAGCAATTCGGGGGTCAGATCGGGGGTGATGGTGCAGTCCTTGCGGAGGATACCGAAAGCCGTACCGTTTTTCATCCCGCACAGCAGTCCCGCCCCCTCCAGGACGCTGAGGGTTTTCCCTGCTTCGGAATTTACATGGACCGGACTGTCAAACCGGTAGAGCTTGTCACAGGCCCGGAGTGCGACGTTTCCGGTCTCCGACCAGATGCTCTCCGCCCCGCTGGTGATGGCCAGGTTGCAGATCTGGTTTTCCATGCCGCCCACCGCCACATCCTTCTGGGCCCAGACGCCGATTCCCCCAGCGGTGATCGTCAGGTCGCCGGGCTGGCTGAGGGAGACCTGATCCGCCGAGCGGATACCGATCCCGCCCGCCTCGATGGTGCTCTTCTGATCCGCCTGGTTGGACAGGGTGACCATCCCCTTTTGGGAGAGAATCCCGTCCCCGCCGGCGGTGAGGTTCAGCGCACCGCTGCTGGTAATGGCCAGCGCGCCCTCTATCCCATTGCCCTGGGCATTGACCGTCACAGTTCCGCCCAGCCGTACCCCTGTACTGGTGGAGAGAATTCCGGTCCCTCCGACCTGGGAGAGGGTTAACATCCCGTCCGCTGTCACCAGCCGGGCGGCGTATACTCCGTGTTCTCCCGCGCTGGCGATGGTGAGGGAACTGTCTTTATCCAGCAGGAAGGTATCTCCTGACCGGGCGCCGTAGCCCTCTAGGGGACCCGTCGTGATCTGGACCCGCTCCAGAGAGAGCTTTCCGCCAGCTAAAAAGCCGCTCCCTCCGGCCTTGGACAGCGTCAGGGTGACATCCTGCATGGCGAGGGCTCCCGCGGCGTTCATGCCGTCTCCCGACAGGGTTCCCAAGGTAATCTGAACCTGTGTTACGGACAGCTCCCGTCCGGCCAGCAGGCCGCCCTGGGCCTGCTCCAAAGCCAGGCTGCCTCCCTGGATGGTGAGCGCCCCTGCGGCGGTCACACCGTCTTCTGACAGATTTCCCAGGGAAATTTGAACCTGTGTTACGGACAGATCCCGTCCGGCCAGCAGGCCGCCCTGGGCCTGCTCCAGGGCCAGACTGCCCCCTTGGAGCATAAGCCCTCCTGTAGCATTGATCCCGTCTTCCTCCAGGGTCCCCAAGAGAATCTGGGTCTCTGAGAGGGTGATGTCCTTCCCGGCGGATAAGCCGCCCTTAGCTTGTCCCAGTGTAAGGGAACCGTCCTGGATGGTGATGGCGCCCTCTGCCTTGATGCCGTCTCCCCCGGCGGACTCCACCGTCAGCGCGGTTTCCTGCATGGACAGGTCCTTCCCTAAAACCAGAGCATCTCCCACGACTTGACCAAGCTGGAGGGTACATGCCTGGAATACCGCCCCTTTGCCAACCGAGAGACCAATCCCGCCCGCCTGGGGGAGTTTGAGGGTACAGCCAGTCAGCGTGAGGGAGCCGGGAGTGGACAGCCCCAGCCCGCTGGCTCCGGAGAGCGTGAGAGCGGCGTCCTCCCCGGTTACATTGCCTCCGGCCGTGAGGGCGGATCCCCCGGCAGAGACCGAGAGGGTCTCCCGAAAGGACACAGCTCCGCCCGCCTGAATGCCGTCTGCTCCGGCTGTCACCTGGAGGGGGGCGGAGGCCGCAAAAGCGCCGCCGCTCTGGAGACCAAGCCCGCCGGCCTCCAGGGTGGTTTCTCCGGCCAGCGTCAGGCGGCCTCCGGCGATCATCCCCGGCGCTTCCGCTCCGCTGGCGCGGATGGATAGCTGGGCCGTTTCGGACACCGAGATGCTTTTCCCTTCCGTCTGGGCCAGGACGCCCCCGGCTTGGGCGGTGAGGGCAATCTCGCCGCTCAGGGTGACGCTCCCCTGGGCCGCCTGAATGGCGGTTCCCGCTCCGCCTAGGGCGGCGGTAAGCCCGCTGCCCAGCTCCAGGTTCCCGGAGAGGACGTTGAGACAGGCTCCACCTGCGGTGATCTCCAGGTTTCCTGCGGACAGGGAGATCCCGTGGCCCTGGATGCCGTCCCCGGCAGCGGTGACGCGCAATATGGACCCCGCACTCATGGACAGGGTGGTCCGTTCAGGGAGGACAATCCCGTCCCCGCTGTCAGAGGCCAGCGTTACCTCCCCCTGGACGATCAGGGTGGCCCGCTGGGGGAGCTGGATACAGGTTCCACCGGTGTGGAGCTGTAGGCCGTCATATAGGGTAAGGGTGCGCGTGCGCCCTGACCAGTACCAATTGTCACCCTCCCGATCCCAGAGCACGCCGCTGCGCAGGTCAATGGGGGTGTTGGGTTCCGCCTGCTCCGGCTCCCGCTCTTCTGCCGCCTGTACCACCGGCAGTAGGAGCAGGACGCACAGAAGGGTACACAGTCCCAGTCGTTTTACAAACGCCATGAAGACGCCTCCTTTTGAATTGGCACAGTCCTGCCCCTGGAGGATGGGAGGACCGCAGCTTATGGGTGCAGGAGATATTGCGCTATCATCTGGCCGACTCCGGCCTGGTCATTGGGGGGCGCCTGGTATTTGGCGGCCTGCTTGGCCAGCGGGGTTCCATTCTCCATGGCGAAGGACCAGCCCGCCCAGGAGAGCATCTCCAGATCGTTGTCCGCGTCCCCAAAGGCCATGACCTCCCCGGCGGACAGGCCTAGTCTGCCGCACAGGGCGGCCAGGGCTCTGCCCTTGTTGACTCCAGGGGCGGTGATCTCCAGGTTGGTTGCAACCCCTCCAGCTCCTCCGGTCAGACCCAGGGGAGCCAGCTCTGCCGTCAGCTGGGGGCGCACGGCCTCTGGAACGTAGAAGACGTCAAACTTCTCCGGCACCCCCTGAGCGGCGGCATCCAGCATGTCGTCCGTGAGGGTGACACAGCGCTGGAAGAGGGCGTGAAAGGCGGGGGAGAGGGCATAATGGGCCACGCCGGGCAGGTCGGAGCGCTGGACATAGTTTTCCGTGCCCAGATAGAGCTCATAGGGGAGCTGATAGCGCCGGAGCAGGGCGATAACCCCTGCGCACTGGGTCTGGCTCATGGAATCCTGAAGGAGGATCTGGCCGGTGACCGTGTCTAGGACACAGGCCCCATTGGCGGTTAGCGCGTACCGGACCATGCCCAAGGTCTGGGCGATCTCCCGGATCAGAGACCAGCTCCTGCCGCTGGCCACGGCGATCTCCACCCCGGACGCTGCGGCCCGGCGCAGGGCCTCCAGATTTTTAGGAGGAATGGCGGCATGGTCCCGATCCAGTAGGGTTCCATCCAGATCCAGCGCAATAAGCTTTATCTTCAATCTGAATGAGCTCCCTTCTCCGTGCCTTCCTCCTGCAGGGCCTGGAAGGCAGTTTGAATGACAGCGACTGTCTGCTCAATGCCGATGCGGCTGTTGACACACAGGTCATAGCAGCTCCGATCCCCCCAGCGCTCGGTGGAGAAGTAGTTGTAATAGGAGGCCCGGCACTTGTCCTGCTTGATGACATAGCCCTCCACGTTGGCGGCCTCCACCTGGTAGACCTCTCTCGCCCGCCGGACCCGCTGGTCGATGGGGGCAGTGACAAAGACCCGCAGCAGATTGTCCCGATCCCGGAGGACATAGTCGGCACAGCGGCCCACAATCACACAAGAGCCCCGCTCCGCCGCCTCTTTGATCACCTTGGACTGGGCGATGAAGACCTGATCCGGGATGGAGGGGGTCTGGATGGCGCAGTACAGGTCGTAGATAAAGCTGTTGGTGGGGCGCTGATCCACCGTCCGGATATACTGCTCGGACAGGCCGGTCTGCTTTGCCACCGCCTGGATGATTTCCCTGTCGTAATAGGGAATGTGCAGGACCTCGGACAGCCGGTGGGCCACCAGCCTGCCGCCCGACCCGAACTCCCGGCCAATGGTAATGATAATCGGTTTCATATAAAGTGCCTCCTCTCGTCTTAAAAACGGTTTAGGGGGATTGAGCCGTCGTCCTGCCCCTTCTCAATGGCCTGAACGACCACATCATACCCGTATTTATCGTTGACCTGAATGTGTACCCGATCCCCCGCACGTCTGCCCAGCAGGGCCTTTCCCACAGGGGATTCCTTGCTGATCCGCCCGTGGAGGGCGTCCTGCCGCATGGTGGTGACAATTTGGTAGGTCTCGGTCTCGCCGTCCTCCTCTAGATAGACGGTCACACGGTCGTAGAGCCCCACAGTGTCTGAGCCAGAGCGGTCGGTAATCACCACCGCTGTGCGGATCATCCGCTCCAGATACCGGATGCGGCTTTCATTCCGGTTTTTCTCCTGCTTGGCCGCCTTGTATTCAAAGTTCTCACTCAGATCTCCAAATCCCCTGGCCTCCTTCACCGCCTCCAGCAGCTGGGGCCGCAGGACAATCCGCCGGTGGTCCAGCTCCTTCTGCATGAGCTGGAGATCGGTCTGGGTCAATTCATTGTGCATGTTGCTCTATCTGCCTCCTCCTATGTGGATATCAATGTTTCCTATACCGTGTAGGGGCCACTGTCCTCAGCGGCCCATTTCCGGCGAGCTGCAAGGTCAGCCGTCTTGCGGTTATTATACCACAGTCCGTTTCCAGACGCATAGGGATAGATTGTCTAAATAAATTTTAGAGAACGTTTTCCAGTCTGACTCCCGACCGCAGAAATAAGGGGACAAACAGCCGCTTCTATGGTATACTGTCTCTAAGAGGCTGTCAAAGGGAGTGTCCACCGCGAAGCTTTATTTGCGTGTTTTCCCCGCCGGAGGCGGGGAAAACATAGATCAAAACGCTGCGCTTGGGACACTCCCCTGTCAAACCACGCAATACAGGAGGACTGGACATGAAACAAAAGCTGAATGCCCGCCAGTTGGCACTGATTGGCTCCATGCTGTTTGGACTGTTCTTTGGCGCGGGCAACTTGATTTTCCCCATGATTTTAGGGGCGCGGGCCGGGACCGCGCTTCCAGTGGCCTTGGCCGGGCTGCTGACCACTGCCGTAGGGATTCCGCTGCTTGGAATTGTCTCCATCGGTATTTCCCGCAGCGACGGTCTGATTGAGCTGTCCGGA
>JAAWBF010000093.1 GCA_022792555.1 Oscillospiraceae bacterium
CAGGGCAGAACCAATCACAGTGCCGGAAGGAGCACGGTCGGTGTCCTGCTTGGTGGACTTCATGTTGGCAAACTCATTGCCCAGGACCACGCCGGTCACCTTGGCAGCGCCGAACTTCTCCCACAGCAGGGTGCCCAGCTTACTATCGTTGAGCTGGGGCTTGGTGGTGATAGCGTTGTCAGCATTGCCGGTGATGATGTAGTCATAGATGACCATGTGGACATCCAGCGCGTTGTAGCACATCAGAGCAGCATTGTCGCGGGTCAGAATGGTGCTGGTGTTGATGCCCTCCATGCCGTCATAGATGTCCAGCTGGTTGGCGCGCACGTCGGTGTTGATCTGCCAATTGGCGCCCACATAGCCCTCGACACCGGCGTTGTAGCCCAGAGCGACCAGCAGCATCTTGCCGGCCTCGGCTACGGACACGTTGCCGTCGGGGTCGAACTTCTTGTCGCCGCGGCCGGCCACGATGCCCAGGGTGGTGCAGTACTCAATGTAGGGAGCAGCCCAGTGGCCCACCGTGTCGGTGTAGGTGTTGTTGACGGTTTCAGCGAGAACCGGGTCAGAGCCGCCGTTGAGGATGACGCAGATCATCTTGGTCATCTCGCCGCGGGTAACGGTCCCCTTGGGGTCGTAAGAGCCGTCGGACTTGCCGTTGATTACATTCAGAGTAGTCAGGACAAGAACGGCCTCGTCGTTGACGATTTCATCCCGATCGGAGAAGTCGTCGAGGTTCACAGCGCCAGCGCCAGTGATCATCAGGCCAAGAACCATGACTGCTGCCAGCGTAAGGCTGAGAACCCGCTTGAGGTTTCTCATTGGAATTCCTCCTTTTTTAATTTGCTTACAAGAGGTGACATCCCCTCATAAGCTTGGCATAATCATAGCGCATTCTTTCCCGCCCGTCAACATTGTTTCCCCATTTGTAACATAAGCGTAATGTTACGCGTCTTTTTAACCAGCGGCTGGGATTCTCTCTGCTTTTTCCAGAAAATTATTCCGTTTTTTGCCCATTTTACTTGAAAAATAGCCAATTCTGTGCAGCGGGTATTCATTTTTCCAAAAATATACTTTTTGTAAAGAAAGCTTGCCTCAGGGGGATCAGGCATACTTGCCATGAGAACCAGTATTCCTTATAATAAAGGTAACAAGGGCGCTGCGGCAAGCGGTTAGCCCGGTTTGTTTACAACTTCAAAGCAAAAACCTTGAAACCGTCACTTAGCCGAGTGGCGGTTTCTGCGTTTGATCACAATCGCCACCGTATAGGCTCCGATGTGTAACGTGTTCCGCATGGCGTCACCCCCTTCTGGGGGTTGCGTGACTAACCACCCGCCCTCTTGTCCAGCGCCCTGTCCCATCAAGGACACAGACACCATATCACATGATTTGGAAAAGTATAAGAAATTTTGTCTAATTACGTTGATTTATGTCGAATTTTTAGATATACTGGTGATTATAGTCCAAAAAGCACCCTAAAATTTCAATAGGATGTGATCACTATGAACAAACGTCTCCCATTTCTGCTCTTCTTTTCAATCCTGTCCTGTCTCTTCAGCATCCCCGCAAGCGCCGCAGAGGGCTACCTTACCTTAGATCTCTCAGAAGGTTCTATCCAAATTACTGCCCTCGGTTACAGCATCGGGTCCAAGACAGAGTTCTATAGGGGGTCCTATCTCATTGTACAATCCGGCGCCGCTTCCCCACATACCATATCTATCACCGGCGGCTCCCACCAGATTACATTATCTAATGTCCATATCAATACCACTGGCTGTGCTTTTTCTATCTCGCCCGGTGCCGATGTCCGATTACAATTGGCCGACGGCACCAATAACAGCCTTCAAAGCGGCCCCTATTCTGCTGGCCTCCAGGTTCCAACAGGTGCGGCCCTCACCATCCAGTGTACCTACACCGACCAGACGGGCCACCACTGTGAGAATTCCTGCGGCAGTCTGGATGTGATCGGCGGCGATTCCTGTGCCGGGATTGGCAGTGGAATCGGTGATATGGGCGGAGCGGTTACACTGCGGGGCGGCATCATACGGGCCCAGGGCGGAGGTTATGCTGCCGGAATTGGCGGTGGAAACAGTGCCTCCGGCGGTCCTATCACCATACAGGGCGGTACAATTCAGGCTCAGGGCGGAGACTATGCCGCTGGAATTGGGGGCGGCAGTACCGCCTCTTGCGCGGTCATTACAGTTACCGGGGGTGTTGTTACAGCATATGGCGGGCAGTTCAGTGCTGGGATTGGCTGCGGCTCCTTCGGCAATGGCGGTACCATTTTGATCGATGGGGGAAACCTCACTGCAAGAAGCGGGGACGCCTCCCTCTGCTCTGGAATTGGAGGGAATGGATGTACGCTCTCCTCCGGTCGGGAGGGAAACGGATGGATTTTTACGGATAGCATCGACTTGGACGCTACAGACACCTCCGGATTCCTCTCTGGCGTACTCTTTGAGGGCAGCTCTGGCTCGGTGCGCGGCAATGTGGCCATCACAGAGTCCTGTGAAATTCCAACTGGCAGCACTTTGCGTATTCCACCATACACTTCTCTCGCCGTTCCAGAGCATGTATCTTTAACAGTCTCAGGGACCCTAGAAAACCAAGGAATCCTGTTCTCCTATCAAAATGTGACAGGTGTGGTCCAAGGGGGTATCCAGAAAGCGGTCCCCATCGTATCCAACCCCAGTAGAGCTTTTCCCTATTCCGGTCCGGCAGCAGACGGTTTCTCTACATTCCCAGACAGTATGGACAGCACCGGATATCAGAGTTCGCCCAGCTATGAGCGTCTGGAAAATGGAATCTGGACATCCGTCTCTGCGGTTCAGAACGTGGGGACTTACCGTGCGCTCTACCGCTACTTCGATTCAGACTATAGCTTTCCTAACGTTCCCTGTGTCTTTTCCGTTGTACCTGTGGAAGCTGTGCTTCAATGGGAAGCCCTCTCCTTCCCCTATGACGGAACGCCCCATCTCCCAAAAGCAGAGATACTAAACCGGTTCGGAAATGACGATGTATTTGTACTTGCGAAAACCTCTGAGCCGGCTGTCCAGGTAGGCAGCTATACCGCCCAGCTCTCCCTCGGCGGCACCAGCGCTCAAAACTACCAGCTCGTCACGGTCACACAGTCTTTTTCTGTTGTCCCCTCCGACGCTCCTCTTTTTGAATGCAAAACCCATCTGTATGACCGCACCTCCAATACAGTAGAAGAGGAGACCGCCAGCTTTACCTATGGCGATGTCATCGCGATCACAGCAGCACCGCTCAGTCCAGCATTCCCCCTCAGCGGACAAATGACACTGTATTATAATGATGTCTCTATTGCCTCCGTGGCTCGTGCAGGTCCTGACGGGACCTACCTGCTGCTCTACGACACAACACAAAAGTCAGTCCCCATTGGGCAAGATATCCCCTTGACCCTAATCTATACCGGCGATCCCAATATCGGCCGCAGAGAAACTGCAATAACGGTCGATCTCCAGGCACAAGAAGCCGCCCTTCGTTGGGAAGGGACCTCATTCCAATATACCGGACAACCGCAGCTCCCCAAAGCATACATCACAAACCTCCTCGGAGGTGATTCTGCAATCGTCCATGTCCTTGGCGCACAGACCGATCCCGGTAGCTATATTGCAATTGCGGATAAACTGACCGGACCAGACGCCGCCTTTTATAAACTATCTATGCCAAAGCCCAGCCAGGCATTTACCATTCTCCAACCAGAGCCGACTAAGCCGCCACAGACTGAGCTGCCACAGCCCTCTCCAACCGAAACTCCATTGCCCCCGCAAACTGAACCGCCACAGCCCTCTCCAACCGAAACTCCATTGCCCCCGCAAACTGAACCGCCTCAGCCCTCTCCAACCGAAACTCCATTGCCCCCGCAAACCGAACCGCCGCAGGTCCCTCCAACTATCCCTCCACCGCCGTCTCCCACAGGCTCCCCTAACGGCGATAGGGACACTCACCAGCATGGGTCTGGCGATATTCCGCCCGTCATTCTCATTACAACGATAAAACATCCAGACGGTTCTATCACTACGATCCGTGAAAATAAGTCCACCCACACTAAAACAGAGACCACAATCTATCCTAATGGAAACAAGCTTGTGGTTGAAACAGAACGAGACGGTACACAGATCGCCACACGAACAGATACCAACATTACAATACAGACAACAACAAAACCGGACGGCTCTATTTTGACCTGCGAAAGCCGCACGAATGGTGTCAAAATCGTGACGAAAACCGCTTCTAATGGTGAGACAACAGCTTCTGTGACCATTCCAGATGGGATCATTGCGGACATCGTTATTCCGGTGAAGGAGCCGACACCGGGGACAGTTGTATGTGTCGTCTCCCAGGATGGTCAGGAAACGATAATCCCAGCCTGTATTCCTACCGAATTGGGTGTCGCATTGACCCTCCGCGGTGATACCACATTAAATGTGGTTCGGAAAGAGCTGGCGCTCTTCCAGGATCACTGGGCTTATGACGCGATTCTGTTTGTCACTGCACGAGATCTTTTTCGCGGCGCTAATTCGGGTGTATTTACCCCAGACGCCATCATGACACGCGCAGACTTCGTCACAATTCTTCATAATTTAGATCGTAATCCAAAATATCATCCATATAATCTATTTTTTGATGTGGAAAAAAATGCTTCCTACGCTTCTGCGATTGATTGGGGGATCGCACGGGGTATCATTACCGGTTATCCAAATAGAACCTTTGGTGGCTCTGACTTCATTACCCGCGAACAGCTCGCCGTTATCCTTTGGCGCTATGCGGGTTCTCCCGCTGCCCATGACGGCCTTGCCTCCTTTCCCGACGCGGCCAGCGCCAGTGATTACGCAGTGGAGGCCCTCAATTGGGCTGTCACACGCGGCATCCTCTCCGGCAAAGACGACGGTTCATGCGATCCCCTGGGACTGATTACCCATGCAGAAACAGCGGCTATACTAATGCGCTTCCTACAACTATGCTCTGTTTAAATGGTTAAATCTGTTTCCCATTGTGTGGTATATACTTTGCTCATCTACAAAAAAACTATGACCGCCTGCAATCTTGCAGGCGGTCAATTATTATACTTGTTCCCGATCCTGATTTTCTTCTAGATACCTGCGGATGGACTCCTCGTCAAAGGAGAGCAGCCGTCCATAGGAGACGGCGAGTTGAGTACGGTTGCCCCCAAAGTAGGCCCGGCCCGCAACCAAGGCCGCCTTGCGTTCCTTGAGGCGTATGTACTCCTCAATCACATGGTCCGCCTTATAAAACAGGAGGCTAAACTTCCCCTCACAGTAAGACAAGGGAAGCAGATCGGTCAAGAAGGGCTCGTCCTCCGGGTAGAGCTTAGTTCCATACCGCTTACAGATGTCGTGGGCGAATGGGATCAGAGCGTCCCGCTCCTCCCTGGTATCTAGCGGACGGCTCATTGCGAGGACTTTAATCCCGGAAGAAACCATTTCATTCCAGCTCTCAATCGCGCCGCATTGATAGGAAAACGGATCGATGCTCTGCATAAATAGGCCTCCTGTAACGCAAGCTGTGCGCTGTCTCCACCATCCATTCTGCACTCTAGGCAACGCACTCATCTGCTCCGACGGTTAATCCAGCAGTCTTTATTTTAGCCTATTTCACACTGAAATGCAAGTACTAAGCAGGAGAACTAGGAAGAAACAGGAAAATAAAATCCAGATATCCGCCCTCTGATTTTCTCTGGCCTAAATGTCAGCAATTTGATATACTGTCTTAGAGCCTGCTCTGTTTTCATCCGCAGAGAGGAGGAGACAGATGGACATAAAACCTAAATACTCAGCCGAAACGGTACTTATTACAGGCAGCAGCAGCGGAATTGGCTATGCTCTGGCGGAGATCTTCGCCAAACACGGCTGCACCCTGATCTTGTCCGCCTCCCACCTCCCACAGCTGGAGGAGGCCGCCAGAGAGCTATCTACCTATCATGTCCCTGTGTCACTTTTTCCGGCGGATCTGGCCGAGGCCGGAGCTGCAGAGAAGCTGTACCAGTCGGTCAAGGAGGCTGGATTCTCCCCCGATATCTTGGTCAATAACGCGGGCTTTGGTCTCATTGGCCCGGCAGATCAGCTCCCCATGTCACAGGAACTGGAACAGCTAACTGTCAATATTCTCTCTCTCACGGCGCTATGCAAGTGCTTTTTACCCGACCTGTACCGGCAGGGAAGGGGCAAGATTTTAAATGTGGCCTCCACTGGAGCCTTTCAGCCGGGGCCTTATACCGCCTCTTACTTTGCCAGCAAGGCCTATGTGTACAGCTACAGCCGCGCCCTTCATCAGGAAGCAAAGGCCCATGGTGTCCAGGTTTGTACCCTGTGTCCTGGCAGCACTAGGACAGATTTTTTTCGGAGGGCCGGGGTGAAAACGCCTGCCCTGGCGATGGATCCCAAAGTGGTAGCCGAATATGCCTACCACAGCTTGATGGCTGGCAGGGCGGTGGCTATCCCCGGCCTGCTCAACCGCCTGGTTCGGTTGGTTCCGGCTGCGGTCAAGCTTCGGGTTGTGGGGCGCATTAAGGGTTCTGCTTCGGGTCTTTAGCTTCTGGCTCTTCCGGCGTCTCAGGCGGTGAGGTTGTCTTGGGTGTCTTGGTGAGCTGGGGTGTCCGGATTGCCGGGCGGGGCTGATTTTGGAGGGACATGGCATACGCCCGGTTCTTTTTATGGACGCGCAGGACGATCAGAATCACGACTGCCGCAAGGATCGCCAAAATCAACAGGCTGAAGCAGTGATACGCCAGCCAGACCAAGAGATTCCCCCAACCCTCTCCAAAACGGATCAACCCACTGGAGAACGCGGCAGAAACGCGGGTGCTGAGCGCGTCGGCCTTCTGGGGCTCATCGCTGATCCGGCGGACCTCCTGTACCTCCACATGAATGGTGGCATAATCCACCAAGGCATCATATTTGCGCAGCTGGGTGGTCATCTGCTCAATCTGGTACTCTACCTCTGCCAGAGCATTCTCCAGACTGATAATGTCCTCCATGGTCGCGGCCTGAGCCAAGAGGGTCTGAAGCCGCTCCTGCTTGGTTCGCTGGGTTTTCAGATGGGCCTGGGTGTCGAAATACTCCGCGCCGACATCCTGAGAGGACTGACTGAGGCTGACCACATGGCCCACCTCTCCCACAGCGTTGAGAAAGGTATCATATTGATCCTTGGGAACCCGGACCGTAAAGCTACCATAGCGCATCCCCTGGTCGTAATAGCCGCCGCTGTTGACCTCAGCCTGTTCAAAATATCCCTTCAATCTGTCTACTAGGGCATCTAAGGCGGTCTGCGCGGCAGCAAAGTCGGTGGTCTGCATGTCCACACTGGCGGTACGGATGATCTTTGCATTCTCGTTTCGGTAGACCTCGCCGCTACCTCCAATGCTCTCCTGCTGGGGCGTGCCCCAGGTTGCCGCGTCTCCCGCACCGTTCACGGCGCCGGGTTCTGCGCCCCCATATTCCGCGCCGCTGGTACTTCCACCGCTCCCGCCTCCTCCGGCACCGCAGGCCGAGAGCAACAGACACAAAATCAGAGCGAGCAAAAGACAGAATCGTTTCATTTCCTACACCTCCTGTCCCTTTAGACGTTCCAGTATAGAATTCGTTCCCTGTAGACAGACCGGACTATCACCTGCGTGTATGTGTGCATAGGATGAGGAAAAGGAGGGATTTCCCATGCCTATTATTTATTTGTCACCCTCTACACAAGAAAATAATATTTATGTCAACAACGGCGGTACAGAAGAGGAGTGGATGAACCGTTTAGCAGATGCTATGGAACCCTATCTGACTGCTTCTGGTATTCAGTACACCCGCAACACGCCGGAAATGACCGCTGCCTCCTCTATCCGGGCCTCCAATTCGGGCAACTATGATCTCCACCTAGCCCTCCACTCCAATGCAGCGCCGGAGGGGCGGTACGGTCAGGTCCGTGGTATTCTTGTCTTCTACTTCCCCAGCTCAACACAGGGCCGTGAGGCCGCGGTCCTAGTAGCCGATGGACTCAAGACCATCTATCCGTTACCCAATAACGTCCGTGCCGAGGCCACTACCAGCATTGGGGAGGTCCGTCTGGTTCGTGCGCCCTCTGTCTTTATCGAGCTGGGCTATCATGACAATCCCGATGACGCTGCTTGGATCAAAAATAATTTGGACACCGTTGCCCGGAACATTGTACTCTCTCTGACGGAATATTTCGGCCTCCCCTTTCTGACACCCCAGCCTGCCCGGCCCGCTGTGGTGGATGTGAGCTGGGGTTATCTCAATATCCGTACCCATCCCGAACTCACAGCGCCTGTGCTGGTGCAGGCCTATGACGGCGCCCGGCTTACCGTTCTTAATCAGTGGGAGGGGTGGTATGTGGTACGCTTTGACGGTGTGGTGGGGTGGGCCAGCGCCGACTTTATCACGCTGATCTAGGGAGGCACACTATGGTTATCCATGTCGTCGCTCCAAATGAGACGGTCTACGGCATCGCCCTGTCCTACGGTGTCCCCTTATCCCAAGTCGTGGCCGATAATGAGCTATCCAACACCGCCCGTCTGGTGGTGGGACAGACCCTAGTCATCCGCTTTCCCAAACAGGTCCACACCGTCCGGGCCGGTGAGACCTTGACCGGTATTGCCCGCCGGTATGGACTATCTCTGCGGCAAATCTACCGCAGGAATCCCATCCTCCAGGGAGAACCCGTGATCTACCCTGGTCAGACTCTGGTTCTCTCCTATCGAGAGGAAGGTTCTCTAGGAAACCTGTCGGTCAATGGCTATGCTTATCCTTTCATCGATCTGGACCTTCTTCGGCGCACTCTGCCCTACCTCACCTATTTGACTCCCTTTACTTACGGCTTTACTCCCACTGGCGCCCTCGTGGATCTGGATGACTCAGTGCTCATCCAAATGGCCACGGAGGGGGGAGTTGCTCCACTGATGCACCTGTCTACCCTCACCGAGGAGGGAGGCTTTTCCAATGCTCTAGCCCACATCGCCTTGACAGACCAGGAAGTCCAGAATACCTTGATTCAAAATATCCGACAGAATCTGGACCAAAAGGGTTATCGAGGGCTGGATGTGGACTTTGAATATGTTCTTCCCGAAGACGCTGGGGCCTACGCCGCTTTTATCCGCCGTCTCTCTGATACCCTCAACCCTCTAGGTTACCCGGTCATCACCGCCCTGGCCCCCAAGACCTCCGCCACCCAGCGGGGCCTGCTCTACGAGGGACACGACTTCCGTGGGATTGGCGCGGCCTCCAACGAGGTTTTATTGATGACCTATGAATGGGGATACACCTACGGTCCACCCATGGCGGTGGCTCCGCTCCCCAATGTGCGGCAGGTGGTAGAATATGCACTGACTGAGATCCCAGCCCGGAAAATCTGGCTGGGAATCCCCAATTACGGCTACGACTGGCCTTTGCCCTTTGTCCAGGGACAGACCAAGGCCCAATCGATCTCGCCGCAGCTGGCGATTTCCCGTGCCTGGAAATACCACGCAGAGATCCAGTACAGTGAGCGTTCTCAGGCTCCCTGGTACCGGTATATAGATGAGACCGGGATAGAGCATGAGGTCTGGTTTGAAGATGCTCGAAGCATTCAAGCCAAGCTGGCGCTTATCCCAGAATATGGCCTGTTAGGCGCTGGCTACTGGAACCTGATGCGCCCCTTTCCCCAGAACTGGCGGGTGCTGGACGCAGAGTATACCATCCGGACGGCATAGAAAACGCCCCCTGGCGTATAACGCCAGGGGGCATCCTGAATCTCAGAGGACGAACTTACAGCTTGTAGCAGACCTTGCCGGGGTTGAGGATCATCTTGGGGTCGAAGACCTTCTTGATCTCCTCCATCAGACGCATCTGGATAGGACCGACGGACTCAGCCAGGTAAGTGACTTTACCCATGCCGATGCCGTGCTCGCCGGAGATCTGGCCGCCCAGCTCGGTGGTCTTGACGTAGAGCTTGCTCATGAAGCCGTCCACCTGCTTAATGAACTCGGCCTCTTCCATATCGACGGAGCAGGTGTAGACGTGCAGGTTGCCGTCGCCGGCATGGCCGAACATCTTGACCTCAAAGTCGAACTCCTTGTCGATCTCTTTGATGTAGAGCACGAACTCAGCGATCTTAGACACAGGGACGACCACGTCGCACTCGTCCAGCAGCTTGGTCTGCTCTTCGATACCCTCCAGGAAGGAGGAACGGGCAGCCCAGGCGTCCTTCATTTTAGCAGGGGTATCGGCCACGAGCACATCCAGCGCACCGGCCTCAACCACCAGCTCGGCGCCCTGCTCCACCAGCGCGTCGATCTCGTCCTGGCTGTTGGCGTCGAAGGTCACCAGCAGGTAGGCGCCCACATCGGTGCCGCCCACGTTGCGGGGGAACACGGCCTTGCCCAGGTACTCCTCGGAGGAGATGAGGATCTCTCTCTCGAAGAACTCCAGGGCCTGGGGATCCATATGGGCCTTCTTGAACAGAGGCACGGTGGAGATACAGGTGGCCAGGTCCTCAAAGGGGCAGATGAGGCTGACGGTCTGCTTGGGATTGGGGATGAGCTTAAGGGTGAGCTCGGTGATGATGCCCAGGGTACCCTCGGAGCCAACCATCAGGTTGAGCAGGGAGTAGCCAGAGGAGGTCTTGGAAACAGTGGCGCCCATCTTCACGATCTCGCCGGTGGGCAGGACCACGGTCATGGCGCGGACATAGTCACGGGTAGCACCGTACTTAACAGCACGCATACCGCCGGCGTTGGTAGCCACATTGCCGCCCAGGGTGGCGAACTTCTCGCCGGGATCTGGGGGATACATGAGGCCCTGCTTGAGGGCATCCTCGGCCAGATCGTTCAGGAGCACACCTGGCTGTACACGCACCACGAAGTTCTCGGTATCGTACTCCAGGATCTCCTTCATGCGCATGGTGCACAGCACAACGCCGCCAGCGATGGGAGTGCAGGCGCCTACCAGACCGGTGCCAGCGCCGCGACAGGTCACGGGGATATTGTTCTCATAGCACACCTTCATGATGGCGGAGACTTCCTCGGTGCTGGTGACATCAATGGACACCTCAGGCATCTTGGTACCATAGATGGGCATTTCATCGCGGCTGTAATCGGGATTCACTTCGTCACCCACGATGACACGGCTGCCGGAGATCTCCTTGAGCTTTTCGATAATTTCGGGGGTGACAGCATTGTAAGTAGCCATAGCGAAACTCCTCCTTGTAATCAATCAAGTTTGGAACTACACACAGTAGGTAGGGCGGACCTTCCACCCATAGGGGTACAGTGCTTAGGGCTCTACGATGACCGAAATACCATTGGGAATCACGACCAAGTGGGCATCCGCGCCCTTGATCTCCTGGGCCAGCTTCAGCGCAGTATTCACGTCAGAGGCATAGGTCATCTTCATTTCCTCGATGAGGGTTTTCTGGGCGGGATCCGCCACAAAAATGACCTTATGCTTACAGAGGATACGGGCTAGAATCTGATACTCCCACTGATCGGGCTTGGTCTCCTCCTGGGGGGTGGCCAATACTTCCTCTTGCAGAGCCTGGGGAGAGGCGCAGTTTTTGAGCATCTGATAAAAATCCTCGCCGCCGCTGCCGTCGTTGCAGCGGGAGCTGATGATGAGCACGGCGTCCTTGGCTGCCGCCGCTTCCGCCGCGGAGAGGCCCTTGACGCTCTGGTAGACATTCTGATCCAGAGGTGCGCCGCCGTTGGAGGTGACAACAATATCGCCCTTCTGCTGAGGCTTGACCTTGCAGTAACCCTTGAGGAAGGTACAGCCAGCCTCATGGGCCGCGAAGGGATCGCCGGCGAACGCGGCGGCGACATGCTTCTCCTCGTCAATGACCACGTTGACAATGTACTGGAGCTTGGCCAGCTTGGCGGCGGCGACCATGTCCTTGTGGATGGGGTTGGTATCCAGGATACCGGTACGGGCGCCGTCTGAGGCGATGAACTTGGAGCAGTGGTTGCCCAACACAGTTACCTTATCACACACGCCGGGGAGGACGCTCTTGCGTCCGCCGGAGAAGCCAGCGAAGAAGTGGGGCTCGATAAAGCCCTCAGAAACCAACAAGTCGGTCTCCACTGCCACGCGGTCAATGACCAGCTTGGCGCCGGAGGGTAGGACCCCGATTTCCACATTGGAGGCCGCATCCTGGCAGTCATGGATGACGATGTTCTCATGGTCCACAATGTCCTGGCCAACCTTGTTGACCAGCTCTTCCTTCGTGGTAGCACGGTGGAAGCCAGTGGCAACCAACAGGGAAATTTTGATGTCGGGGCTCCCCTCCCGCAGCTCCTTGAGCATAAAGGGCAGGATGTGCTTGCTGGGGACAGGGCGGGTGTGATCGCTGATGATAATAGTCGCGGTTTTCTTCCCCTTGGCAAGCTCACTGAGCTTGGTTCCGCCGTAGGGATTGGCCATGGCCTTGAGGACCAGCTCGTCCTCGGTGGCCTCCGCCTTCAGAGTTCCGATCTGGGACTCCAAAACCTCAGCCTTACTCAGGTCACAGTCAAGAGACATGCCAGTGGTCCCAAATGGGATATGCATAGAACATTCCTCCTTTTAGTTTGTGCCGTCCGCTGGACGCCCTTCAGCGGGCGGCATCCGGTGATGTACAAGCAGGAATCTAGGAGCGCAGGTTATCCTACAGGTGCCGGATTGTAGCCCATTAAGGCAGTGGTACCCAACACGAGAATGACCACGAGACAGTAGATGACACAAGGCACAGCATTGGTCCGGATGACCTTACCCTCATTGCCGATGGTGCCGGTGGTGGCACAGGCAGAGACCACGTTGTTGACACAGACCATATTGCCGATGGCGCCGCCCTGGCTGCCGAGGGCTACGATAAGCACCTGGGGCAGGCCCAGAAGGGTGGCAGTCTCAAACTGCAGGCCGGAGAACAGGGTATTGGCTACCGTGTTGGAACCGGACATGAACGCGCCCAGCACGCCGATCAGCGGTGCCACAACGACGTAGGCTTTGCCGGCCAGGGCCGCCAGGCCGCGGGCCATGATCAGGAGCATGGAGCCGTCCATCGCGTCAGAGGAGAAGTTGGTGTAGCGGAAGATGTTCACCATTGCTACGCCAAACAGCAGGGCGATGGCCGCGCCGGAGACCTGCTTGCCGGTATCCTTCCAGGCGCCGGCTACATCCTCGCCCTTCATGCCGTGGATCACGATGGTGAGCAGGGCTACCACGATGAAAACCACACCGGGGCTCCAGAGAATGGCATAGTTCCAGTCCTGGCCCAGGATCAGGCCGTTTGAACCAGTGCCCATCTTGAAGTTCTTCATGGCGTCGGCCCAGCCCATGCCCACGTTCTGGCATACACGGGTGATAACCAAAATTGCAATGATGATCCCGTAGGGGGTAAAGGCCTTGATCAGGGGCATATCGCTGGTCTTGGGTTCGGGGACTTCGGTGGTAGACAGCCAGGAGCGATCCCACTTGTCCTTACCCTCAAAGGTCCAGATCTCCTTGGGCTGAAGGAACCCGGCCTTTGCCGCAGTGATGGAGATAAGCAGGGTGCACAGAGCAGCCACCAGGGAGACCAGCTCAGGCCCGATAAAGGCGGCGATGAGCAGGTAAATCACGTCAAAGCAGGCGGCCACAAAGATGCAGAAAGGAATCACAGGGATGACATCTTTAAAGGACTTGTTTTTGCCAAAGAGCTTGACCAGCACGCACTGGCCCACGATCAGGATGACGAACGCACCCGCAGCCTGGCCAATGGCGGTCCACAGGGTCAGGGCAGCTTTCCACATATCTGGGTTGCCGCCGCCCGCCTCAACCGCATCACGCACGGTGCTGAATGCAGTGTTGGTAGGGGTGCCCACGGCGCCGAAGCAGACGGGGGTAGAATTGTAAATCAGGGCTAGGATAGCGGCAGCCAGGGGCGGAAAGCCCACGCTGATGAGCAGGGGGGCGGCCAGGGCAGCGGGGGTGCCGAAGCCGGCGGCGCCCTCGATGAACGCGCCAAACACAAAGCCGATGATGATGCCCAGAATACGGGAATCCTTGGTCACGCCCTTGAACAGGCCGTTGATGGCTGACATGGCGCCCGACCGGGAGAGGGTATTCATGATGAGAATGGCGCCAAAGACGATGATCAGGGTTTCCAGTGCGCTGAGGAAGCCGGTGAGTGTGAAGGCCACCATATCCATGAGAGCCATCTTCCACACGGCGAACGCGATCACACAGGCAAGAACCCAGGCGACCGGGAGGGCGCGTTTGGCGGGCCAGTTGAACGCAATCATCAGGACAATGGTGACAATGATGGGGATAAATGCAATAAGTGCGTACATGGTTCATCCTCCTATCTTTCTTGCAGCCGTCCAGCTGCTGAGTTCCGGCAGGCCTCCTGCCTCCACACAGGATATGGCCCTCCGGTATGTACCATGATTCCGAAGCAAAGGACGAAACGCCGCTGTTCAGAAACCCGCACAGCTTGGCGCTGCCGGCTTAGATGGGGGTCTTGCAGGGGCGCCAGCCCGCCTCCATCCGGCCCTTGCCATACCGTGCTTCTGCCTACAGCGGCCCATCGGCGCTCTGTCCGGCGTATCCAAACGGTGCTGTACAGAATCTCTCCTCCCTCTCTGCAACAGAGCCGCCCAGAACATTGGCACTACCAAAATTATAAATCCAAATTGTCAAATTGTCCATAAGTTTTCATCCAAGAAAATGAAATTATACATGTTAGACAAAAATGGTAGGAAAACTTTGTCGCATAGAAAGAGAAAGATGAGAGGTCCGTAGGATGTTCCTCCCATCTTTCTTGGCGACTAAAACCAAAATTTTGAAAACTAATTAGTTTCCATTTTTGAACGCATCCTCTCCGCTCAAAGAAAGCGGCCTATAGGCGCGCACAAAAAATCTTGCCATGTTCACACAGGGGTCCAGTTCTATCCCTCGTTGGAGCGCATGGACATGTTAGCTTTTGCGGCGGCCCAGAAAGCGCAGCAGGTAGAGGAACAGGTTGACAAAATCCAAATAGAGCTCCAGAGCGGAGATGATAGACGCCTTCTGTGCCATAGCAGGATCACCGGCAAAGGCATAGTAATACTGGCGGATTTTCTGGGTGTCGTAGGCGGTAAAGCCCAAGAAGATGGCGATACCCACCAGACAGAGGATCCGGTCTGCCGCCTGTAGGCCAGGGATCAGCATGGAGAGCAGGCCGAAGCCGATCAGGAAGATCAGGCCGCCCACCAAGATGGGACGCAGGCGGGAGAGGTCGGTTTTGGTCAGATAGCCGTAGGTGGCCAGCGCACCAAAGTAGATGGCGGTGGCCAGGAAGACCAATACCATGCTCGCCGCGTTAAAGATAAGGAAATAGGCCGAAAAAACAATCCCATTAAGGACTGCATAGAGGAAAAAGAGGGCGCGGGCCACAGGGACGGCGATCTTGTGGATGCTGGCCGACAGGATAAAGACCACCGCTAGCTCGGCTACCAACAGAACGATGTGGGAATAGGGAATATAATACAGCAGGTAGAGCGTGGCCATACTGCCATACCCCGCCACAGCCACCCCGAAGGTGGTCAGCAGGCCCAGAAACATCCACAAGAAGGTTTTTGCCGTGTAGGCGCCAACTCCCTCTCTGGTCTGGCCGCCATATCCCTCGCGGCCAAAGAGATCGCGATCTTGATTCATCAAAATAAGCCTCCTTACAGGTTTTTAGGGTTTCCAAAGGAAACCGAAATCAATCTATTTGCAGCAGGCAGCCACTGGAAACCTGTACCCGCCTAAACATACTCTTATGCGTCTCCACCCCCGATGGGGGGTGGAGACGGCACCAGCAATTAGGCGTAATAATTGATCAGGCACCCGGCCAGGATGATGTCCCGCTCCTCGCGGGTCAGGCCAGGCAGGGAGAGGGTGACAGAGGTAGTTCCGCTGTTTTGGAGGACAGATGCCTGGATGGAGGTCCCCTCCCCTTCCAGCAGTGCGCGGATGCCGGGCAGATGAATCCGGTCTCCCGGCTGGAGGTTCAGGGTTTCCAGGCCGTCTGCTACAAAGGGCAACATCCCCCAGTTGATCACATTGGAACGGTAGCGCTTGGTGGCGTACTCCTGGGCCAAGTTGGCGCACCCTCCCAGCACCCGCTGACAGGAGGCGGCCTGCTCTCTGGCCGAGCCATCCCCCGGTTTGAGGGCCACGACCAGAGATCCCAGTCCGGTCCTGGCCGGATCCAGCGCTCCAAGGGCCGTTTTTACCCTGGAGTCCTCCGGATTGGTACGGCGCAGCAGCTCAACAGCTTGGATCTCCTTGGCCCGCGGGACGTAATTGGGGTCCTTGCGGCTCAGAGCGAACTCGGACAGCCGCAGGGGGTTGGAGCGGTAAGAGGAGGTCTCCCCGGAGGGAATGAGCTCATCGGTGGTGGTGACAGGGTCGTAGATGGCGGCGCAGACGGTGAGCAGCAGGTCGTCCGGCAGGGGGATCTGGGCGGGCCAATCGGCGATGTTGGGGCCGTAGATCAGCTCGGCCTTGGGATTCGGCTTGCCCACGCCGAAGTAAACCCGCGCCTGATAGGCCGAATCATCGTAGTTCCACACCTCGTCTGGCCGGTCCTCCGGGATATTGGGCAGCTCGTCGGCTCCGGTGAGCACGCCGCCAATCAGTGCGGTGGCGGCGATGCTTCTGGCGTCCATCAGGGCCACATAGGAGATCTGGCCGTCCCCCGGCTTGGAGCCCTCCCGGTTGGGGAAGTTCCGGGTGGAGTGCCGGATGGAAAAGGCCCCATTGGCCGGGACATCCCCTGCCCCGAAGCAGGGACCGCAGAAGCAGGAGCGGATGGACGCTCCCGCTGCCATCAGGGAGGAGAGGTAGCCGTTCCGGGTGAGCTCCAGCTGGACGGGCATAGAGCCCGGATAGCAGGACAGCCAGAAAGCGTCTGACCCGATGGCGTGGCCGTCCAGGATCTCCGCTGCCCGCACCAGGTTTTGATAGGTGCCACCGGAGCAGCCCGCAATGACCCCCTGGTCCACCTGGAACTGATCGTTGATAATCTTATTGCGCAGAGAGGGCGCGTTTTTTACCCCCAGCTGACGCTGGGCGTCCAGATCTACCTGGTGAAGCAGGTCAGACATATTGGCCTTAAACTCCCGAATGGTATAGGCATTGGAGGGGTGGAAGGGCAGGGCGATCATGGACTCCGCCTTGGAGAGGTCCACCTCCACCAGAGCGTCGTAGTAGGCGCCGTCGGCGGGAGAGAGTGCCTTGTACTGATCCCCGCGGCCCAGCCGCTCCAGGTGGATCCTGGTGGTCTCGTCGGTGGACCATACCGAGGACAGACAGGCAGTCTCGGTGGTCATCACATCGATCCCCGACCGGTAGTCCATGGACAGATTGGCCACCCCTGGGCCAAAGAACTCCATCACCGCATTTTTGACCGTCCCCGCCTGGAAGACCGCCCCAATAATCGCCAGCGCGATATCGTGGGGACCCACCCCTGGACGGGGCGCCCCAGTGAGGTAGACCGCCACCACGCGGGGATAGGCGATATCGTAGGTTTTTTGCAGCAGCTGCCGGGCCAGCTCAGGGCCGCCCTCTCCGATGGCCATGGTGCCATAGGCCCCATAGCGGGTGTGGGAGTCGGAGCCCAGGATCATCCGGCCAGGGGCTGCATACCGCTCCCGCATATAGGAGTGAATCACCGCCTGGTGGGCGGGGACGAACTCGCCGCCGTACTTTTTGGCGGCGGACAGACCGAAGATGTGGTCATCCTCATTGATGGTCCCGCCCACCGCACAGAGGGAATTGTGGCAGTTCGTCAACACATACGGCAGCGGGAATTCTGTCAGACCGGAGGCGCGGGCCGTCTGAATGATACCCACATAGGTAATATCATGGGAGGCCATAGCGTCAAATTTAAGCTTGAGCTGGTCCATCCGGCCGCTGGTATTGTGGGCTGAGAGAATGGCATAGGCCATGGAGCCCTTTCGGGCCTCCTCCGGGGCCGGAAGTCCTGCGGCAGGACCGTCTTTTGCGGGAATAAATCCACCGGCTTTGTAATAGATCCCCTCTTTGGTCTGTTTGATCATGCAAACTACCTCCGTTGTTCAAAAATCGTCTATCGCGCAGGATATCTCTCAATCCGGCATATACCGGCAAAACGATACGCCCTGGCGGGATGGGCTTTCCCCTTTCGTTTCTATCATACCATTTTACAAGTGCAAGTGCAAGTATGGCCCTTGGCCGGAGCGTGTCCGGCGCAAAGATTTATTTGTGTATTTTCCCGCCGGAGGCGGGGAAAACACAGATAAAAATTCCGTGTCTGGGACGCTCCCCTCCACTGTAGAGACAGCGGCTGCGGCGCTCTTTCTGCACCGCAGCCGCTGTGGATTAAAATTTTATTCTGCCTCTGGGGGTGGCTCCACAATTTCCTGGGGTGTTTCTGTGGGAGGTGGGTTGACAGGTGGCGGAGTCGGGGTAGGCGCAGGAGGCGGGGTATCCACGACCGGCGGTGGGGTGGGCGAGGGCGCCGAGGACGGAGTCGGAATTGGCGGCGTGGTTGTGACATCGCCCGGACTAGGCTCCGGGGTGGGTGTCACCTCTCCTGCAGAGGGGGAGGGCGAGGGGGGCTCCGGGACTGCATTGGGCCAGGTAGCCGGGTCAAGGGGATCAAAGCCAGGCCACTGCTCTGTTGTTGGCCAGGTGGCTTCATTGTTGATGTCAAACAGCGTGGGGTCATACTCTGCCGGCGGGACCACAATGGGGCCGGTGTGGACGGTACACGGCCCATAGCTACCCCAGTTCTCCAACAGATACCGCTCATCCTGAGCCGCTTTGGCGCCGTTAATCCGCTCCCGGTGGTAATCCAAAAGGGAGAAGGTTCGCACGGTGGCAGTAATATCCGTCCCCGCTATGTCCTGCCTGGGACAGAACTCCCCAGCCCGGTGGTAGAGACTGCCAACTTCCTCCCCGTCGGCGTCAGTGACCGCACTGGAGATACAGAATTCCACCACCTTGTGGAGATCACAGGACTCTCCCGGCTTGTCCTCCGGAAAGAAGTATCCGGTAGCCACCCGGCTGCCGCGGGGGTCCATAGAGCAGGCGCTGGTGGGCAGCAGGCCGCTGTCCATACAGTAATTGCAGGAGACAGGGGTTGCGGAGGGGCCGTTAAAATCCTTGTTCTCCAGCCCCTCATGGATCTGCCCCATGACCTTGGCCCAGAGACGGACCGCCGGGTTATAGCCGCCGTTTGTCCGAATCCGCTCCGGGGTATCGTAGCCGGTCCACACTGCGGCGGTATAGTAGGGGGTATATCCTACAAACCACTTATCGTTGTTGCTGTTGGTGGAGCCGGTCTTTCCAGCCACGGTCATGTTGGAGAGCGCGGCCTCCCGGCCAGTGCCGCGGGCCCCTGTCACTACGTTTTTAAGCATGGTATTGACATACCAGGCAGTGGTATCCTTCACAGCGTTGACAGGGACCTCGTTACTATGGTCCAAAATGACCTTGTCGTCAGAGTCCAGCACGGTACTGTAGCTCTTGGGGGAGAGATAGACGCCGTTGCGGGGGAAGGCAGAATAGGCCGCCGCCATCTCCAGCGGGCTGACCCCCTTGGTCAGACCGCCCAGGGCCAGCTGGGACAGGCCTAAATCGTTCTTATCTCCAAGGAGGATCAGGCTGTTGTCCGAGATGCCAAAGCGCTCCCGCAGGAAGTTGGAGGACGCCTCTGGTGTGACCAGCTGGAGAACTCTAGCGGCCACGGTATTGGCCGATTCCTCCACGGCGTCAAAGACAGTCATGCGGCCATAATAGCGCAGATAGGCATTGGAGGGCCACGCCTTGCCTCCCACCTCTTGAACAGGGGAGTCGTCAAAGACAGAGTAGGGGGAGATAAGTCCCATCTCCAGGGCAGGGGCATAGGTGGAGATCATTTTAATGGAGGAGCCCGGCTGACGGTGGGCATCCCTGGCAATGTTGTACACCCGGTTGCCCGTCTTCTCCCCCAGGGCGCCGGCCAAGGCGACGATCTTGCCCTCTGGGTCCACAATGGCAATGGCGGACTGGAGCTTCTGTCCCGCATCAGAGACCAGGGGCATACTCTCCTGGGTACTGTAGACGCTGTCCACAATGGCCTGGATGTCTGGGTCCAGGTTACAATAGATGGACAGGCCGCCATAGTAAAGCCGGTCGGTGGCCGCCTCTCTGGAGAGATTATAGGTCTCGCTCAGGTCCTGGATGACATCGGAGATGACCTGCTCCACATACCAGGGGTAGATCTCGCCGGTCTGGATATTGTTCTCTCCCCGAACCAGCATAGAGGACACATCGGATACCCTGGCCTTGGCAGCATCGTACTCTCTCTGGGAGATCTTCCCCTGCTTGAGCATCTCGCTCAAAACCAGGGAGGCGCGCTTCTGGTTGTTCTCCGGGTAGAGAAAGGGGTTGTAGATCGAGGGGTTGTTGGTGATGCTGATGAGGACGGCGCTCTCCGCTAGGTCCAGGTCGGAGACGTCCTTGCTGAAGTAGTAGTTGGCCGCTGTGGACACCCCGTAGCACTTGGCCCCGCCCAGAAAGATATAGTTGAGGTAGTACTCTAAAATCTGTTTCTTGTCGTAGTTGGACTCCACATCCAGGGCGCGGAAAATCTCCTGGATCTTCCGCTTGACGGTGACGTCGTTCTCGTGGGTGACGTTTTTAATGAGCTGCTGGGTGATGGTGGAGCCCCCCTGGATATCCCGCCCGGTGAGCATGGAGAGCACCCCGTAGGCGGTACGCTTCCAGTCCACCCCATTGTGGGTCCAGAAACGCTTGTCCTCAATGGCCACAACGGCGTCGATCAGGTGCTGGGGGAGCTGGTCGTAGGTCACCCAGATCCGGTTCTCGCTGCCATGGAGGGTCTGGAGGACCACCGGCTGTCCGGTGTTTTTGTCGGTATAGTAAATGGTGCTGGAGAGCTTGGTGTCGTAAGCGGTCAGATCCATGTGGGAGTCCGGGAGGATGACCGTTTTAATGTAGGTGGCGGCAAAGCAGGCCAAAATCGATCCGGTTAAAATTCCGATGAGCAGCAGTGTGCCCACCGTTTTAAAAAAAACAGCAAAAAAATGTCCGATACCGCCCCGGCGCTTTTTTTTCGGGCTTGATGATGCGGATGCCAATCTAACACCTCCGTTATCACTGTGAGGAAAAAGGGTCTAAACCAGTTGAAAAACGTCTCAACAGGCCGTTTTCTCCCCTTTTTTCTGGTCTAAATGGACGTTGTCCTGCATACGGCGGACAAGGGGCCGGATGCCCCTTTATTATAACACGGCTTTTTTACTTGTCTATACTAAAATATTACATTTTTTACTCTTGCTTGATTCTCTCAAAAATTTGGCAGTCCCCACCCTTGCATTTTTCCGGCCCACGGGGTACAATAAGAGTGGTAAGTGAGTATGGAGGTGTTCGATATGAGCGAAGAGTACGGCGCGGACTTTATTACCATTACTGACGAGGACGGCAACGAGTTTGAGCTGGAGCATATGGACACCTTAGAGGCCAATGGTCAGATCTATATGGCCTTCTTCCCCGCCGTGGAGGAGGGGGCCGATGAGGAGCAGGAGGATTACGGCCTGATTCTCCTCAAAGTCGTGGAGGTGGACGGCGAGGAACAGCTCTCCACCCTGGACAACGAGGAAGAGCTGGATGCGGTTTATCAGCTTTTTATGGAGCGTCTTTTTGACGAGGACGAGGCGTAGCATCTCTTTTCAAACAGAGTCCTTTGTCCTGCTCGGTGCGTGACGGGCTTTATTTAAACCCACATCTCTCAAACGGGATGCCAGATTACCGCGTGGATTGCAGGCCTCCCGGCCCCCAATACGGGACGTTGGAAGTTGGAAGCAGAGAAGCGCGGTGGAGGCAACCCACCTGCCGAATGCGTGCAGGTTTTAAATGGGTCCGCACGGCCAGAGCGGGTATCTGGGCCGCCGCACACAGGAATCGAGTCCCGCGGGACCTGCGATTTTTGTGTGCGGCGGCCCAGAGTCTGTTTATAATGGCTGTCCAAGATCAGGCATGAATAAATTGTAAACTGCATTCCATGGGGTGGAATTCGGCGTTTTAGGGCTTGAAAGCCATGCGGCTTTCCTGTATAATGTCACAATGTCTATCGGGGGGCATCCGCTCCCAGTCATACAAAGGATCACACAAGGAGAGGACTGAGCGACGAATGAGCGCATCCAGAGAAAAGAAACAGCGCCAGGGCAGCCAGGGGCTCACCCAGAAGCAACGGCAGGAGCAGCAGGAGGCCCAGGCCAAGCGGCGCAAAATGATAGGTTATACCACCTGCGGTGTCATACTGGCGGTCTTGGTGGCCGCCCTGCTGATCTGGCACTCCGGCTTCTTCCAGAGCCGCACCACAGCCGCCACCATCAACGGCCACAGCTATACCCCCACCGATGTGGCGTTTTATTACACCCAGGCATTGAACCAGGAATATATGATGGCGCAGTACGGCATGAGCACCTTCAACCCCCAGACCAGCGCCAGAGAGCAGTTTATTGATGAGGCCCAGACCAGCAGTTATTTTGACAAGTTTATGACCACCGCCCTAGAAGAACTTACCAGAATAACCGCTCTGGTGGACGCTGCCAACGCGGACGGCTTTACCGCTGACGAGGAGGTCCGCACCTATGTCAACGACTCCATGGCCAGCCTGGACAACACACTGCCCAACGGCTACAACCGGGAGTCCTACCTGAAAGCAATTTATGGAAAATATATGACGGTCGCCCGCTATAAGACCTGTCTGGAGCGGCAGGCGCTGGCCAACGCCTATCAGAGCGCCCACCAGGACAGCCTGACCTATGACGACGCGGCCCTGGAAAACTACTACACGGAAAACAAGGCCGACCTGGACACCTATCAGTACAGTCTCAGCTATTTTAACGGCACTGCTCCCAACCCCACCGATGAAAACGGCGACCCCAAGCTGGATGACCAGGGCAACGCCGTCACCGCCACCGAAGAGGAGCAGGCCGCCGCTATGGAGGCGGCCAAGGAAGACGCCCAGAAGCTGGTGGATGAGGTCAGGGACGGCGGCAGCTTTGCCACCCTGGCCGCCCGCTATGAGAGCCAGAGCGACGGCAACACCTATACCGCCGACCAGACCGCCCGGGGCAGCGGCCTGTCCTCCACCTACAAGGAGTGGCTCACGAACGACAGCCGCAAGGCGGGGGATGTGGAGCTCTTCGAGGCCAGCGGCGGCGTCTATGTGGTCCTCTTCCAGGACCGCTATCGGAATGAGGAGCTTATCGGAACTGCCGATGTACGCCACATTCTGATCAAGGCCGAGACCGCCGAAAGCAGTGAGACGGACAGTAGCGGCAACCCCATCCCCAGCCAGGAGGCCCTGGACGCCGCCAAGGCCGAGGCCCAATCCCTGCTGGACCAGTGGAAGGCCGGCGATCAGACGCCAGAGTCCTTCGGCGCCCTGGCCAACGAGCACTCTGACGACCCAGGCTCCAACACCAACGGCGGCCTCTACGAGAACATTCCCCAGGGGCAGTTCTTCAGCGGCTTTAATGACTGGATGTTTGACCCCAGCCGTCAAGTGGGAGACACCGAGCTGATCGAAAATCCCCAATCCGGCCAGCAGGGCTGGCATGTGGTCTACTTCCAAAAGAAGGGCGAACTCCTGTGGAAGTATACCGCCGCCAACGCGCTGCGCTCCAATGAGATGAGCGAGTGGCTCACCGGCCTCCAGGCCGACTATGCGGTCCAGCAGGACAGCGGTATTAAGTACGTCGACGACTAATCCCCATTTTTGACACACTGCGGCGTCCCCCTCCCAATGGGAGAGGGACGCCGCTTGTGGTAGCAGGAGGTATCTTTCATGTCAGAAGCCTTTTTACGCACCGAAATGCTGTTAGGTCCGGCGGCCATGGCCCGGTTAAGGGCCGCCCATGTGGCCGTATTCGGCTTGGGCGGGGTGGGGAGCTGGGCGGCAGAGGGTCTCGCCCGCAGCGGCGTCGGCGCCTTAACCCTGGTGGACCACGATACGGTTGGCCTGAGCAACCTCAACCGGCAGCTTCCAGCCCTCCACTCCACCCTGGGACAGACCAAGGCCCAGGCCATGGCCCAGCGGGTGCTGGACATCAACCCGGACTGTAGGGTCACGCCGGTTGCCGCCAAATATGAAGCCGGAAGCCGGGAGGACTTTTTCCGCGTCCCCTATGACTATATCATCGACGCCATCGACCTGGTCTCCTGTAAGCTGGATCTCATCGAGACCGCCCTCCGCCGTCATATCCCGATTCTCTCGGCCTTGGGTACAGGCAATAAACTGGACCCCACACAATTCCGCATCTCTGACCTGAGTCAGACCCAGGGCTGTCCTCTGGCCCGCATTGTCCGCAAGGAGCTGCGCCGCCGTGGGATTGTCCACCACCAGGTTCTCTGGTCTCCAGAGGAGCCAAGGACGCCCGCCGAAGGGGAGACTCCCCCGCCCGGCCGGAGAAGTATCCCCGGTAGTGTTTCTTGGGTCCCCTCCTGCGCCGGGCTGATGATGGCCGGCGCCGTGGTCCAGGCCCTGGCAGACCCGCCGCCTGATACGGAAAGGCCCTTGGTCTCCCGTCCATAACTGCCCAAAAAATAGAAAAAACTATCAAAAGGTACACCTTTTGATAGTTTACTGACAGTATCACTATAGCATAAAACGACTCCTTCCGCAATGCCGCCCGACAAAAACATGTACAAAAACTTCCGCAATACCGCCACTTTCTCCGCAAAAAACCGTCTATCTCAAAAGGTGTACCTTTTGACAGAGAGGACGGTGATGTTAGAGGGAACACGCCATCTTCTCCCCGCCGCAGGGGGAGAAGAACGAACGTCACTTCAGATTTGCAGAAGAAAGTAGCAGGTAAGCATGAAAGAACAACGTTGGGCGATCTGTGCAGTGGTGTGTATCCTGCTCCTTCTGCTGCCGTTGGCACGGGCGGTGGAGCGGGAGCATGGGATGCCAGCCTTAGAGACACCGGAGACGATGCTCCACCACCTGCGGCAGCTTCCTCTGCCGCCGGGACTGGCCAGCTGTCTGCATCTACGGTCTGTCGGGCCGCTGGTGATTCGTATTTTTCGGATCACCTGGAAAGAGCTCTGCCTACAGCTTCACCCTCCCAATTTCTGTTTTTTTCTGTCTAGCTGTACAAAAAGGATACCGCTGGGCTGTTCTCCCAACCAAACGCGGGCGACAGGGATAGAATTCCCTGCCGCCCTTTTGCCTCTAAGAGTCTGTTCAGTATCTCAATGTGGGCGGATTGTCGAGAGAATTTTTTGCCCTGCAAGGCAAAAAACCTTGAAATACAAAAAGTATTTCAAGGTTTTTTACCGCCGTCAGGGCGGAAAATTCACCGTCAAGACGTGCATGGAGAGATGCTGAACAGGCTCTAAAACTTCAAGGTCAGCCCGCCGCCGGCCAGGCCGTCTTTTTCCAGCATCCGTTCCAATACTTCCACGTCGGTGGTGATGTCCATAGCGTCATTTTGAAAGAGCATGTCAAGTTGTTTTTCGTACCCCTCCACCACCTTATCCATCATCCCTTCAATCCGGCTCTTGGCAGAGCGGATGTTCTCACCGTTGATCCCTTGGGCCTCCATCTGCGCATAGGCCCTGAGAATCCGCAAAGTCGTAGGGAGATAATAATTTAAAAAGCTGCTGAGCTGTCCCGCCCGATTGGGATTCTGCCGTTGGTAGGCGAAGATCTTTCCGGTGATCTCTCCAATCCGGTCGATCTTTTGAGACATGGTGGGGTCGGCAATGGCCTGATTCACATGACGGATCTCGGCCAGCATAGCGTCCGCATCCCAGGCTTCTTCCTCCGGTTCCGGCTCTGGCGCAGGCGGCTCCGGGGCCTGGAAGCGCTCCTCTCGCAGGCCATCGCTGTTGAGTATGAGCTGCCCAGTGCGCATATCTAAATAACCAGTGGGGAGAACTCCCCGGTCTAACATCTCCTGGAGATCGTTGCACGCAGTGCTCACCGAGACCGGCATGGCGTGGGCCAGAGAGGACACCGAGATCTCCTGCTGGCTGCCGATGAGGGACAGGTATTTCCGGCAGCGCTTGGCCCGTCTAGCCTGCCCGCGGCCAATAGCGATCATGGACAGTCCGCCAACAGTTAGCCCCAGACAGGGCATCAGCGGAATGAGCACCGGCCAGATGTCATAAAAAAGGACGGGGACCGCCAGAACGAAACTACCCATCCCGAAGATCGCAGCCAGGATCGCGCCCCAGACAGTCAGCCCTGTCCCGTTGCTCATCCGGCCGGGGACACGGGGCCTTCTAGCCTGGGCGGCGCGGGGCTGAGGACGGCGGCTGGACTGCTGCACGCCCTGAGCGCCGGGCTTTTTAGCCGTCTGGAGGTCGTAGGGATGCTTAGAGGTCCGAGGGGAGGACGGCTCCTCTGACAGCTTGCGGAAGAGCAAAAACAAGCCCACCGGCCAGAAAAAGATAAAAGCGAGGATGATCACAAACCAGGACATCAGATCGTCATTGCTGCTGTTGTTTGGATTGCTTGACATAGCAGAACCTCCCTATTACTTCCCTATTATTTCCGGCAGCTCTGCCAGACTTTAACCATGTATTCTCCGCCCATAAGACGGAGTACAGAGATGCTTTACAGCATAATCATACCACACAAGAGTTAAAGAACCAATGGATAAACTATTTAAATTTCTTAAAAATCTATCCTTGCCGCTGTTTCACTCTCCTCAAAGAGAAGCGTGAAAACAATTGACTGTTATTCTTTTTGCAGGGCAGTGCAGAGGCTGTTTCTGTCGGAATAAGCGCGCGGAGCACTGGAATGCCAGCAGATTTTTCCGGTCTGCTGCGGAGAGTTGTTACCATTCTGTAATTGCTTTTTTTACGATATAACCTATAATATAGATTGTATTTTTGCGGTCCCTGTTATGATACAGGAGTTCGAGGATAGATGGAGTTGATAACATTGGAAAATCAGGAAGGCAAGCGCGTTAAAGGCGGCTCTTCCGGTAAGGGCCGCAGGGGGGCTGTCATTGCTGCAGCCGTTGTCCTCATTGCTGCGGTCGCTGGATACGCCGGGCTGTGCGCCTGGGTGAGCTCCAGCGGACGGATTTACCCCAAGACCTCTGTGCTGGGGACTGATGTTTCCGGCATGACAGCGGGGGAAGCCCGGCAGGCACTTCAAGCTACGCTGGACCAAAAGCTAGGCGGACGGACCATCACTCTGGCGGAGGCGGATACAGGCCATACCACCACCGTCCCCTGTGATATCATTTCCGTCACTGGTATGGATGAACTCCTGGCTGGGGCTCTGCCCAAGGGCGATTTTTTCAGCCAGGGAGCGGCCTACTTCCAGCATATGCTCGCTGAGACCGAGCTCTCCCCCACACTGGGTCTCACCCCCAGCGGCGTCCAGGCCTTGGACACCGCAGTAACACAGATCTCCACCGATCTGGAGCATCCTATGGTGGAGACCACCTATCAGATGGCAGACAGCAGCTTGGTCCTGACCAAAGGGACCACCGGCGCCGCTGTGGACGGGGATTCCCTCCGGGCAGCTGTTCTGGACACCCTGACCGAGGACCTGCTCAACGGAGGCAGCGGCAACCTGAGTATCCCCATCTCTGTCACCGATTCCCCGCCGCCAGACCCCGATTTCGAGTCCATTCATCAGGAGATCTATGTGGAACCGGTAGACGCCTATCTGGACAAATCCACCAAGGAGATCGTGCCCTCGGTGACTGGGGTCAGCTTTGACATCGCCGCGGCCCGCTCCGCAGTAGACACCACTCCCGAAGGGGAGACCGTCACCGTTCCCCTCACCTATACCGAGCCTGATCTGACCACTGCGGGACTCAACGCCGTACTTTTCCGAGACGTTCTGTCTACCAGCACCACCTACTGTTCGGGAAACAGCAACCGCATCGCCAATATCAAGACGGCGGCCAATAAAATCAACGGGATGATTCTCCTGCCCGGTGAGGTCTTCTCGTACAATGACAATGTAGGCCCCTATACACGGGCCTCCGGCTATCTCCCCGCTGGCACCTATCAGGGGGGCAAGTCGGTAGACGCTCTGGCAGGCGGCATCTGTCAGCTCTCCTCCACCCTGTATTGGAGCACCCTCAAGGCCAATTTAAAGATTGTAGAGCGCTCTAATCACCAGCTCACAGTTGGCTACCTGCCCGACGGATGTGACGCCACTGTTTTCGGTGGCGGTCCCGACTTCAAGTTCTCTAATGACACCGAGCAGCCCATTCAAATCCAAGCCTTCATGGATGGCCGGAATCTGACGGTTAAGCTCATCGGCACCAATGCCAAGGGCATCCACGCCGAGATGGAAACCGTGCGGGTGAGCTACGACCCCATGCGCACCGTCTATAAGGCGTCCACCGCCGTCCCCGCAGGCGCCGCTCCTCAGCGTGACCCGGCCTATCCCGGCCATAATGGCACAGTTGTCCAGGCCTACCGTGTGGTCTACGACGCCAACGGCAACCAGATCAGCCGTACCTTGGAGAGCACCAACCGCTATGCCCGACAGGACCGCGTTTATCTATACAACCCCAATGACGCCGCCTCTCTGGGGATCGATCCCGCTACCGGCATCCGTGGCCCTGTCACCGCAACTCCCACCCCGCTGCCCACCGAGACCCCGGCTGTTACCCCTGAGGTGACACCCACTCCGGCAGTACCCACCCAACAGGTCCCCGAAACCCAGACCCCTGTGGCTACGCCTGCACCTACCCCGGAGCCCCCGGCACCAACCCCAGAACCGCCGGTGCCCACGCCAGAGCCTCCAGCACCAACTCCAGAACCGCCAGAGCCCACCCCGGAGCCTCCAGCACCTACTCCAGAGGTGCCAGCGTCTACCCCGGAGCCCCCTCCCGTGGAGAGCGTGCCTGTCGAGCCGCCCCCTGAGGCGTAGTTCATGTTTCAGGGTTTTTCACAACAGACTCTGGATTTCCTGTGGGGCATCCGCTTCAACAATGACCGCGCCTGGTTTGAGGCCCACAAGGAGACCTACCTCACCACCCTTTACCGGCCCATGCAGGCCCTGGCGGAGGAAGTCTACGAGACCTTTCTGACCCGGCACAATACGCTGGACCTGGTCTGCCGGGTTTCGCGGATCTACCGCGATGCCCGGCGGCTCCACGGCCGCGGACCCTACAAGGACCGCCTGTGGTGCTCCATGGAGCGGCCCAAGGAGGACGACTGGATTGCCCAGCCGGTCTACTGGTTTGAGCTAGAGCCGGAGGGATACTCCTATGGATTGGGCTATTGGGCGGCTCCCCCTGTCACCATGGCCAAGTTCCGCGCCCGGCTGGACCGGGACCCGGAGCCCTTCTCCCAACTGGTCCGGGCCTTCCAAAAGCAGAAGATCTTTGCTCTGACCGGTGAGGACTATAAGCGCCCCAAAGGGACTACCACGCCGCTGCTCAACCCCTGGTATCAAAAGCGCAGTTTCTCTCTGGCCTGTGAGCGGCCCCACGATGAGGGCCTGTTCTCCCACGATCTGGTGGATCGTCTGCTGGAGGGCTACGAGTGGCTCCTCCCCTACTATGACTATCTGATGCTGCTGGAGGGGGATCCCGCCCCTGCGCCATAAAAATTTCCCCGCCTTTTGGGCCAATGTCATTAAATTAAGCGATTTAGGGATCAGATATGCCGTATCTGACCCTTAATGCAATCCAACAAATTTGGTTACGCCGTTTAGCTGATCGTAAACAAATAAAACTTATTCAAAAAATGTTGTAAAAGCTATTTTTGCACCCTCTGTTTTTCTGCGTGATTCTATTCCAAAAATCTCCATTAAGTAAAGAAGAATTCAAAATTTCAACTTGTCCGTATAATGATATAAAAATAGGCGGTTATTCTCAAAAACCACAAGAATCAAAAAATATTACTTAAAAAAATCAACAAGTCCGGGATATGACAATAAAAAAACGGGAAAGTCTGTTCTTTGCAGACTTTCCCCCGAAAACACTATTGCAATTTCCTTAATGATAGAGTAGAATGAACATGGAAACATAAATAGCGGCAGAGCATAGCGGGATTCGGCCCCCGCTATGCTCCGATGAAGAGTGCCCTAACCACTCAACACTATAGTCTTAGTAGACCACACCGTATTTTTCATTGTA
>JAAWBF010000094.1 GCA_022792555.1 Oscillospiraceae bacterium
CATCTCCTTTGCCATCGCCCCGGTTCTGGCGGACCAGGTGCTCCCCTTTACGTTCCAGAAGGCAGATCACCCGGTCTATCTCTTCGCCGCAGAGAAACCCCAGGACGCCTGGGATGCCCTGTACGCCCTCCACAAGCGGGGAAAGGTAGCCGCAGCCTGGGCCGTGGAGGACAGCGCCGCCCAGGCCATTATGAATCTCTCCTTTGGCAACCGCATTGGCTTCACCGCGAAAAAGGGGACCGCCCTCTTTGATAAACCCGCCCCCGGTGCAATTGTCGCCGAGCTGACCGGGCCGGTCTCCACCGCCTGCGCCCTTCTCATCGGAACCACCACGGCGGCCCCTGCGCTGGTCCTGAGGGAGGACAGCGCCGCGATTGCCGACCTGCTGGCCCTGAACGAGGAGGTGCTGGAGGACATCTACCCCACCCGCGCAGGGGAGGCCGCCCCTGTCCCTCCCCTGTCCTGGGACAAGCGCTCTCCCGCCGTATGCAGTCACAAGACCGCCCAGCCCAAGGCGGTAATTCCCGTCTTCCCCGGCACCAATTGCGAGTATGACACCGCCCGTGCCTGCCTCCGGGCCGGGATTACCCCGGAAATTTTGGTGGTCCGCAACCTCACCCCGGATGCCCTGGCCCAGTCGGCCCAGGCGCTGGAGACAGCCATTCGGGCGGCACAGATGATTGTGCTCCCCGGCGGCTTCTCCGGCGGCGATGAGCCAGACGGCTCGGCCAAGTTTATCTGCGCCCTCTTCCGCAATCCCAGGCTGACCGAGGCCGTCCACGACCTGCTCCGCCGCAGGGACGGCTTGATGCTGGGGATTTGCAACGGCTTCCAGGCTCTGATCAAGCTGGGCTTGGTCCCCTATGGGGAGATCCGCCCCGCCATGGACCAGAACTGCGCCACCCTAACCTACAACGCCATTGGACGCCACCAGAGCCGTTATGTCACCACTCGTGTGGCCTCAGTGCAGTCCCCGTGGATGCTCAAGAGCCAGGTGGGAGACCTGCACACCATCCCCATCTCCCATGGAGAGGGCCGCTTTGCGGCTCCTCAAGCGCTCCTCGACCAGCTGGCCGCCAAGGGACAGATCGCCACCCAGTACACCAGCCCCGATGGCCAGCCCAATATGGACATTGACATCAACCCTAACGGTTCTGACCTGTGCATCGAGGGGATCTTCTCCCCAGATGGCCGGGTATTTGGAAAAATGGGTCACTCCGAGCGCCGTGGCGCCCACATCGCCCAAAATATTCCTGGCGACAAGTTCCAGCCTATCTTTGAGAGCGGCGCACTCTATTTCCGTTAAAAAACAGCGGCCCCCTTTCCTGGTCATGCAGGGAAGGGGGCCGCCTATTTGAGAGTGTCCGATGCGAGGCTTTTTCGACCGTCTGAAACACAGTTGACACTCCCCACGGCTAAAGCCGGGGGATTCTCGGTTCCGCGACCGTAGCCTGCACCAGCGCGGTTTCGTACAAATCTCCTCGTCTTGTTTCTGTACAGAAGTTGGGGGGATGAAATAGGCGCTAGGCACTGTAGTCCCTGGGGGACGCTGGAATATGGGGATAGTTGGTCCACTGGTGGTTTTTAGAAAGCTTGCTGTCGCTGATCAGGAAGTAGTCATAGCGCAGCATGGGCGTACTGCCGGTGGGATCGTCCCAGGTCACATCGACATTATACCAGGTCCCGTCTACCTTGACCTTGTTCCAGCCGTGGTTGCCACTCTCGCCATTGCTGCTGGTGCTGGTTCCTCTGATGTATATGGCCTCAATACCGTTGAGATAACAGAGCAGCTGCATGGCCCTGGTGTACCCCTCACATACCGTCTTCCCATCGATCAGGGCGCCAATAGCCGCGTGGCTGCGGTCGCCAGTCTCCTGATAGGTGTTGAAGTTGACCAGATAGTCGTGGAGCGCCTTGACCTTGTCATACTCGCTCATGCCGTCGTGAATGACTGAGGTACAAACTGTCCGGGCGGCCTGGAGGGTGGACTGGTCCTCACTGGAGAGGGAGGTAGTGCGGCCTTCCAGATAAGCCATAATACGGACTGCATCCGGGTAAGTGATCGTTGCCTTGAGCTCTCCCTTACCGTTGGTATAGGTCCTGCGCAGGTTTGCAATATCGTTAAACCGCCGGATATCGTCCCCTAGGGCCTTGGAGTACGCGGCCTCTTGACCGGCGGGGACAAGGAACGTGACGATTTCCTTGTGGGCCTGGGTGGCTGCAACAAGCTTTTGCTCCATGTCCTCAATGGAAGAGACCGCAATTTGATCTGGGTACTGCTTGAGGGTGCTCAGGTTCGTCTGGATCCAGCCCTGGGCGGTATAGCGTCCAATCTCATTGGGAGAGACAATGGTGGTCTGTCCGCCTGGACCAAAGAGCATCAGGGGCTGGGCCGTCAGGCTGAAGCTCTTGCGCAGCGTGGGATCAACCAGGCTAGAGAGAATGACAGACACCTCGGCGCGAGTAATTTTATTATTTGGCTCAAAGGCGTGCGTGTCTCCAGTACCGGATAGAATGCCCGCCCGGTAGAAGCGGTAGACAGCATTGTAATAGTTGACTCCGCTGGTCACATCGGGGATCGCGCCCTCCTCCACCGTATTGATGGACGTCATAGCGGCGTCCGGTACGGTGTTGGACATGATCATTACAAAGGCCGCCCGGCTGATGGCAGGGCTGTAGTCTGGAAACCGAGAGGCGATTCCGTTGGCAGCGGCGTAGTCCACATAAGGCTGATACCAGGGTGTACCTTGGGGAAAGGAATAGCCGCTGCCCTGATAGGTTGCGTGGACCCGGCTGGCGATGGCCACCGCCTCGCCAATGGTCAAATTGCCGCTTGGATTGAAGCTGCCCCCAGTCCCCTGCATGAGACCATACTCATATGCGGCCTGAACCGGACCGGCATACCAAGCGCTGGCGGCTACATCGGTGTACTGTCCGGGGGTATAGATCGTACGCTTCTGAAAATTGGACAGGCTGGGGACCCCTGCGGCTCCGGCAGATGGGATGAGGAGCAGCAACACTAGGAACACCGGTAAAATGTGTCTCTTCATGGTTCTATTTCCTCCTGTGACGTTACAATATGCTAAGTCTATAACAAAATATGGATGCTTGCAATATGCTGTCCTACATTTGGAAAGCAGCTCACCGGGAAGCCGCAGTAAAATAAGTACAAAGCGACATACCTGCAAGGTTATGCTATATGAGGGCTGGATATACTCGAAAATCTCTTTCAGCCGCATGGAAATGGTATTGTCCATTACCTTCCGGTGGTACGGGACCAGCAGTCAGGCAGCTCCTCCAATAGGGCGTCTATTAGGAACTGGATTTGTTCCATGCGGTTCATACCGGTCTCTCCCGATTCGTAAGTGTCCGCTCCCCCTGCCATACCGCCCAGGCGCACAGAGTACCCATCAGCCCTCCTGCCAGTACATCCGTGGGAAAGTGGACCCCCACATACAGCCGGGAGAACCCCATCAGTACAGCCATTGCAACCCCCACCCAGCCAGCTTGCCGCCAGGGGAGAGTATGCCGCCAGGACAGCGCCGCGGCAAAGGCCGCGCAGGTGTGTCCAGAGGGAAAGGAGTTGGGGTCGGGCGGGGCGGTCAGAGGCTGTAATCCCGCCACCACCAGCCAGGGACGGGGCCGCTGGACGAGCCGTTTCAGGATCATATTGTTGCACAGCAGGCCCAAGGCCATGGCGCATAGGGCCAACAGGCCGGCCTTTCTCGTCTTAGGACGGCAGAGCAGCAGCAGGGAGAGTACAATCCATAGCACCCCCGCGTCCCCCAGGTGGGTATAGCACAGCACCAGCGGGTCCAAAAGAGAGAGCCGGATGGACTGTAAAAAGAGGAGTAGTGCCCCGTCTATCTCCTGTATCCACACCGGCAAAGCAATCCATCCCCTTTCTCCCCTCTGTACGGGAAACGGTCAAAAAGAGCGGCGCTGCTGCTTGTATGTTCACGAGGTCTCGCCGCCTGCAACCCAGTTGCAGCTGAGGATCACGCCGCCCATCAGCTCATAGTGCGCTGTCTTTACAATATGGGTCTTGCCGATACGGACCTCCTGGGTCCCAACGAGACTGGTAATGGGATCCTCAATTTCGGCCTGAATGGTGAAGGTGAGATCCAAGAGATCCTGTTCCAGGGGAATGAGCAGCGTCCCGCTCTGGTTCGAGACCGTGGCGTTGGCGGGGTGGGGCTCACTGGTGACAGAGATGACCTTTGCCTCAGGGTACAGCTTGCCGCCGGCCATCAGGACATCCTCCGGGTAGGCCTGGATGCCCTGGAAGACCTCAGGCTGAATGCCGGAGACTTTGACGGTGTAGTTGATGGTGTATTTTTGGGGCGCATCCTGGAAGAAGGAGCTCCCTCTTAGCAGCTTAAACCCTACGGCAATCGCGGCGACCAAAAGAATCACCACCACCAGAAAATCTATGATGTTGATTTTTCCAAACAGTCTGCCCTTTTCGTCTATCATAGCTTACCTCCAATGTGGGATGGTTGGAAAATCCAGTCTATTGGCGGGGTCCGTGGATTCTCCTGTTGTAAATGAGGGACAATCTTGGTACAATAGCCATTAGGTACGGCACTTCCTGTCCTGCGTACAGGACAGCGCCGCAAGGCAATTTTTCAACAGACATCATTGTAACATACTTCCTGCCGGGGAGACAAGCCTTTTTTCCATACCCAGTCCGTCCGGCGTTGCCTTTGGAGGTCGTTTCCAGAATGAAGGTTATCCACCTGATCAGCGGCGGAGACAGCGGCGGAGCAAAGACCCACGTCCACTCGCTGCTGCAAAATCTTTGCCGCACCATAGACGTGACCCTGGTCTGCTTTATGGATGGCCCCTTTGCCCAGGAGGCCAAGGACCTGGGCATCCCAACTGTGGTCTTCCCCGGCCACAACATCTTTCGCAGCTATGCCAAGGTCAAGAAGCTGATTTTGGATGAGGGCTGTCAAATCATCCACTGTCATGGGGCTAGGGGGAATTTAATGGGGATGCTGCTGCGGCGGTCTACCGGCCTGCCGGTAGTCTCCACCGTCCACTCGGACTACCGGCTGGACTATTTGGGCCGTCCCTTCTCCCGTCTGACCTACGGCACCATCAACAGCATCGCCCTGCGCCGGCTGGACTACCGCATCGGGGTGTCCGATGCCATGGTGGATCTGCTCATCAGCCGGGGGTTTGACCCGGACAAGCTCTTTGCCATCTACAACGGCCTGGACTTCACCCCCCGCACCCCAGCCTTCAGCCGTGCGGAGTATCTGGCTCAGACCAGCCTGGAGCCGGGGACAGATCTGGTAGTGGTCGGGATAGCGGCCCGGCTCAATCCAGTGAAAGACATCGCCACCCTCATTCGTGGATTTGCAAAGGCCTATCAGGTGTGTCCCAATCTGCGCCTGCTCATCGCGGGGGACGGAGAGGAGCGGGAGATGCTGGGCAATCTGGCCGCCGAGCTGGGAGTAGAAAAGGCGGTCTGCTTCCTGGGCTGGATTGGCGACACGGACAGCTTCTATAACGCGCTGGACATCAATACCCTGACCTCCCTCTCGGAGACCTTCCCCTATGCCCTCACAGAGGGAGCCAGAGCCGCCCTCCCCACCGTAGCCAGCCAGGTTGGCGGAGTCCCCTACCTCATCGACCACGGGATCAACGGCTTTCTCTTTGAGGCTGGGGACAGCGAAGCGCTGTCCCAACATCTGATCACCCTGGCAAAGGACGCCACCCTCCGACAGCATATGGGGCAGCGGCTCTATGAGAAGGGGCAGCGGGAGTACTCTCTGGAGTCTACCTTCCGGCGGCAGCTGGTCATCTATGAGACCATTCTCCGCCGTCAGGCCCGCCGGCCGAATCGCCGGGACGGTGTGCTGGTGTGCGGCGCCTATGGCCGGGGCAACGCGGGAGACGATGCGATCTTAGAAGCCATTGTCACCGAACTGCGCCAGGTCGACCCCGACCTGCCTATCTGGGTGCTCTCCCGCAGTCCAGAGAGTACCCGGCTGACCTACCGGGTCAACTCCATCTATACGTTCTCCTTTCTCCGCTTCCTGCTGCGGATGGGAAAAACCAAGCTCTACATCAACGGCGGCGGCTCCCTGATGCAGGATGTCACCAGCCACCGCTCCCTATGGTTTTATCTCTTTACCATCTCGGCGGCCAAAATCCGGGGGAATCAGGTGCTCATGTACGGCTGCGGGATTGGCCCCATCAGCTCGGAGGCCAACCGCCAGCGGGCCTCTAAGGTCCTGCAAAGGCGGGTGGACGCCATCACCCTGCGGGACACCAACTCCGCGGAGGAGTTAAAAGACATGGGGGTCACTGCCCCGGAGATCCTCCTCTCTGCCGACCCCACCGTCACCCTTCCCGCCGCTCCGGCTCAAGTGATCGATGGTGTGTTGGAGAGCCAGGGGCTGGATCCCGCCGGACGGTATATCGGCTTTGCGCTGCGTCCCTGGCCCCATTTTGAGGAGAAGGCGGAGATCTTCGGCCAGGCCGCGGATTATGCTTTTGAGCGCTACGGCCTAATCCCTGTCTTTCTGCCCATTGAGCGGCGGTTGGACATCGTCGCGGCCCAGAAGGCCGTAGCCGGGATGAAGCATCCATTTTATATCCTGCCAGAGACAGGGAACTCTAAGTTTACCATTGGTCTGTTTGCCCGGATGCAGGTGGTGGTCTCCATGCGCCTGCATGCCCTGGTCTTTGCCGCGGGACAAGGGGTCCCTCTGGTTGGCGTGGTGTACGACCAGAAAATCAGCTCCTTCCTGTCCTATATCGGTCAGGATTTGTACACCGATTTGGAACACCTCACCTTGGAAGGACTGTGTAGGCACATTGACGCGGCATACGCCCGGATTGGAGATGAGGCTTTCCTGTCCGGAGGAGTCAGCCGGCTGCGGCAGATTGAGCGCCGCAATATGGAGACGGCCAAGCGGCTTTTAGAGCGCAGTTAAATACCAGCCGTTTCTCTTTTTTGGGGGGAACGGAGGTATTCGTCATAATCCGCGCCATTTCCTTTTCACCTGGAGGTTTTTCCCTTTGAAACAGTATGTCTGTCTGGCAAACACCCCCTGGCAGGGGATCCCCACCCGCACACAACAGCTTATGGCCCGCCTGAAGGACGCCCAGATTCTCTATTTTGAACCCCCGGCCAGCCGGGAGCACCGAACGGACAAAAAACCTGGCCGCCGGATACGCCCCAACCTCACAGTCTACACCCTTCCTCCCATTTTAGATGTGGAAGAGCGGCACACCTATTTCTTTCGGCGCAACCAGAACAAGCTGGCCAGATTTATCGAACAGACAATGCGGCGCCACCGGTTTCGGGACCCACTGCTCTGGTGTACCTGTCCCTGGCAGGTACACCTGCTGGACTACCTGCCCTATCGCGGACTGGTCTATGACTGTGATCGGGAGTGGCGCCGTTTTCCCCTGCGCTGGGAGAGCGACCTGGCCCTAGAGGCCGATGTGATCTTCGCCGCCTCTCCTGGTCTCATGGAGCGCCTTTCTCCTTGCAGTGACAACATCGCGCTGCTGCCCAACGGAACCAACCACACCATGTTCTCTCAGAGCAGTACCCAATGTCCCCCAGAGCTCCAGGGCTTAACCTGTCCGGTGCTGGGCTATGCGGGGACGGTTTGGCGGGATCTCTCCCTGGTCCCAGTCCAGCAGGCAGCGAGAAGCCACCCATCCTGCGCCTTTCTCTTCGTGGGGCGGATCGAGGAAAATCCTATGGTTCCCATCCTGCGCGCCTTACCAAACGTGGCCTTTTTGGGGCTGAAATCTCCCTTTGAGCTTCCCGATTATCTCAATCATTTTAACGTGTGTCTCAATTTAACCCGTAGCAGCCATCCAAAGGATGATATCCTATCGAGCCGTGTTTACGAGTACCTCTCCACCGGAAATCCCATCGTCTCTATGCTGCATGAGGAGCAGGTGGAGTACTTTCCTGATGTGATCTACAATGCCCACTCCCCAAAAGAGTTTGCCCAGCTCTGTACCCACGCACTCTCCGAGGTGGGGGACTGGGCCCGTCAACGCCGGCAGGACTACGGCGCCGCCAACGCCTGGAGCTGCCGAGCGAAGGAGATCACACGCATTTTAGAGACCATCGGTCTTTGCTGACCTCCCCTTCTTTTGGGGTGGAGATAGTATCAGTAATTGTAATAGAAGTTATAAAGAGCCGTTTGTCAATCTAAGGCGGCGCCAAGCTCTTGTCAGCTGCTCAAAAAGATGGTAAAATACCTCTTGACTGGTTTCCACACCCGGTCCAAGCACGGTGTCCGGTTCTGCGCCGTGTTCGTTCAGCGGGCGGCCCCCGCTGTTCTCTAAAAACGAAAATGGAGGTATCCCAAACCATGCACAAGCTCACAACCAGAGACCTGACCCTGGCTGCCGTAGTGGCAGCCGCCTACGCCGCCCTTACCTTGGCCCTGCCCGGTCCCTCTTATGGCTACGCCCAGCTTCGGGTATCTGAGGCGCTGTGTGTCCTTCCCTTTTTCTTTCCAGCCACCGCGCCCGGACTGCTGGTGGGCTGTCTGGTAGCCAACCTGATCTCCCCCTATGGATTGGTAGATGTGGTCTGCGGCACCTTCGCCACCGGTCTGGCGGCCTTTCTCACCAGCAAAATGCCCCATAAATGGCTGGCTCCCCTGCCTCCAGTACTATGCAACGGCGTGATTGTTGGCGGAATGTTGGCCTGGTATGAGGCCGGGTTCGGTCCGAATTTCTGGTCCATGTTTGCCCTGGCAGGCCCCGGTGTCGCACTGGGAGAGGTGCTGGCCTGCTATGTCCTGGGTGGTCTGCTGATCGCTGCACTGCCGAATATTCCTCCCCTCCGGCGGCTCATGGTTCCGGAGCGGCTTGTATAAATTCGTACCGCTGTCCCCCAAGTATAAATACAGCTTCTAACAAAAAATACAACACATCGGAGGTAACTGCAATGAAGGTCCGCAAGGCTGTCATTCCCGCTGCCGGGCTGGGGACTCGGATGCTCCCCGCCACCAAAACTGTCCCCAAGGAAATGCTCCCTCTTGTGGACAAGCCGGTGATCCAATACATCATCGAGGAAGCTGTAGCCTCTGGCATTGAGGACATTTTGATTGTCACCAACCGGGCCAAATCCGCCATGGATGACTATTTCGACTACTATCCTGAGCTGGAGACCCGCCTGAACCAGGCGGGCAAGGAGGCCGAGCTGACCCAGGTCCGCCGGGCGGCGGATCTGGCCAACATCTTCTACGTCCGGCAGAAGGAGACCAAGGGCTTGGGCCACGCCATCTGGCGGGCCAAGCGCTTCGTAGGAGAGGAGCCTTTTGCCGTTCTCCTGGGAGACGACATCATGCGGGCGAAAAAACCGGTCACACTTCAGCTTGTGGAGGCTGCGGAGAAGTATGACGCGTCTGCAGTAGGGGTTCAGCGGGTGGCCACCGAGGCCATCTCTAAATACTCCTCTGTCAAGATCTCCCCTCTGGAAGAGCGGATCTTCTCCATCTCTGATATGAATGAAAAGCCCGCCCCCAGCGAGATGTTCTCCAACTACGCCATTCTGGGCCGCTATGTCCTCACAGCCAAAATCTTTGACCTGCTGGAGCATCTCCGGCCAGGCTATGGCGGCGAGATCCAGCTCACCGATGGGCTGCGGGAGCTTTGCTTCCAGGACCACATGGTCGCGGTGGACTTTGAGGGCCAGCGGTATGACACCGGCAACCTTAACGGCTTTTTGGAGGCCACCATTGACTTTGCTCTGGATCACCCGGCCACCGGAGCCTGGCTCAAACAGTTTTTGCAGGAAAAGGCCGCCCATCTTTAAGAACCTATATTTACAGCTGCTGAACACCCAGCCCTGCGGTATTTCATTTGCCGCAGGGCTTTTTCTGTCCGCTTCTCTCAGCTGTTCCAATGAATTGGATCTATACAGTATGAGGTTCAGGTTGTCTGTCCAAAATAAGGTAGCGATATTTCCCCCAAAAGCAGAGGGACAGGAGGTCCTTTACGATGGATAACACCTTTTATCAGTTCTGCACCTGCACCCCAGCGGATTACAGCGCCCTCAAAAGGCAGGTGGATCGCTGTGCCAGTCTGGGCCGAAGCTATGAATTTCCACACTGCACCATGCCAGAGGGCAGCATCCCACCGGATGCCACGGTGGGATTTTGGCGGGACAACGAGGGCTATGCAATCTATACGGCTCCGCGGGTGGCTTTCTTAGGGGGAGGGCCGGCAACTCAGGCCTTTTTCTCGGCCAGTATGGAGCGGTTTCACTCCTTTGAGGCTCTGGCCCTCTTTATGCAGGCCATGGGGAAAGAGCTGTCGTCCTGCGGTTCCGGCTTCCCGCCCCTCTACCATACCCTGTATACTGCCCTGAGCCAGCATGTCACAGGACAGGACGCCGCTCTGGAGGCCGTGGCCTTCAAGCTCTGCGGACACATCAGAAAAAAAGCCCCCGCCCGCCCGCTCTCACTGATTTTCTATGGTCCCACTGGGGTTGGAAAATCTGAGCTTGGCAAGTGTATTGCCCCAGTACTGTCCCAGTGCGGTGGAGATCCCTATGCGTTTGTCTGGACGGAGCTCAACACCTTTTCTGAACCCCATTCGGTCTACCGCCTCACCGGTGCGCCGCCTGGGTATGCCGGATATGACGACCCGCCGGTCTTTGAGGCGGTCCTCAAGAATCCCAAGACAGTCTTTATGTTTGACGAGCTGGACAAGGCTCACCCTGAAATTCTCAAGGTCTTTATGTCCCTGCTGGATGAGGGCCGCTGTTCGGCCCGCCGGGCGGGGGAGGACAGCGGGCGGATGCTGGATTTCCGTCAGTGCGTTCTCCTGTTCACCACGAACGCCGTCCTGTCTGAACGGCGCTCTATGGGGTTTCAGACTGGAGCACCCAGCGCGCCCCTGTCTGCGCCGCCCAGCGAAGGTGCTTCCAGCTCTATGGCAGTACTGGCCCGCCGGATGTTTGCTGAAAACGAACGGGCTAGACACGCCTTTACTCAGCAGGGGGCCCTACGAGAGATCGCAGGGCGGTTTGGCGGCTTTATAGGCTTCCAGCCCCTAAGCCCTCAGGCGAGGGCGGACATCACGGTTAAGCAGATAGCCGCCCTAGGCCGGGAGTACGGCCTGCATATCACCCAGGTGGCGCCCTCCCTGGTGGCGGAGGTCCAAGCCGCTTTGGACGGTGCACTTTCGGTCCGCTCCTCTGTGAGTATGCTGGAGGGCTGCCTGACCGCTCTGTTTCTCTCCAGCCGCAGCCGCCAGCCCCTGCTTCTGGACGGCACCCTGCAAGCCCCCCGCCTTCTTCCAATCTCCAACGAATCCGGGTTGGAATCGCAAATTTTACTGCCCGCCTGATCCCCTTCTCCCTCCCTTTTGGGGAGGGAGAAGCGCTTTTTGTTGAAATAGGATGTGGACTATGCTACACTGAATCCAGATTGTGTTTAAGTGGAGATGTACCGAAAAGAATTGAGGAGATGAGTCCATGCCTAGAAAAACACTGGCTGCACTCTATGCGGCCCTCCTGCTGGTGACAGCAGGTGCCTGCTCTGCCGGCCCGATCGGCCCAGCCCCCACAGATACCCCTGCGCCTTCCCTGGATCAGACGCCCGCTTCGGAAGCCCCGAATGCCACAGACATCAATGGGAACACGCTTCCGGACAGAACCCCGGATTATCACGATGACGCATGGATTGTAACCGATGCGGAGCCATTTTATGGGGAGTGGGACGAAAACCCCATTCGGGCGAAAATGAAGTATGACGGACAGTGGGTTCGGCTCTATTATGCCAGAATTGATGACATCTCAGAGACGCTCCTGTTCTCTAACGAGCAGGCCGCCCACAATTGCAGCCTTTCCTTCCATATTGACGATGTTCAAGAGGCGGTCAAGACAAGCAATGGCGACTACGCTGTCATTGAGGGCTATTTCGTGGTAGAACAGGATACCCAGCGCTTCCATCTCTACCACAGCCGCATTCTGGACTCTATCGACTACGACACCTGGACTGTGATACAGCAGCCCAACAGCACAGTCAGCCTGCCCGCTCCAACCTATGTTCCCCGCGCCTCCGGCCTGTCCAATGTGTACCTCTATCCAACCCACAGTCAGTATATCACCCGTTCGGAGCTGAACCAGTACACCCATGAGGAGATCATTCTGATCCGCAATGAGATGTACGCCCGGCATGGCTGTAATTTCTCAGACAGCAAGATCCGTACTTATTTTGAGGGACAGAGCTGGTATTATCCCATTTCCGGTTTAAACGCCTCCAATTTTGACGCATCAGTCTTTAACGAGTATGAAAAGTCCAACTTGGACACCATTTTAAGCTATGAGAAGGATATGGGGTGGAAATGAGCAGGAGAAAAAAAGCCGATCTTTTGCTGCTGGTATTGATGGTGTGGATGGCACTGCTTTTGGCAGGATGTGCCGGGGAGGCAGATAGAACAGCCAGCCCACGCCCTTCCCAGCAGGTGCATACAGCCAGTCCAACGCCGGAAGCTGTACCCACTCCAACACTGACACCAAGGCCCACACCGTCCCCAGCCCCAGCTCACACGCCAGAACCCACCCCAACGCCTCTGCCTCTGACAGGGTGTATCATCTGTGTCGATCCCGGCCATTGTGTGACACCGGAGACCGGAAAAGGCCACCGGGAACTGGTCTCTCCGCTGTCTAACGAGACCAAACCTCTCTATACGACCGGTACCCAGGGGGCCAATCTGACCGAGGAAGCATTAAATCTCATCGTAGGGAAAAAGCTCAGAGACCGTTTGGAGGCTCTGGGCGCCACGGTTGTCATGACCCGTGAGGTCTCTGATATTACCATCTCCGGCATTGAGCGCTGTGAAATTGCAAATCAAAGCGGCGCGGACGTCTGTGTCCGTATTCACGCCGACGGCTCCACAGACTCCTCCGTCCATGGGGTGTCGGTGCTGGTCCCTGCGGGCGATCTGCTCGGCACGCCAAGTATTGTAGATGAGAGCGTCCGTCTGGGGGCGCTGATGGTAGATGCTGTGGCAGAAAAAACCGGCGCAAAAAATTTGGGGACCATTCCGCGCACCGATATGACCGGATTTAACTTTTCAGAGGTCCCGACGGTTTTAATTGAAATGGGCTTTATGACCAATGCCGAGGAGGACGCCCGGTTAGAGACAGAGGTCTATCAGGATCAGATCGCAGACGGTATTACAGAGTCTCTGTTGTCCTGGTATACCGCTGTACCGTAGCTTCCACAGAAAAAACACGCCCCCGCCTCTTACGAGGCGAGGGTGTTATGCATTATGCGAGCTCTAATTCTGTCACATTGTTGCTGTTTGTATCGTCTATCCGGTACAGGTGTGCTCCGTCGCCGGTCAGCAGATAGGCGCCAGCGATATGATTGGTATGTTCCGGGTTATCCATGCTGTACACGTTCAGCTGGATACAGGCGTCCTCTCCCACCATAACAGTTCCCATCACGGGGTAGATATGATAGGCCGCCATAGAACTGCCGCTCAATCCCAGCACCGACGGCGACATGCTCTCCAGGTATTCCACCGCCTCTTTGACCGTCATAGGCTCTACCTCCGGCTCTTTAATGGTGCCGCTGGGGCCTGAGACGGTAACATCACACCCCTCTTCCGACCAGTTCACTGCAATTTGTACGACCTTCCCGCTCTCTGACGCATTTTTTGCCATGATTATACTCCCCGATTCCGCAGCATAATCTGGCGCTTCGCAGGGCTCCAGTTCGGCTGTCACCACCGAAAAGCCGTTTTCCTCCCCGGTCAGCAGGGCGGCATAGGTCTCCACAACGCCGCCCGGTGCGGTCAGCTCGGTATAGGTATAAGAAGTGGTTGCAGCTTCCTCATCCTGGGTTTCCTCTGACAGCTTACCACCCTCCTCTGGCAGAGCCAGCGCTGGGACACTGTCCTCTCCCATTTGATAGGCCTCCGGCGGCGTCAGCTCCTTTTCTTTGCCGCAGCCAGCCAGAAGGCAGAGCAGCAGCAATCCCAACAGTCCTTTTTTTACATGGTTTCTCACGCAGTTTCCATCTCCTACAAAATTGGTTCCCTCCCCCTCTCAGGGGAGGGAACTCCTATTTAAATCATGTGGATATCCACGGTATCCCGATTACGGAGGATATCCTGAAACCGGCCCTCCTGGCCGTTGACCTTCAAGACCACCGGACGCTCCAGATGGTCGAAATCAAGCCCGGAAAATTGCAGCAGATCCATCAGGTAGTAGGGCATTCCGTCCTGCTTGGGCGGTAATACCAGGGAGGTCCCGTTCAGGACCACCTGAATACCCCTCAGCAATGCAGACTGCACCGGGGCCGCCGGAGGGGCTGTGGGCTGAACTACGGACTGCACTGGATCGGCCGGAGGGGCGGACTGTACCTGGTTCACTGGCGGAACTACAGACTGGGCCGAAGGGGCTGCGGGCTGTGTTTGTGCTGTTGATACAGCCGCCTGTCGGGCGGTATGCCGGACCGGTGCGGCCGGAATGACCGGGACTGGCTGTGGGGGCGGAGGAGGTGCTTTGGGGGGCACGGCATCCCGGCCGTTCAGGGTCAGAATGGTGTCCCCCTGATTGAGCGGGGTATCCAGCGCGGCCTCTTCCCCATTGATAAATACTCTCCCGTTGAAATCCTCCCGCAGAAGCTCTTTTGGAGTCTTTTGGACATCCATTCCCGGTTTGGCGGGGGTAAACGTGATCTGATCACCGGCGTGTACAACGGTGGTAATGGGGGCCTCTTCCCCGTTGACCTTGAGAACCGACGGAGTGGCCGGTTCTCCCCGGAAGACCAGCCGCTTTCCGTTGAGGGTGACAGTCAATCCGCGTCCCGTCTTGCCCAAGATATCTCCATAGGTGTAGCCATTCATCAGAAGAATATCCCGCAGGGTAAGCAGTCCATTGCGGAAGAGCTTGGCCGGCTGGCCATTGAGGAGGACTACATAGCTGTCGTTAATCAGCCCCATCCCTGCCGACACGGCGATCCCCAGGGGTGTGGCATATTCTGGGTTTTCCAGATCCAGCTCCTCGGAGAAGGCGCTCTTCTCAAAATTATTGCCCGCAATGGCCACCCGGCGTTCGTCCATCTCCAGGCATTCCGCCATGCGCTTGCGCAGTCCGTAGAGCTTACTGCCGCCGCCGGCTAAGAAGAGGGCAGAGGGCGGGCCGTCATTGATAGCCAGAATCTGCTTGGCGATCTCGTTGGAGAGCTGCCGCATGGACTCTTGGATGATGTTAATCAGCTCTTCACAGGTGATGCTCTGCTTTATTCCCAAGATATCGGTGAACTGGATGTCCGCACCATCTGGGAGGATCTGCTGCTTGATGGCCTCGGCCGTCTTAAAGTCCACCAGCAGGGCACGCATGACAGCCTCTGTCACTTCATCTCCTGC
>JAAWBF010000001.1 GCA_022792555.1 Oscillospiraceae bacterium
CGCCCCCGCCGACTGCGTGGTGGAGGAAATTCTGGCCCGGGATGGTGAGGCTGTGGGGATGGGTGCGCCCATGTTCCGAATCCGGAGGGTGTGAGAACATGGTTAAGCGTGTGTTGATTGCCAACCGGGGGGAGATCGCCCTGCGGATTCTGCGGGCCTGCCGGGAGGCTGGGATTGATACTGTGGCGGTGTACTCCACGGCCGACGCCGAGGCCATGCACGTCCAGCTGGCGGGCCAGGCGGTGTGCATCGGCCCGGCCAGGGCGGCGGAGAGCTACCTCAACCAGACCGCCCTGCTGACCGTGGCCAAGGCTACCGGCTGTGACGGCCTCCATCCCGGCTATGGCTTTTTGTCGGAAAACGCAGAGTTTGCCGATGCCTGCGCAGAGGCTGGGATTACCTTCATCGGTCCCTCCGGGGACGCCATCCGCCGGGCGGGCTCCAAGTCTGCCGCCCGCAGTCTCATGCGGGGGGCGGGGGTCCCGGTGACGCCGGGGTCTGACGGACCGGTCCACAGCCCGGAGGCGGCCCTCGCGGAGGCAGCTCAGGTGGGTTATCCGGTGCTGCTCAAGGCGTCCAGCGGTGGCGGCGGACGGGGGATTCGCAGGTGTGACACCCCGGAGGAGCTGCCCCCTGCCTATGCCCAGGCCCAGGCTGAGGCTGTGGCCTGTTTTGGCAGCGGGGAACTGTATCTGGAGAAGCTGGTGGAAAACCCCCGGCACATCGAGGTGCAGATCCTGGCCGACCGACAGGGCCATGTGGTCCATCTGGGGGACCGGGACTGTTCCCTCCAGCGGCGCAACCAGAAGCTCATAGAGGAGGCCCCGGCCTGGGGGCTGTCCCCTGAGCTGCGGCACGCCATGGGGGAGGCCGCTGTCCGGGCCGCCCAGGCGGTGGGGTATGAGGGGGCGGGAACGGTAGAGTTTCTGCTGGACTGCGACGGAGTGCACTTCTACTTTATGGAGATGAACACCCGCATTCAGGTGGAGCACGGGATTACCGAGCTGGTAACGGGGGTTGATCTGGTCCGGCAGCAGCTGCGCATCGCCTCAAACCTCCCTCTGGATTTTACCCAGGAGGAGGTCCAAATTACCGGCCATGCCATTGAGTGCCGCATCAACGCCGAGGATCCAGATCACGCATTCCGCCCCTGTCCCGGTACCGTCCAGTTTCTCCATCTGCCGGGGGGCCCCGGCGTGCGGGTGGACGCCTGCCTGTACAGCGGCTGTACCCTCCCGCCCTACTACGACTCTCTGGCCGCCAAGCTGATGGCCCACGCGGCCACCCGGCTGGCCGCCATCCAAAAAATGCGCCGCTGTCTGGAGGAATTCACTCTGGAGGGGTTTCCCACCAACGCCGAGCTCTCCTATCAGATCCTCTATCACCCGGCCTTTATCCGGGGGAGCTGTACCACCGGCTTTTTGGATGCCCATCTGCCGGAATTTTTGGCGTTCAGCCGCCGGCTGGCCGAACGTGAGGAGGGCGTATGAACCGTATTTTTGCCCAGCGCCGTGCCCGGCTGCTGGCTATGAAAGCACTGAGGGAGCACCGGGAATCCACTGCCGCCTGTCCCCAGTGCGGGGCAAACAATGACCGGAAAGCGGTGGCCCAGGCCCTCTATGTCTGTCCCCAGTGCGGCTACCACTTTCCCATCGGGGCCTATTACCGTCTGAGTACCCTGCTGGACTCCGGCTCCTTTCGTGAGCTGTTTGAACGATCCGAAAAGCTGCCCCAGACCGCCCGCACGTTTCCGGGCTATCTGGAGAAGCTGGACCGTGCCCGGCGGCAGACTGGCCTGGCCGAGGCGGTTGTCGCCGCCACGGGGGCGATTGACGGCTATAAGTGTACCATTGGGATTCTGGACAGCCGTTTTATGATGGGATCCATGGGGACCGCTGTGGGGGAGAAGATCACAGCGGCCATTGAGTATGCCGGGAAGAACCGGCTGCCCCTGATCCTATTCTCGGCCAGCGGCGGGGCCAGGATGCAGGAGGGAATTCTCTCCCTCATGCAGATGGCTAAGACCAGCGCTGCCCTGGCCCGGTTCTCTCAAAAGGGTCTGCTCTATCTCTCGGTTCTGACGAACCCCACCACTGGAGGGGTCACCGCAAGCTTTGCATCCCTGGGGGACATCATATTAGCCGAGCCGGGGGCTCTCATCGGCTTTGCCGGTCCCAGGGTAATTCAGCAGACCATTGGAGAGACCCTCCCAGAGGGGTTTCAGCGTGCGGAGTACCAGCAAGAGCATGGCTTTGTAGACGCAGTCGTGCCCCGGAGCCAGCTCCGGGAAACGCTGGCCCAGCTCCTCCGGCTCCATGAGAAGGGAGGGAGCACATGAGCGCCCTGACAGCTGCCCAGCGGGTGGCCGTCGCCCGCCACCCCAAACGGCCCAATCTCTCCGACTACCTCAACGCACTCTTTACCGATTTCTTTCCCCAGCGGGGGGACCGGCTATGCGGGGAGGATGCCGCCATTTTAGGAGGAGTGGCCCTCTTCCATGGTCGTCCGGTGACGGTCATCGGCACCCAAAAGGGCAAGAATTTGGAGGAAAATCTGGCCTGTAACTTTGGAATGCCCAGCCCGGAGGGGTACCGAAAGGCTCTGCGCTTGATGAAGCAGGCCGAAAAATTCCGCCGTCCGATCCTCACCTTCATTGACACCCCTGGGGCCTATCCCGGCCTGGAGGCCGAGGCCAGAGGCCAAGGAGAGGCCATCGCCCGGAATTTGATGGAGATGAGCACCCTGACGGTCCCTGTCATCGCTCTTATCACAGGAGAGGGAAACAGCGGCGGCGCGCTTGCTCTGGGGGTGGCTAACCGGGTCCTGATGCTGGAAAACGCGGTCTATGCCGTGCTCTCCCCGGAGGGGTTCGCCTCCATTCTGTGGAAGGACGCCGCCCGGCACGCCGAGGCCTGCGAACTGATGAAGCTCACCGCCCCGGATCTCCTATCCATGGGGGTCATTGACGAGATCATTCTGGAGCCTGAGGGAGGGGCCCATTTGGCCCCGTCCATCCTCTTTCAACAGGTGGATCAGGCCCTCAGCCGCCACCTGGCCCAATTGGACCGGGAGCGCGGGGCCGCCCTGGCCTCCGGCCGTTTCCAGAAGTTCCGGCGGATGGGATTGGAAAAGGAGCACCCATGAACGGAATCAAAATCAAGGGGATGGGCCACTGTGTGCCAGCCCAGGTCCTCACCAATGAGGACATCGCCCAGCGGGTGGAGACCAGCGATGACTGGATCACCTCCCGTACCGGAATCCGCCAGCGGCGCCACTGTGCCGCTGAGGGGCATCTGGACCTGTGTACCGGGGCCGCCCAGGCCGCCCTGGAGCGGGCTGGCGTGACTGCGGATCAAATTGGGGTCTGCGTCGTGGCCACCCTGGCGGCGGATACTATCGTCCCCAGTGCCGCCTGCGCCTTGCAGCGGACCCTGGGCCTACCGGAGGATACGGTGTGCTTTGACTTAAACGCCGCCTGCACGGGCTTTCTCTTCGCCCTGCACACGGTGGAATGCCTCCTCAATGCCGCCTCCCGAAGCTATGGACTGGTCCTGGGCTGTGACGTCCTCAGCCGCCTGACAAACTGGGAGGACCGGAGTACCTGCGTCCTCTTTGGCGACGGGGCGGGGGCCGCAGTGGTGGAGTGCCGGACCGGCTGGCCCTCCATTGGTGCGGTCTTGGGAGTGCACGGAAACGAAAGTCTGCTCTTTTGTCCCGGCATCGGGTCGGACGAACCCAGCTGCATTGCAATGGAGGGCCAGGCGGTCTATAAATTTGCTGTAGCAGCGATCCCCTGGTGTCTGGATCAAGTCTTGGAAAAGCACCACATTACGGTGGATGCGGTGGACTTTTTTGTCTTCCACCAGGCCAACGCCCGCATTTTGGACCGGGTGGTGCGCAAGTACCATATCCCGCCGGAGAAGTACGGCAAGAATATAGACGCCTATGGGAACACCTCCGCCGCCAGCATCCCGATTTTACTTAGTGAATTGCAGGCCCAGGGGAAACTCACCTCCGGCAGCCGGGTACTGGTGGTGGGCTTTGGCGGCGGGCTGACCTGGGGCGGTGCCCTGGTGGAATTTGCATAAAGGAGACGGGTATGAAGCCACTCAATGAACAATTAGGGATCGAATTTCCTATCCTCCAGGGCAGTATGGCCAATATTGCTGATGGGGCCTTTGCCGCGGCCTGCTCCAATGCGGGCGCCCTTGGCATCATCGCCTCAGGGAGCTTTTCCGATGCCGGGGCACTGCGGGAGCAGATCCAGATCTGTAAATCCCGCACCAAGCACCCCTTTGGGGTGAACCTGATGCTCATGAATCCCTGCTCAGACCAGTTTGCCCAGGTGGTCATCGACGAGGGAGTCCCGGTGGTGACAACCGGCGCGGGCAATCCAGGGAAATACGTCTCCGCCTGGAAAGCGGCGGGGATCAAAGTGTTTCCCGTTGTGGCAGCCACGATCTTGGCCAAGCGGCTGGCCGCTGCCGGGGTGGACGCCATCATCGCCGAGGGGACTGAGTCCGGAGGCCATGTGGGGGAGATGACCACTATGGCCCTGGTGCCCCAGGTGGTGGACGCCATTGATTTGCCTGTCATCGCCGCCGGCGGGATCGCCGATGGGCGGCAGCTGGCGGCGGCCTTCGCCCTGGGGGCCTGCGGCGTCCAGGTGGGGACCTGCCTGCTGGTGAGCGAGGAGTGCCCCATCCATGACAACTACAAGCAGGCCCTCCTCAAAGCCAAGGACAGTGACACCACCGTCACAGGCCGCTCCATCGGCGGGCCGGTGCGGGTACTGAAAAATAAGATGGCCCGGCAGTACCTCAAGCTGGAGAAGCAGGGGGCCACCCTGGAGGAGCTGGAACAGGTGACCCTAGGGGGGCTGCGCCGGGCTGTTTTGGAGGGAGACATAGAGACCGGCAGCGTCATGACCGGCCAGGTGGCCGGAATGCTCCACGCGATCCGTCCTCTGCGGCAAATTTTTGAGGAGATGGTCACGCAGAGCCGGCAGGTATTGGAGGGTCTGCGATGAAGCTGGGCTTTCTATACGCCGGTCAGGGCAGCCAGCATCCCGGCATGGGGGCGGATCTCTACGATGCTTACCCCGCCTTTCGGGCCATTTTGGACCACGCGCCAGTGGATTTTGACCTCAAAAAAATCTCCTTCC
>JAAWBF010000095.1 GCA_022792555.1 Oscillospiraceae bacterium
ACGCGGTGGAGCAGATGGCTAAGGTCGGGATTGCGACCTGTAAGATCTGCTCTACCACCGATGTCGTAGAGGACCCGGCCTACCGGGATCTGGGCTTGATTATCGATATCCCCACACCGCCCTCGGTGAAGGAGCGCGACCATGTCACCACCCGCGGCTCCTGGCTTCGGTTCAGTAAGTGTAAGCCGGAATACAAGCGTCCCTGTGACCTGGGTGAGTACAACTACGAGGTACTGGGACAGTATATGAGCAAAGAGGAGATCGATCAGTGCCTGAAGGACTGGGACGGCAAATTTAAACAGCAGTAAACCGCCGCTTGACAGGAGGAACGAGATATGTATACCAGCAAATGTGAAAACATCCTCTTCTCTTTGGACGACCAGGGTATCGCTACCGTCACCCTCAACCGTGCAGATGCGCTCAACGCTTTGACGTGGGATATGGAAAAAGAGCTGGGCGATGTATTTGAATACTGCTCTTATGCAGATGAAGTCCGGGTAGTCATTCTCACCGGCGCTGGAAAGCACTTTTGTGCCGGCGGCGATATCAAGGCCTTTAAGCGCCGCATTGACGCCGGTGAGGCACTGCCTACTACGGGCATTCGATATATCGCCACTGCCGCTCGAAATATCCGCCGCTGTAATAAGCCTGTAATTGCGAAGATCAACGGTGCGGCCTCTGGCGCAGGCAGCGCGCTGGCCTTTGCCTGTGATTTCCGTGTGGGTGATGTCAAGACAAAGATCGGCGCCGGCTTTACTAGCATGGGCTTTTCCGGCGACACCAACGGCGTCTATACCCTGACTCGGATCGTGGGAGCCGCCCGTGCCACTGAGTTCTATATGCTGGCGCAGACTCTGCGTGCCGAAGAGGCGTTCCAGCTTGGGATTCTCAACCGCCTGGCGGAGGAGGGACAGCTGGAGGAGACCACCGCTGCGCTGGCGGAGACGCTGGCCAACAGTCCCACCCAGGCTCTGACCCGTCAGAAAAAGATGATCAACTTTACAAACTATCCGGACTTGGAGCTGATGCAGGAGCTTGAGATGAACTATATGCCCGCCTGCTCTCGCACAGCGGACCACGCAGAGGCGGTAAATGCTTTCCTGGAAAAGCGCAGTCCGAAGTTTACAGGCCAGTAAAAAGGCCTCTTTAACATATAGGAGTGTTTTTTATGAATTACCATCTGACAGCAGAACAAACTGATCTTCAGCTGATGACCCGTGAATTCGCGGAAAAAGAGCTGATTCCCATTGCCGCAGAGTACGACCGCAAGGGAGAATTCCCCATGGAGGCCTTTAAAAAGGCCGTCACCATGGGTCTGACCTGCCTGGACCTCCCGGAGGAGTGGGGCGGCGCAGGTGTGGACCTGTTCACCACCGCTGTCATCCGTGAGGAGCTGTCCCGCGGCGATGCAGGCTTCAGCTCGGCGGTCGGCGCCTGCGGTCTGGGCTTCAAGCCGATCAATTTCGCCGGTACCGAGGAGCAGAAAAAGAAGTACGCCGATGTTGTTATGGGTGGTGGTCTGCTGGCCCTGGGTCTGACCGAGCCCAACGCCGGCTCTGATGTGGCCAATAACAAGACCACCGCTGTGAAAAAGGGCGACAAGTACATCCTGAATGGCCGTAAATGCTTCATCACCAATGCACCTCTTGCGGACATCATCACCATCTTTGCTGTTACGGATAAGGACGCCGGAGCCAAGGGGTTCTCCATGTTCATGGTGGAAAAAGGCGTCCCCGGCCTGTCGGTCGGCAAGCATGAGGACAAGATGGGGATTCGCTCCTCCACAACCTCAGATGTAGTTATGGAGGACTGCGAGATCCCAGCCTCCGCCCTGATTGGAAGAGAGGGCGACGGCTTCAAGATTGTCATGCAGACCCTGGATAAGGGCCGTGTCTGCGCCGCTTCCAGTGCCCTCGGCGTCGCCAGGGCCGCCCTGGAGCATTCCATCCGTTACGCCCAAGAGCGCATTCAAAAGGGCAAGCCCATTTGGAAGCACCAGATCATCCAGGCCAAGCTGGCCGACATGGGAATGCGGCTGGAGGCCGCCCGTCAGCTGGTGTGGCGTGCTGCTGCAGCCTTCGACGTTGACGCCAAGGATACCGCAAAGCTGGCCTCCATGTGCAAGTGCTTCGCCGGAGATACGGCAGTTTATGTTACCAACGAGGCCCTGCAAATCCACGGCGGCTATGGCTACAGCCGGGAATACCCCATTGAGAAGCTCTACCGGGACGCGAAAATCTTCCAGATCTTCGAGGGCACCAACGAGATTCAGCGGACCATTATTGCGAGAAACATGATTGACGAGCAGCGAATCGCCGTCCGTTGATGATATGGGGGGATTCCAGCGCCCTTCGCTGCGGGAATCCCCCACCTCCATCTCGATTCTTTCCCATAAAAAGACATAGTTAGCCGCAGGCCTAAATGCTTAACAACATGAAACATTAGAATAGGAGTATCATCATGCCGAAATTTCAAACAAGAATGACTGAGATCTTGGGGATTGAGTACCCCATTATGTGCGGCGGACTGCAAAATGCCGCCAATCCTGAGCTGGCGGTGGCCATCTCCGAGGCCGGCGGACTGGGGATCACAAACATCAGCATGTATCCCGATCTGGATGACTTCCGCGCCGCCGTGCGTCAAATGCGCAGTCAGACGAAAAAGCCCCTGGCTGTCAACATCTCCATGATCCCTAATGTGGACATGGGGGATAAAATCCGGCAGTACTTGGCCATCTGCGGCGAGGAGGGGATCAACGTCATTGAGACTTCCGGCAAGGACCCAGTGGAATTTGTCCCCATCATCCACAGCTATGGGATGAAGATTGTACACAAAGTCCCCATGCCGCGGCATGCCCTCAAGGCCCAGAAGAGCGGCGTTGACTGTGTTACTGTGGTCGGCCTGGAGGCTGCGGGGCACCCCTCCCCCGATCTGATTGGGACCTTTGTTGTCGCCAACAAGGCGGCAGAGCTCTGTTCCATACCTGTCCTGGTGGGGGGCGGCGTCTGTAATGGCCGCAGCCTGGCGGCAGCCCTGGCCTTTGGCGCAGAGGGAGTCGTCATCGGGACCCGCTTCCTGACAGCCAGCGAGTGCTGCATCTCCCAAAACCACAAGCAGTGGATCATCGATCACAGCGAAAAGGACACGGTTTTGTGTCAGAGGGCCATTAAGAACATGATCCGTGTGGCCCATAATGACGCAGCGGACGAGTGTTTGGAGATGGAAAAGAAGCCCGGTGTCACCCTACAGGATCTGATGCCGATTATCTCAGGGGCAGCTGGCAAGGCGGCCTATCAGTCCGGCGATACTAGCCGCGGCATGTTCGCCGTGGGACAGGATATCGGTCTCATCCACGATGTGAAGCCCGCCAAGGAGATCATTGACGAGATGATCCAGGAGGCCTTTGAAACCGTGACCCGTTTGAACAAGCTGGCCTCTCATTAAAGCGGAGCGTATACACCTAATTAAAAAACGGTGAAGGAGCGCTCCAAATTGAAAAGTAGAAAAGAAAAATCGTTGGTCACAGCCTGTGCGTTGACCTGGTTCGGTCATGCCTGTGGGGCATCTATGGCAACAGGGCGCCTGGCAGTGCAATATTGTTCCAGCCATGGCCCTATCGGTCTTCTCGGCGCGGTCATTGTCTGGATTGTTACCGTAGGCTTCGCCTGGATTATCATGGAATATGGACGTCTTATCCAGGCGGACACCTACCATGACGCGGTAAATACCATCTATTGGCCTCATCCCGTTGTTGGCAAAGTTATGAACGCTGTTTGGGACATCACGATTCTTTACTCTACTATCGTGGTCTCGGGCACCTGTATCGCCGGTTCCGGTGCACTGCTGGAGTCCGCCTTTGATGTAAATTACTACCTGGGTATGCTCATTTTTGTTGCGTTGATGCTGATCATCTTTCTCAGCGGAGGTACAATCCTCAAAAAGCTGGGCGGAATCTCCACTCCAATGCTCATCCTGCTGTTTGTCATGTGTATCGCTATCATCACCATGGGCTGGGACAACCTCAAGCTCGTCTTGGCAGGCCAGATGAACAGCCAGCTTGAGGCAGGCCGCGGCACCCTTGGCGCCATGTTTAACGATGCCGTTACCTACGGTATGACCCAGAGCGGCTTTGTGGCTACTGGCATTGTCTACTCCCGGCAGTTCAAAAGCCGCAGTGAAACCAACAGGGCCTGCGCTCTGGGCTTCCTGTTCGGCTGTACCTCTATGGTGATGTGTACCCTGGCCGCGTTGGCCTGGTTCCCCACGATCAACGCTGATAATCTGCCTTATCTAACGATTTTACAGCAGTTAAACGGCGTTCCGGGCAGTATCTTCCGCGGGATCTACTATATCGTGCTATATATTGCCTACACCTCAACCTCCGGCTCCCTGATGTTGGGCTGTATCTCTAGATATAAGCTCCTTCTGGGTAAATTTATCAAAAAGGAGTCTGTGTGTACCGCAATTTTGATTGTTTTTATTCTGTGTTCTTCAACAATTATCGGTTCGCTGGGTCTAAAAGCCATCGTGGACAAGGGCTACAAGCTGTTGGGGAGTGTACGCTCGTGGACCTGGTTCTATCCTCTGATTATTTTGGGCCCCATCTCGATCCATCGGGTCAGCAAAATACTCAAGGAAACAGGGAGCATCAGCTTTGCAGCCAAGCTGGACCGCTCAGAACAGGCGTAATCCTTTATCCAAGTTCCTCCCCATCACTTTGACGCAAGCCAACGTGATGGGAGGGGTTCATCCCAGACCAATCAGAAGTGAGGAGGAAAGTTTGTGGATACGACTGCTTTAATCAGTTTTATCGGCATTATACTCGGTGTGGCCGTCTTTATTGCCCTCTCCTTCAAGGGCAACAATCTGGCAGTCTCCGCTGCAATTGGCGCTGTTGTCATTCTGATCTTTGGCGGTGTGAATATCGTCACCGGTTTGACCGAGTATTGGGTGACCGGTCTGGCCAGCGCCGTCAAATCTTATTTTATGATCTTCACCCTAGGTGGTATCTTTGGAAAGATCATGGACGTAACCGGTGGCGCAAAGAGCATCGCCTACGCGCTGCTGAAGATTATCGACAAGGCAAGCCCTAAGTTCAAGCCGTCTTGTGCTGTCTATTTTCTGGTCTTGATGTACTTTATCTGCACCTATGTTGGGATTCACGGCTTTATCGTGGTCTTCACCGTGCTTCCCATTGGCCGTGAGCTGTTCCACGACCTGAATATCCCCTGGCGCTACTACTGCTATGGCTCCGGCGGCTGTATTGGCGCTTATTATCTGCTGGGCTCTGTTTCCTCTGTGCCCTCTGTCGCCGCCAGTATGTCTGGATCGCATGTTGGTGCGCTCCCCGTACTGTCTATCCTGATGACCATTCTCTACTTTGCCCTGGACGCAGTCTTTATCAATCTGGATGTTGCCGGGCATATGAAGAAGGGGGAGGGCTTCTTCCCCGGCGGTGACGAAATCTGGAAGCTCCAGATGGAGTCCTATAAGGGCCAGGAGGGCGATGTCCCCAAGCTGTATCAAGCAGCCATCCCGATGATTATCATGATTGTCATTGCTGCCTCTGGTATTCCCACTATGGTCGCGCTGACGCTGGGCTGTGTCCTGGGGGTCGTTTTCATGTGGAGCCGGCTCAAGGGCAAACTGAAAACCACCATTAACAGCGGCGCTACCTCGGTGTTTGTGGCTCTGATCAACGTCTGCGGCGCCGCCGCCCTCGGCACTGTCATCAAGAATATGGCTGGGTACACCTTCATCAGCGACCAGCTCAACAACGCCGATCCGCTCTTTGCCGGCGTGTTCCTGGCGATGTTCGGCACCCTACTGCTTGGTTCCTCTTCCTCCAGCATGCCCGCTTTTGGCGAGCAGGTGGTGGGCTATTTCCAAAGTGCCGGTCTCAGTGCCGCTGCCACCTTCCGTCTGTACACAGCGGTTGGAAACTTTATGTATCCCCCGCACAACACCGGCGTTGTGAATGCCTCCGGAACCGGGAAAATTCCCTACAAAGACGCTGTAATCATCTACATTAAGTCCACCCTCTTCCCGAATGTCTTTGTCATCGCCATTACGCTTGTTCTGGTGGCCGCCGGCATCTTCGCCTAACTTACTTTTTCGTGTAAGCTGGCCTGTCTCCCCGCTCTTTGGGCGGGGAGACAGATGCAGATTACAGGCCATCCACAGAAGATAGAAAGGTGGTTACCTTCATGAATGAAATGCTCCACGGCATCCGTGTCCTGGATTTCACCTCCAACGCTGCCGGCCCCTGCTGCACGGGAATGCTGGCTGACTACGGCGCCGAGGTTATCAAGATAGAGCGCCCCAATACCGGAAACGACGAGCGTACCTACGGCATTCAGGTAGATGGTATGAGTCTGCTGGGGGCCTGGCTGAACCGGGGCAAAAAATCTGTCACCTTGGATCTGAAGGACCCAGATTCCATCGCCCTGCTCAAACGCATGGTACAGGACTGCCATATTCTCGTGGAGAGCGCCCGGCCAGGCGTGATGGACAAGCTAGGCCTCGGATATGAAGCCATCCACGCCATCAACCCCAAGCTGGTCTACTGTTCAGTGTCCGCTTTCGGACAGGCGGGACCTTATTCCAAAAAACCAGGCTACGATCTCATCGCCCAGGCCATGTCCGGCATCATGGACATCTGTGGCGCCCAGGATGGCCCTCCAGTCAAGAGCGGCACCACACTCTCCGACTATGTCGGTGCGATCAACGCCTTTGGCAGTATCATGACCGCCCTGCGCTATGCCGAGCAGACAGGGATCGGACAGAAAATTGATGTCTCCCTCCTGATGACCATGATCTACCTCAACGGCGCAGTGGAGTACCTGAATATCGGCCAAAAGCTGACCCGTTCGGGCAACCACCACAACACACTGGCGCCCTATGGACTCTTTGAGGGGAAGAATGGACAGAGCATTGTCCTAGCCGTCATCAGCCCCAAGCTGTGGGCGGCCTTCTGTCAGGTGATGGAAAAGCCGGAGCTGGCGGACGATCCTAGATTTCATACCCTCCAGCAGCGCCGGGCCAACGCCCCCGCTCTGATCGCCTTGATTGAGGACTGGCTGAAGACCTTTGACGACATTTCGCAGGCAGCAGCCCTTTTGGACGCCGCGGGCATCCCCTCGGCCAAGGTCTTTGACCAGGAGGATGTCTGGACCGATCCCCATGTATTGGATCAGAATTACTTGGTGGATGTCCCCACTCCCAGCGCTGTCACCTCCAAGGACACCTTTAAGGCGCGGGGCTGTATCGCCAAATTTTCCGAGACTCCCGGCTGCGTGAAACGAGCCCCCTGTGTCGGTGAGAACAACGAGGAGATCTTGAGCCGGTACGGTATGACAGCCCAGGAGATACAGGCCCTCCAGGACAGATGGGCAAAATCATAAGCGCTTCTCCCTGTCCAGAGTCTGTTTTAAAACAGACTGCAGAAACATACGATGATTGAGAGGTCTTTTCCATGTGTTCCCCCTTTGAACCATGTACATTGGACGGCATCTCCCTGCGCAACCGCTTTGTACGTTCGGCAACGGTCGGGCCCTATGCCGCAGAAGGCATCCTGAGCAAGGCCGGTATCCGCCGGTATCAGACCTTGGCCCAACAGCAGGTTGGTCTTATCATCTCAGAAATGGTCTACATCTCCCCAGCTGGACAGGCCTCCCGCACCCAGCCGGGACTTTGCCGGGAGGTAGAAGTGTCTGGCCACCGCCAGCTCACCGAGGCGGTCCACCAAGCCGATGGAACTGTCTTCGTTCAGCTCAACCACGGCGGAGCCGCCAGCCTGTGTGAAGATCCCGTCAGCCCCTCCGGGGTTGTCTCCCCCTACACAAACAAGCCCGCCCACGTGATGACTACGGCGGAGATGGACGCAGCTGCGGCTTCGTTCGCCTCCGCCGCAGTTCTGGCACAGAGGGCCGGTTATGACGGGATTCAGATCCACTGCGCACACGGATATCTGCTCAGCCAATTTATCAGTCCCTTTTTCAACCGCCGCAGCGACGCCTATGGCGGTACACCTGAAAACCGCTTCCGCTTCCCCGCCCAGGTTATCACAGCGGTCAAGAAAGCCGTCGGTCCCCAATACCCCGTGTGTATTAAACTCAACAGCAACGCGGAGGAGGGGGACGCGGACTATGAACAGGCTCTTCTCTGGATGGGAAAGGCCTGTGCGGAATTGGGGATATGTGCCATTGAACTCAGCGGCCATGACTTTACGCCCCAGGGCCGAAGCGGAAAGCACTGCTACTACCTGGAACGCGCCGTAAAGCTGCGTCAGGACTGCGGCCTGCCCGTCATGCTGGTGGGTGGGATTCGGACTCTGGAGGACGTCAGCTGCGTTTTGGAGGCCGGTTTGGACTTTGTCTCCATGAGCCGCCCCTTCCTCTGCCAGCCAGATCTGATCCCTCGAATGGCCCAGGGAGAGAATTCCTGTTGTGTGAGTTGCAGCAAATGCTTTGGTATGCTGAGAAAGTTTGCACAGGAGGGCCGTCTTTGTATACAACGAACGCCAGACTGTGATCGAGAAGGCTAAAAAGAGATCTGCTACAGAATCGAAGGATTTTGCAGCAGATCTTTTATCGTCAAATCCCCTCTTGCTCCAACTGCTCACAGATAACAGTGAATTGGCGGTCAATCTCGCTGTGGATACTCCTTTGGCGTTCGCCGGGGGTATGTCAAGAGAGATGAGAGCGTCCTATAAAAAATGTATTCAGCGTATCGCAATGCGTGAAAGCGCATAGAGACGCTCACGACTATGTGTCACTATAATTAGAATAAAATAGGACAAAAACAGGGATTTCAGCGTAAAAATCCAGATATTTGGGAGATCCTCCCTCTATCCCGTATAATTTGACACGGCCCTGGTGAAACTAAGAACCGAAATCCATTTTGTGAGGAGGTTTCGGTATGATCATGGATAAAATCGCGCTGACCCTGGCCATCATCGGCGGCCTGAACTGGGGCAGCATCGGTATCTTTGGCTTTGACCTGGTGGCTTTTGCCTTTGGCGGAGCGGACAGCGCCATCAGCCGGGTGATCTATACGCTGGTAGGTCTGGCCGCGATCTGGTGCATTTCGCTGCTGTTCCGCCAGTCGGATACCGTGGAGGACAGGGCATAAAAAGAGCCGTCTTCTCTTCCAACAAGAAACGGCCCATAAGGAATCAGACAGACAGGGGGAGCGTCTCCTGTCTGTCTTTTTGTTTCCCTGCCTGGAGGGTTCAGAGCCAATCAACACGTTTCCAGAGAAAGAATGAAACCCCTATGCAGCGAGCATGTTGTTTTCCATTTCTTTATCTGCTACACTTTCATCGTAAGCTTACAATAAGAGAAAAGGCGGAGGAATTACTACAACAACTACCATATCAAGGCAAAGCTGAAGGGCCTGCCGCCTGCTCTTCACAGGCAACAAGCCCTTTCGACTACTTGAACAATTTCTGTCCCTAAACTTTGTCTAACTTTTGGGGGTCACTTCATATTTTCGGTTGTACCTGTGTGACATACTCCCACCGCCTATGCTTTGCATAGAGGCGGGGGCTTCTCGCTCAATAACCGTAACCGGCTAAGTATCAACGAGCTATCCCCGTATGTCCCACGGTTCAGTTTGTGGGCCTCTACAGCATAGAAAGCCCTTGGTTCTTGATATTTATTGTAGCGTTCACGTCTCACAAAATCGTTTCACCACAAGAAGGACATATCTACACCCGGTCGGAAAGTGTTAGCTTAGAGTTCACATACCAACAATGGCGGCACAGTTTGGAGGACGGAAACCACTTGTCTATCGTAATCAACCGCTTCCCGCACTTCGCTAATTTGTCCCGGAAAAAGTTCTTGTAGGCAGCCTGCACCTGGAGTTGGGCATTGCACAGGGCCAACGAATCCACTTCCCACAACCACGAAAACTCGTCCTTGTACTGCGCCGGGGTAGTTTGCAGCATCTTCCCTGTCGCCTTGTAATGGGAAACTCTGTTTTCGGATGGGCAGAAAACAGGATATGAACATGGTCTTTATCATGGTTCCATTCCTGCAAAGTTATATTATATGAGGGCTGGATATACTCGAAAATCTCTTTCAGCCGCATGGAAATGGTATCGTCGATTACCTTCCGGCGGTACTTCACCACAAAAATCAGGTGGTAATGGAGGGAGAACTCCGAATGGCTATTACGTTCTAAAAGCTCTGCAATTCACCATCTCTTTTTGCTACTACTGATTATATCACAAAAGGGGCGAACCAGAAAGGCACAATTCATCTCACCGCCTGTAGAGGCGGGAGAATTCTTGCTAGTTTTAAATGAAAAATCTTAAGAAATCTGTAATCCCCCCCTGCGTACTCCTTAAAAAAAGGCTGGTACACTTTTCTCATCCAAACAGATCCAGGTGATGACGATGAGAAAAAAGAAAGTACCGTCTGTACGCCAAAGCATCCCCCGGCTCTCTCCCAAGCCAGACCAGGGGCTCACCGCCGCCCAGGCGGCAGAACGGGTCCGGCTGGGGTGGCACAACCGCAGTACAGCGGCCCTGACCAAATCCACAGGCCAGATTTTCCGGGACAATTTCTGCACCTTTTTCAACCTGCTCTTTGCCCTGCTGGCCGCCTGTCTCTTTGCGGTGGGGGCCTATCGGGATATGCTGTTTTTGGGCATTGTCCTCATCAACGCCGCCATTGGAGTGGTCCAGGAGCTGCGGGTGAGACACACACTTAACCGTATCCAGCTGCTTTCCGCTCAGCGCTGTACCGTCATCCGGGACGGCGTCTCCCAATCCCTCCTTCCAGAGGAGCTGGTGTTGGACGACATCATTCAGCTCCAGGCGGGCTGTCAGGTCTGTGCCGACGCCATTGTCTGTGACGGTACGGCAGAGGTCAACGAGTCCCTGCTCACCGGGGAGGCCGATCCGGTGGCCAAGCGTCCGGGGGATTGCCTGCTCTCCGGCAGCTTTCTGGTTTCGGGCCGTTGCCGGGCCCGGCTGGATCGGGTGGGGGAAGACGCCTACGCCAACCGCATCACCGGAGAGGCCACCCGCCAAAAGGCGGCCCGCTCGGAGATGATGCGCGCCCTGGACCGTCTGCTGCGGCTGATCGGGGTGGTCATTGTCCCTGTGGGGGCCGTGATGCTGGCCCGGCAGGCCGCTCTGCTGCCCTTCCCCTACGCAGTGCGCTCCACCGTGGCCGCCGTGGTGGGTATGATTCCAGAGGGCCTGTACCTGCTGGTCAGCGCGGCGCTGACCGTCAGTGTGCTCCGCCTGGCCCGCAGGAACACCCTCACCCATGAGCTGTCCTGTATTGAACACCTGGCCCGCGTTGACGTGCTCTGCCTGGATAAGACGGGCACCATCACTGAGGGAAGTATGGAGGTGGAAGCCCTGTTCCCCCTCTCCGGCGTGGAGCAAGGGGAGTTGGCCGCTCTGTTAGGCCGCTTTTGTGTCACAACCTCCTCGGCCAACGCCACCGCCCAGGCCCTGCGGGCCAAGTTTGGGGCCGATGCCGCCCCCTGGACTGGTGCGGCGGAGATCCCCTTCTCCTCTGAGCGCAAATGGAGCGCGTTAGCCCCCGACGCCGGGGGGCCCTGCTATCTCCTAGGTGCGCCGGAGCGTCTGCTGGGCGGGGCGCTGGAGGAGCTTCGCTCTTGCTGGGCGGAGGCGGTTGCCCAAGGGAACCGGGTACTCCTGCTGGCCCAGGCCCCCGAACTGCCCCAGGAAAATGAGCTGGACACCGTCCGCCCTCTGGGCTTTGTGGTCCTCTCCGATCAGCTCCGGAGAGACGCCGGCGAGACCCTGGCCTTTTTCCAGGCCCAGGGCGTTACCGTCAAAATCCTGTCAGGGGACAACGCTGAGGCGGTCTCCCGGATTGCCCGCCGGGCCGGAATCCCCCGGTCAGAGCACTATGTCGATGCGTCCCAGCTGCCGGAAACGGGAGACCTGTCTCAAGAGGCAGAAGAAAATACCGTCTTCGGCCGGGTGACCCCCCGCCAGAAACGGGCGCTGATCCAGGGACTCCAGCAGGCGGGCCACACAGTAGCCATGATTGGCGACGGGGTCAACGATGTACTCGCCCTCAAGCAGGCCGATTGCAGCATCGCCATGGCCGCCGGCAGTGAGGCCGCCCAGCACGCTGCCCAGCTCGTGCTTCTGGATTCCTCCTTTTCCTCCATGCCCCAAATTCTCAAAGAGGGCCGCCGGGTGATCAACAACATCCAGCGTTCAGCCACCCTCTTTTTGGTTAAAAATATCTTTTCCTGCCTTATGACCCTGCTGCTCCTGTTTCTCCCGCTGCCCTATCCTCTGGTGCCCGCTCAGATCAGCCTGGTCAGCGCGCTCATGATTGGCGCACCCTCTTTCCTGCTCACCTTTGAGCCCTCCTTCACGCCGGTCAGCCGCCGTTTTCTCCCCAGCGTTCTCCTCAATGCCCTGCCCGGCGGGCTGGTCAACCTAATCAGCCTCAGTGCCGCCGCCGTGCTTGGGACCGCCGCTGGACTGTCCATTGACCAGCTCTCCACGGTCTGTACTCTGCTCATGGGTCTTAACGGCCTGCTGGTGCTCCTCTTCCTGTGCTGGCCCCTGACCCCCTTCCGGACTGCGGTTCTGCTCCTGATGGGCTTGAGCTTTGCCGGTGCGGTCCTGTTCCTGGCCCCCCTCTTTCAGATCACCGCCCTGACGGCCCAGAGCTGGCGGCTCCTCGGCCTGCTCGCCGCCCTGTCCCCTGCGCTGATGATCCTCCTCACATTTTTGATCAGCCGCGTCAAGCGCCTGCTTCAGCAGCCCGGCCTGGAGCGGTCGTGCAGCTACGCCTAACTATTTAGTTCCCCCTCCCGATCGGGAGGGGGAACTTTTCATGTACGTTGCTTCTGCCGTTCCTGCAATTCATCCAACAGCTCTGTAATCTTCTGGTACAACGCCTCATATTTCCGTTTTGTTGTGCCGCTTTCCTTTAACATTTTTATGTCTTCGTTTAAAACACCCTTATGATAGGAGAGCGTTTGGATCTCTTCCTGGATGGTCTCCCAGCGAACCACCTGCGAAAAACCGTCCTGATCCCTGTCTCGTGTTCTCTCAAACGCCTCACAGTAACAGCGCTCGGCTTTTTTGTATACCCCTCTGACGCTTACCATCTAAAAATCCTCCTACGATTATCCCCCGCCGCAGATGGGCAGAAAGGAGACCACATCTCCCGCCCACAGAGGGGTTCTCCAGCCTTGTAGCAGGAGGATGCTGGTCTGATTGACGGTAATCAAGAGGGTTTTTGACAGCCGGGCGGCCTCCGAACCGTGAGCCCGTCTGATGTGGCGCACAACCTCCTGGACTCGTTCCGCGTTGACTTCCTCCTGCTCCAGACCGGTCAGATCGGCCATCGCCCCCCGGTATTGCACGAAAATCTTGCCCATATCACACAATCCCCAGCCGTTTTAAGGTTATTTCCGTGGGTATACCCTTGGTATTCCATCCCCGGACGGCGTAGTACCGTGGGAGCATCTTGTCCAGCGGGACTACGGTGTCCGGCCTGCCTTCCTCCTGGGGGGTCTTTAACAGTCGGTCCGGCAGGGTGTCGTCTGCGGCAGTGAGGCCTTCCCGCAGGTTGAACAGCCGCTCCAGATTATAGGAGCGCTCCCCCCACTTGAGAAACGCGCCGGTATCCATGGGCAGGCCGGTGGCCCGCTTGACCGCCTCCGCATGGGGGAGCATGACCAGGGCGTTAAACCGCAGGGCCCCCTTGCCTTTGAGGAGGAGCCGCACCGCGCCCCCTGCATGGGTGGCCGCCTTGCCCACCGCCCTGGTGAGCCAGTGGGCGGGCCCCAGCTTGAAGAAGGGGGCGGGGATGAAGGTCTGGGCGGAGAAGAGACAACAGCCCGCCGAGGAGACCGCCTCCAGTGCGTCCTGCATGAATACGGTGAGTTCCGCCTTGCTCTTGGGACTCTGCGGGTCGGTGGACAGGACGCCGACAGACTCCAACAGGGCCAGATAGCCGCCGTTCAGGTGGCAGCCTCCCCGGTTGGCCACGGCGTAGCCCAGACCCATCCCCACCGAGCGCCTGGGTTCATAGGAGGCCATCTCCAGCCCCTTGACGTGCATAGCGAATTCCGCCCCCCCGTACTGCTGGGCCAGGCGCTTGCTCCCGTCGGCCAGGGGCGCCCAGGGCCCCTTCCGATAAGCGATCCCACGGATGGCCTCCTCCAGGTTATCCAGCCGTCCAAACTCCAGCCCAAAGTCAGCCATCCCCCGCTCCTTCAGCTCCATGACAAAGGCGATAGTCCCAGCGCAGGAGATGGTGTCCATTCCAAGGGTATCGCAGAGGTAATTCAAGTCGATGACCTTCTCTAGGTCATGTCCCCCGATGTTGGGGCCAAAGAGACCCAGTGTCTCATATTCCGGCCCTTTTACCTCCTTCCCCTTGCGCTTCACCCGCCGTTCGCACCGGATGGGACAGCTCACACAGCCGCTGTTGCGGGTGAGCAGCTTCTCAGCCAAAGTCTCCCCGGAGACTGCGTCCGCCCGGCTGTCGTGGCCCCCCTGGAAATTGCG
>JAAWBF010000096.1 GCA_022792555.1 Oscillospiraceae bacterium
CCGGGCGGACCCATCAGATCCGGGTCCATATGGCCCATCTGGGGTGTCCGCTGGCGGGGGATTTTTTATATGGCACCGAGGACCCCGCCCTCATCGCCCGGCCCGCCCTCCACTCCGCCCTCATCGCCCTGCGCCACCCCATCACCGGCGGGGCGCTGGTCTGGTCCTGTCCCCTCCCCGCCGATATGCGCCGGCTGGTTCCGGACTGGCAGGACAGCGTACCGGCGGTTTGACAGAGGGCGCTCATACACCCGTCAGATCAAAAGCGGGAATAAAGCTGGACTGATCCGCCCCCTGGGCCTGGACGAAGCCGTCCAGGCCTAAATTCTGCATATACTCAATACAGATCCGCCGTTCGCTGGGGCGGAGGGGACGGTTGATCTCCGGATAGTCCGCCGCCCTGCCCCAGGGGAGGTACTGGCTCATCAGGGAAAAGAGCACGGTGCCCGGCGGAAATGCCCCGGCGACCCAGTCCATGATCTGCTTGGTCTCAGCCGTTCTGCCTGGGAGGATGAGGTGCCGGATCACAGTCCCCCGCTGGAGCACACCGTCCTTGATCACGCAGGGGCCGGTCTGGCGGACCATCTCTAAAATAGCGGCCTGGGCGATCTGGGGGTAATTGGGGGCGGCGGAGTAGCGCTGGGCGGTATTGGGATCGAGATACTTGAAATCGGGCAGGTAAATCGAAATTTTCCCCTCCAGAGTGCGCAGGGTCTCTACCCGGTCATAGCCGCCGGAGTTCCACACCACCGGAACCCCCAAAGAGGTGTCCAGCAGCTGCCCCGCTACATGGGCAAAGTGGGTGGGGTTGACCAGATTGATGTTGTGTGCTCCCTGGGCGGCCAGCTCTTCACAGATCGCCCGCAAACGGGACAGGGAGACCGGGACGCCAAAATTCTTATGACTGATTTCCTCGTTTTGGCAAAAGACACACCCCATGGAGCAGCCGGAGAAGAAGACGGTCCCCGACCCCCGCCAGCCAGAAATAGGGGGCTCCTCCCAATGGTGGAGGGCCGCCCGCGCCACCACCGGCAGGGCTGGCATCCCACAATAGCCCACGCCAGAAGCCGCTTCCCGGACTGCGCCGCAGTTCCGGGGACACATCCGGCAGATCATGATTCTTCGGGCAGTGTATGGCCCGGCCCCAGGTTGCCCTCTCTCCAGTGCTTCCGGCAAAGACCGATATAGCGATCGTTGGCCCCAAGAACCACCTGCTCTCCCTCCTTCAATACCCGGCCTGTGCTGTCAAAGCGGGCGTTGCAGGTGGCCTTTTTGCCGCACCAGCAGATCGTCTTGACCTCCTCGATGACATCGGCAGCGGCCAGCAGGGCCATGGAGCCGGGAAACAGGTCCCCTTTAAAATCAGTCCGCAGGCCATAACAGATGACAGGGAGATTGACCTCGTCGACCAGGCAGACAAGATATGCTACCTCCTCCGGGCTGAGGAACTGGGCCTCGTCCACAATCACGCAGGCATAGGGGCGCAGCTGTTCGACCGTCATGGCCTGCAGGTCGGAAAAATAGATACAGGGGCTGGACAACCCCGCGCGGGAGGCCACAAACCGCGCCCCGTCCCGCTGGTCCACAGCGGGTTTGACCAGCAGCGCCTCCTGTCCCCGCTCCTGGTAGTTATAGCGTACCATCAGGGCGTTGGCGGTCTTGCTGGAGCCCATTACGCCGTACCGAAAATACAGTTTTGCCATGTCTGTTCCTCATTTCTCATTCATAACAGTTCTCTGTTTCCCCGCCCTCCCGGCGGGGAAACACTGCCGTTTATCGTAGTCGGCCTACAGGCCGGGGCCGCAGCACAGCCGCTCCTCCACTGCACAGGCGAAGCTCTGAAAGGCGTTCGGGACTGCGTAGTCCTGGGTCAGATCCCCGCTGCTCGCCCACACCCAACCCTCTGGCAGGATCTGCGTTGCAGTGGTGATACTCTGGGCTGTCATATGCCACTCAATGTGGGTAAAAATATGCTTACCAGTCCCTGCGGGCCGGCAGTCCAGGGGCTGGATTCCCCAGCCCTCCGGCAGTCCCTGGGCCGGGGCAAGCTCGTTGGGATACTCCCAGAGCCCGGCCAACAGTCCCTTCTCCGGTCTGCGCCGGAGGGCCACCCGGTCGCCGTGGAACAGGAGAAAGACTACCCGTTCCTCCACGCGCCTAGCCTTTTTGGGGGCCTTTACCGGCAGCTGGCCGGTGAGATCCTGCTGCTGGGCGGTACAAAAGGAGGCCGCCGGACACTGTCCGCACAGCGGCGCGCCATTGGGCAGACATACCGTTGCACCCAGCTCCATGAGGGCCTGATTAAAATCTCCGGGGGCCTCAAGGGGCATGACCTCCTGTACCAGCTGCCCCATGCGCCCCCTGGTCTTGGGCTGGGTGATGTCCCCGAAATCTCCCGTAATGCGGGAGACCACCCGCAGAACATTGCCGTCCACTGCCGGGACCGCCTGTCCAAAAGCGATGGAGGCGATGGCTCCGGCGGTATACTCCCCCACCCCGGCTAGGGTGCGCAGTCCGTCGTAGGTGTCAGGGAAGCGGCCGCCATAGTCCACCACAATCTGACGGGCCGCCTTTTGCAGGTTCCGCGCCCGGTTGTAATATCCCAAACCCTGCCACAGCTTGAGCAGCCGGTCCTCCTCCACTGCGGCCAAATCTGCCACGGCGGGCAGGGCCTCCATGAACCGCCGGTAATACTCCAGTACTGCGGCTACACGGGTCTGCTGGAGCATGATCTCGGAGATCCACACATGGTAGGGGGTGGGATCGGACCGCCAGGGCAGAACTCTGGCGTTCTCATGGTACCACTGGATCAGGGGGATGGGGAGCGGATCTAGACAGTTCAAAAACACAACACCTTCTTAACAACAATCAATTGTTTCTGAGCGTGTCGAAAAAGTGACAAGCACTTTTTCGAGTTAAGCTACGGCCCGACTGCGGGCGCGAACTCTGCGAGGCTTTTTCGACAGTCTGCGTTTCTCCCTCCCCTCCAAGAAGGGAGAAACCAGCGCAGACCTTATTATAACGTCCGAAGCAGCGCTTTTCAATCGGTGGGAGGGTGCAAAGGGAAGGCTGGTATGGTCTTTTCCCCCGATTGACGGTTGCGGTTTTTCCTCGGAGTTGTTATACTGGGGGGTATCTGGATTGAATCAGGAAGGTGTTGCGCTGTGGATCAGCAGCAAAATATACAGCTTTTCGAGGCAGTGCCAATTCCCAGAGCGGTGATGACCATGGCGGTCCCAACCATCCTCAGTTCTCTGGTGATGGTGCTCTATAATCTGGCGGACACCTATTTTGTGGGTATTTTGAACGACCCGATTCAAAACGCCGCCGTTACCCTGGCGGCGCCCGTCCTTCTGGCCTTTAACGCGGTCAACAATCTCTTTGGTGTGGGGACCTCCAGCATGATGAGCCGGGCTCTGGGGCAGAAAAACTATGATACGGTACGCCGCAGCTCGGCCTTTGGTTTTTACTGCACTCTGCTGTGCGGCATCCTGTTTTCCGTTGGCTTTACCGCCTTTAAACAGCCTCTGCTGGTTCTCCTGGGGGCGGATGCGGAGAACATCGCGGCCACTGGGGCCTATCTCCGCTGGACCGTCACCTGCGGGGCGGCCCCGGCCATTTTAAACGTGGTGCTAGCCTACCTGGTGCGCTCCGAGGGGGCCACCCTTCACGCCAGCATCGGCACCATGAGCGGCTGTCTGTTGAACATCCTGTTGGACCCGCTCTTTATTTTGCCCTGGGGGCTGAATCTGGGGGCCGCTGGGGCGGGACTGGCGACCTTTTTGTCCAACTGCGCGGCCTGCTGCTATTTCTTCGTCCTGCTCTTTATACGGCGGGGACAGACTTATATCTGTATCAACCCAAAGTATTTCCGGCCGAGCTGGGCGGTGGTGGTTGGGATCTGCGGGGTGGGGATTCCGGCCTGTATTCAAAACCTGCTGAATGTGAC
>JAAWBF010000097.1 GCA_022792555.1 Oscillospiraceae bacterium
AACAAGCTATTATTGACGCAGTGGTGACCGTCCTCCAGTCTGTTCCTGACAAACACGACTACGCTCAGGACCTTCAGCGCATAGAGGAGGAGCTGTCCGCCATCCAAGCAAAAAAAGACCGCCTGCTGGAGATGAGTATCGAGGGCGTCATCTCCATGGCGGAGTTCAAACAGCGCAACGACGGCTTTAATGAGCAAATTAAGACACTGGAGGAAAAGCTGGCGGCAATTCAGCTGGAATCAGAAAAGGGCAGACAGACCACGGCACAGTTAGGAGAAATCCGTACCGCGCTGGAACAGGAGCTAGCCTTTCAAAACGGGATCAATTCCGCCCTGGTCACTACAATTTTAGATAAGATCGTGGTCAAAAAGAGGAGTACGAAAGAGGAACTCCATCTGGACATCCACCTGAAATTCGGCGGCCCTTGGGGGGTCGTTTTTGAGCGGGAAAATTCCTCCTTCCGCTTCAACCCTTGTTAATAATATGTGCCACAAGGCGCAGATTGTGTTCAATGAGGGTGTTACGGGCCTCCATATCTCCCTGAGCAAGGCGTTCAAGGTACATCCGTTCCTCCTCAGCCTTGAGGGGGCGGGGAAAGGAGCCGCTGCCGCCGGAAAGGCGTAAGGTAAAGAAAAGACTATTCAGCAGCAGCAGGATACCGGCAGAAAACATACAAAAAACCTCCTAACCTTTTGAATCTCAAAAAAGGGTGCCTTAAAATTCCTATTCCTGTGTGGCAAGTCCCTATTCCTATAGCAATCTTCAAAATTGCTGACACAGTATCCCTCCTCCCTGGAGGGGATGTGTGTGTCGAAAAAGTGACAAGCACTTTTTCGCGTTAAGCTGCAGGCGCGAACTCTGCGAGGCTTTTTTCGGCGGTCTGAATCGGCTGTCATTATTTTTTAGATTGCTATAAAAAGGTAAGGAAGAACACCAGAAAGCCGCCAGACCAAGCTGCGCGTCTGTGTCGTCTGCCGGGAGAGCATCTACTGCTGGGGCATGGCATTGAACTCGACACAAGTGATGGAAACCACGCTGTGATTTTGGACTTTGATCTGCATTTCCTTTCTACAAAGCAGAGGTTCTCTGCAATTTCTGGCAAAGAGGATTGCAAAAAGGCCGTGCGGCAGGTATAATTTAAAGGCGATACAACAGAAGCATGATAGAAATAGTATAGTAAGGATGGGACCGGATGGGAAATTTTTCAAGAAAAACTCCTGGCCCTTCTAATTTGCGGTGCAGTTCTCTTCGGAGCTGCTGTGTTACTCAGCGGACACTTTGATCCCTATCAAACCCTCATCGCGTCGGAGATGAGTTCCTTCCCAACCACACCGCAGGCGCGTCTCGTCCTCAGCGAGGCCTTTTCCGCCATTGAACTCTTTGCCGGCGCCATGGCGCTGAATACCCTCCCGGCGTTTCAGGAGTTCCCTATCAGCAATGTGCTGTGGATTCTTCTGATGGGTTCCTTCCTGGGGCTGGTGCTTCTGTGGCACCACTTTGAGGGTACATGGTTTGACAGCGCAGACTGTGACAGTCTGGACAAGCGCGGGATGGTATGGGTCATTCATTATTTCGCCACTTACATCGTGATGTACGCGATTTCTCTGATCTCCTATGAGCTGACCATGCTGGTCAATGGGCTGCTCGTCTTTTTGAGCCGGATCAACGGATTGCTGGGGATTCTCTTTCTTGTGGTTCTGGCCATTCCATTGGGACTGCTGTATGTGCTTTGCCTTTCCACGGCTTTCCGGTGGCTGAAATATATGCTGATCTGTCTGATCCCCCTTGGGATATTAGACCACTTTTTTTCACTGGACACCCTCTTTCTCGCAGAGCTGGATCTGACCACCATATTCCGGCAGCCCTGGATTCTGTTAGGGCTTTTGGTTATGCTGATATTTGAGCGGATCTGTGTGGAATATATTATGATGGATGATGATTAAGAAGGTGAACTGTATGTCAGAATGTAAATTTAACAAGGTCCTGGCCGCCAACCGGGGTGAAATTGCCATTCGGATCTTCCGGGCCTGTTATGATCTGGGCCTGCATACCGTGGCGATGTACTCCAACGAGGATACCTACAGCCTGTTCCGCACCCGGGCAGACGAGGCCTATCTGGTGGGGGAGAATAAGTCCCCCCTGGGGGCCTATCTGGATATCCCGTCCATCATCAGCCTGGCCAAGCGGCGGAATGTGGACGCCATCCACCCCGGCTACGGCTTTCTGAGTGAAAACGCCGACTTTGCCAGGGCCTGCGAAAAGGCGGGGATTACTTTCATCGGGCCGCCCTCCGAGGTGCTGGACAAGATGGGAGACAAGCTAACCGCCAAGTCCATCGCCCACGCCTGCGGCGTTCCCACAATTCCTGGCTCCACAGAGCCCCTGCGGGACGCCGAAGAGGCCCTGGAACGGGCGGTGGAGTATGGATTCCCTATTATCTTAAAGGCCGCCGGAGGGGGTGGCGGCCGGGGAATGCGCCGGTGCGACATGCCGGAGGAGGTCAAGCCCGCCTTTGCCCTGGTGAAGAGCGAGGCCAAGAAAGCCTTTGGTAACGAGGATATTTTTATCGAAAAGTATCTGGTGGAGCCCAAGCATATTGAGGTGCAGATTTTGGGCGATCAGTACGGCAATGTAGTCCATTTGGGAGAGCGGGACTGCTCCCTCCAGCGGCGCTATCAGAAGGTGGTAGAGTACGCCCCCGCCTGGAGCGTGGACCCAGCTATTCGGGAAAAGCTCCACGCCGACGCGGTGAAGGTAGCCCGCTATGTGAACTACCGCAACGCCGGAACAGTGGAGTTTTTGGTGGATAAGACAGGACACTATTACTTCATTGAGATGAATCCACGGATTCAGGTGGAACACACCGTCACGGAACAGATCACCGGAATTGATCTGGTCCGTGCCCAGATCCTCATCGCGGAAGGCCATCCTCTCTCCCATCCCCAGATCGGGATGGAGAAACAGGAAAATCTACAGATCAACGGCTATGCCATCCAGTGCCGTGTTACCACCGAGGACCCCTCCAACCAGTTCGCCCCGGACACCGGGCGGATCTCCTCTTACCGATCAGGCGGCGGCGCCGGGGTCCGGCTGGATGGCGGCAACGCCTATGCCGGAGCCGAGATCTCCCCCTACTACGACAGCCTGCTGGTCAAAGTGACCTCCTGGGACAATACCTTCGAGGGGGTGTGCCGCAGGGCCACCCGTGCGGTGAACGAGGAACATGTCCGTGGAGTGCGGACCAACATCCCCTTTGTGACCAACATTCTCAACCACCCGACCTTCCGGGCTGGGGCGTGTCACACCAAATTCATTGACGAGACTCCAGAGCTCTTTGAGATCGAGTACGGCCGGGATAGAGCCACCAAGGTCTTGAAGTACATCGCCCAGATCCAGGTGGACAACCCCTCCGCCGAGCGCCGCCAGCTGGATATCCCCAGATTTCCCCAGACTACCGGCGTCAAGCCGGACGGCCTCAAGCAGCTACTGGACCGTGAGGGGCCAGAGGCCGTCCGAGACTGGGTGAAGGCCCAAAAAAAACTGCTGGTGACGGATACCACCATGCGCGACGCCCACCAGAGTCTGCTGTCCACCCGGATGCGGACCCGCGACCTGCTGTTAGGGGCAGATGGGACGGCGGAAATCCTCGCCCCGTGCTTCTCTCTGGAGATGTGGGGGGGCGCCACCTTCGATGTGGCCTACCGTTTCCTCCACGAGTCCCCCTGGGAGCGGCTGGAGCTCCTGCGGAAGAAAATCCCCAACATCCCCTTCCAGATGCTCCTCCGGGGGGCCAACGCTGTGGGCTACACCAACTACCCGGACAACCTCATCCAGGCCTTTATCCGGGAGGCCGCCAAGACCGGAATTGATGTGTTCCGGGTGTTTGACTCCCTCAACTGGCTGCCGGGGATGGAGCTGGCCATGGAGGAGGTGTGCAAGGCGGGTAAGCTGTGCGAGGCCGCTATCTGCTACACCGGCGACATTTTAGATCCCAAGCGGGACAAATACACCCTGGATTACTATGTGAAGCTAGCCAAGGAGCTGGAGCGGCGGGGAGCGCACCTGCTTTGTATCAAGGATATGTCCGGCCTGCTCAAGCCCTACGCCGCCAAAAAGCTGGTGACCGCCCTCAAGCAGGAGATCGGCCTGCCCATCCACCTGCACACCCACGACACCTCTGGCAACCAGATCGCCGCCTACCTACTGGCCGCCGAGGCCGGAGTGGATATTGTGGACTGCGCCATCGACGCCATGTCCTCTATGACCAGCCAGCCCTCCCTCAACACTCTGGCCTGCGCCCTCCAGGGCCAGGAGCGGGACACCGGCCTAGACCCGGACGCCCTCCAACGGCTGTCCAACTACTGGTCCGACGTGCGGGAGCGGTATGCCGGGTTTGAGGCCCATCTGAAGCACCCCTCCGCCGATATCTATCGCTATGAGATGCCAGGCGGCCAGTACACCAACCTGAAATCCCAGGTGGAGAGCCTGGGCCTGGGCCACCAGTTCGAGGCCGTGAAAGAGATGTATGTAACGGTAAACCACATGCTGGGGGACATCGTAAAGGTGACACCCTCCTCCAAAATGGTGGGGGATCTGGCCATCTTTATGGTCCAGAATGAACTCACCCCGGAGAACATCGTGGCCCGCGGGGAGGCCCTGACCTTCCCCGACTCGGTGGTCTCCTACTTCAAGGGGATGATGGGCCAGCCGGAGGGGGGATTCCCTCCAGACCTCCAGCAGGTGGTCCTCAAGGGAGAGGCCCCCATCACCTGCCGCCCAGGGGAGCTGCTGCCCCCTGTGGACTTCCAGTGGGCCAGGGAACAGGTGGAGAAGTTCTATGCCGATACCTCTGACCGGACGGTCATCTCCTGGTGTCTCTATCCCAAGGTGGTGGAGGAGTTCTGCCGCCACCGGCAGGAGTACGGCTATATCATGCGCATGGGCAGTCACGTTTTCTTTAACGGGATGGCCCTGGGCGAGACCAACAAGATCAGCATTGAGGACGGTAAGACGCTGGTGATTAAATACCGGGGGCTTGGAGAGCTCAATGAGGATGGCACCCGGAACGTCTATTTCGACCTCAACGGCATGAGCCGCACTGTGGCCGTGCCGGACAGCAGCGCCGAGGTCCTAGTCAAGCACGCCACCCTGGCCGACCCGGAGGATAAGAGCCAGATCGGCGCCTCCATCCCCGGCATGGTCTCCAAGCTCCACGTCAAGCCGGGAGACCGGGTGGAGGAAAATCAGGTCCTCGCCACCATCGAGGCCATGAAGATGGAGACCTCCGTGGTGGCCCGCATGGCCGGCCTTGTGGACACCCTCTGCGTCCAGGAGGGGAGCAGCGTCAAGGCGGGCGAGCTGCTGATGACCATCAAGCTGGTATAAGAACGCTTACATTGGGGCCGGTTGAACACCGTGCCATCGTAAGATAACTGAACAGCAAGCTTCAAAAATTGCTGACACTGTTTTTCCCTCGTTGGAGGGGAGCAATTGGTTGTCATGATTTTTGTAGATTGCAAAATAAGAAAGGAATGATAGACTATGGAAACTTTGGAACTCAAACCGGGCTTTTACTTCACCGGTGCGCTGGACCCTAATTTGCGGGTCTTTGACATCATCATGTACACCGAGTTCGGCACCACTTACAACTCCTATGTCTTGAAAACCAAGGAACACACCGTCCTCTTTGAGACCGCCAAGGTCAAGTGTCTGGACCAGTGGCTGGAGCAGCTCCAGGCCATCTCCCCCATCGACCAGGTGGATTACCTGGTAGTCAGCCATACCGAGCCAGACCACAGCGGCAGCGTGGAAAAGCTGCTGGAGCTCAACCCCAAAATCAAAATCGTGGCCACCGGCTGCGCCCTGAGCTTCCTCAAGCAGATTGTCAACCGGGATTTCTACTCCATCGCTGTGAAGGACGGTCAAACGCTGGAGTTGGATGGGAAGACCCTGGAGTTTATTGTGGTTCCCAACCTCCACTGGCCGGACACCATGTACACCTATATCCGGGAAGATAAGACCTTAGTCACCTGTGATTCCTTCGGCTCCCATTACGCCTTTGACGGCATCGTGTCCAGCAAGATTACCGACCAGGACTCCTACTGGAAGGCCACGAAGTACTACTATGACTGTATCATCGGCCCCTTTAAGCCCTTTATGCTAGACGCCCTCAAACGGGTGCGCCTGCTGGATCTGGACCTGATCTGTCCTGGTCACGGCCCGGTGCTGGACACTGGCATCCCCAAGATGCTGGATACTTACGAGAACTGGTCCACCGTGGTTAACCCCAATCCCAACCCCACCGTGATTATCCCCTACGTCAGCGCCTACGGCTATACCGGGGTCCTGGCCGAGGCTATCACAGAGGGGATCCAGAGCTGCGGCGGAATTGACGTGCGCAGCTACGACATGGTCAGCGCCGACGCGGCCAAGGTGGCCGAGGAGCTGCTCTTTGCCGATGGTATCCTCCTGGGCACCCCCACCATCGTGGGCGAGGCCCTCAAGCCCATCTGGGATCTGACCATCGGCATGTTCGCCGGGACCCACGGCGGCAAGGTCGCCAGCGCTTTTGGCAGCTACGGTTGGAGCGGTGAGGGAGTCCCCCACATCATGGAGCGGCTCAAGCAGCTGAAGATGAAGACCCTGGACGGCTTCCGGGTTCGCTTTAAGCCCAGTGAGGCCGAGTTGGAGAAGGCCAAATCCTTTGGCGTACAGTTCGGCCAGATGGTCCTGGAGCAGAAGGCCCCGGTCCAGCGGGCCGCCAAGCGGAAGGTCAAGTGTAAGATCTGCGGTGCCGTCTTTGACGAGGGGACCGATCTGTGCCCGGTGTGTAAGGTCGGTCCGGAGCACTTCGAGCCCCTCTTCCAGGAGGAACCCCCCGCATCCCCCAAAGAGGACGCCAAGGTGCGGTGCAAGATCTGCGGCGCCGTCTTTGACGGCTCCAAGGAGCGCTGCCCAGTGTGCGGCGTAGGCCCGGAGCACTATGTCCCTGTGGAGCCCCCCAAGCAGGCGGCCAAAGGGACCAGAAAGCTGGTCAAATGCCTGGTGTGCGGGGAGATCTTTGACGCCTCTCTGGATACCTGCCCGGTGTGCGGCGTGGGCCGGGACAAGTTCGTCGATGTGACCGTCGAGGAGGTCACCTTCCGCAACGACACCGAGAATACTTATGTTATTCTGGGCAATGGCTGTGCCGGCGTCAGCGCCGCAGAGGCCATCCGAGAGCGGGACAAGACAGGCCGTATCCTCCTGATCTCTAATGAGGGTGCAGCCTATCAGCGGCCCATGCTCACCAAAGCCATGCTCTCCGGTATGACCCCAGATCAGATCGCCCTCCATCCCAAGGGCTGGTACGACAGCCGGAATATCGTCCAGATCCTCAACCGGCAGGTGACGGCGGTGGACAGCAAGGAAAAGCAAGTGGTGCTGGACGGCGGGTTCAAGCTGGGGTACACCAAGCTCATCCTTGCCCTGGGCAGCGAGTGCTTCATTCCCCCCATCCCTGGACACGATAAGAAGAACGTGGTCGCCATCCGCCGGACCGCCGACGTGGCCCAGATTCAGGCCATCTCCAACCTGAAGCAGGCCGTTGTCATCGGCGGCGGCGTGCTGGGCCTGGAGGCCGCCTGGGAGCTGCGCAAGGCCGGGTGTGATGTAACCGTGCTGGAGCTGGCCCCCCAGATCATGGCCCGGCAGCTGGATGACGCCGCGGCCCAGGCCCTGCTTGCCCACTGCGCCAAGGTGGGCGTCCGGGTGGAAACCGGCGTGCAGATCGCTGCCATTGAGGGGAGCGATACCGTCTCCGGCGTCACCCTGGGCAGCGGGGAGACCATTCCCGCCCAGCTGGTGGTCATGTCCTGCGGCGTTCGGGCCAACACCGCCATCGCCAAGGAGGCCGGGATCGAGATTGACCGGGCCATCGTGGTCAATCCCTCCATGGAGACCAACCTCCCAGGTGTGTACGCCTGCGGCGACTGCGCCCAGTTTGAGGGCGTCAATTACGCCCTGTGGCCTGAGGCCCAGGAGCAGGGGAAGGTCGCAGGAGCCTGCGCCACCGGCGATCTGCTCACTTACAAGCCCATTACCCCCATCCTGGCCTTCCACGGCATGGACACTGAGCTCTTCTCCCTGGGCGATCCGGGTAAGACACCTGGCACCGCCTACAAAACAGTGGAGCTCAAGGATACCACCATGGACGCTCTGGAGCGCTATTACTTCTCCAACGACCATCTGTGTGGCGTCATCCTGATGGGTGATCTCTCCAAGATGAGCGATAGAATCCATGACATCGAACAGAACACAGCCTTTGGGACCTTCATCTCTGGACTGGGCTAGCATCTGTTTGAAACATCGCTTTGCCAACACGCTGAAATCCCTCCCTGTTTTAGGGGAGGGATTTTTGCTTTGTTCCTCTGACACCACTTGGGGATAGGACGCATAGGATACTGTGAGCCCGGCGTTCAGGTCCTGCCTGACACCGCTCTATCTTCTAACAGGAGGTATTCTTCTATGGGATGTAATAACAGCTGGGGCGGCAACGGCTGCCTGTGGATCATCTTGATCCTGATTATCGTGTGTTGCTGTGGCGGCGGCTGGGGCGGCAACGACTGTTGCTGCTGTTGTAATAACAACTGCTGTTGCAACAATAATTGCGGCTGTAATTGCGGCAATGGCTGCGGCTGTAACTGCAACAACGGCTGCTGCTAAACCACTACCTATCCACACTCCTGCCCAGTGGGCGAAAATTTTAATTGGGCTCCCTCGTCTGACAGATGAGGGAGCCCAAGCGTGTCGAAAAAGTGACAGGCACTTTTTCGAGTTAAGCTACGGCCCGACAGCGCGCACGCCCTGTCCGCCTTCGGCAGACAGAACGCACACTTGCGGGCCGAGAAGTGTTTTCCCCGCCGTACATGCCGCCGGGGAAAACGAATTTGACTTTTTTCGCGCCTGCAGGCGCGAACTCTGCGAGGCCTTTTTCGATTGTCTGGAGCTCCCTTGTCTGACAGATGAGGGAGCCCAATTTTTTATACTAATCTATGAAAAAGCGTGAAAAGCTCTTTATAACACCGAAAGCATGTCGGATTTTATGAGGCGTGTTTTGCGCCATTTTGGCGCAAAACGGAAATCCAAAATGCGTTTCCATTTCAGATAAGACTAGTTCATTTTATCTGAAATTAGTATTAGTAATCAACGCCGGTCAGCGCCTGCATAACTGTATAGGTCTGGATATCCAGGTCCTTTTTCATATTCAAGGCCTCATCGATATCGTAATCTACATAGGTATCTCCCTGCATACAGACCACCCGGTTGCTCTTCCCTTCGGCCAGAAGACGGACCGCCTCATAGCCCATATAAGTAGCTGCAATACGATCCCGCGCTGTAGGCGCACCACCGCGCTGAATATGGCCTAGGACAGTAACACGGGTATCCAGTGCGGTCTCCTCCCGGATACGGGCAGCCACATCGTAGGCGCTGCCTACTCCCTCCGCGACGATGACCATGAAATGGGTCCGACCGCTCAGACGGGAACGGCGGATGGGCTCCACTACATCCCGCTCAAAATCAATGGGGCGCTCTGGAACAAGCACTGTCGTTGCCCCGCAGGCCACCCCTACTGAAAGGGCCAGATGGCCCGCATGGCGGCCCATCACCTCTACCACCGAGCAGCGCTCGTGGGATTCCGTGGTATCCCGAAGCTTGTCGATGGCGTCTTGGGCGGTGTTGCAGGCCGTGTCAAAGCCCACGGTATGGGTGGAACAGTTGATGTCATTGTCAATGGTGCCGGGGATCCCCGCCACCGAAATGCCCAGCTTGGACAGGGCCAGCAGGCCGCGGAAGGTACCGTCTCCCCCAATACCCACCAAACCGTCAATCCCTAAAAGCTTGCAGGTGGCAAGGGCCTTTTGCTGGCCCTCTGGAGTTTTAAAGGTCTCACTCCGGGCCGAATACAGCATGGTGCCGCCCCGGCGGAGCAGGCCGCTCACGATGGAGAAGTCCAGTTTCACAAAATCACCGCTGATAAGTCCGCTGTACCCCCGGCGGATACCAATACATTCAATGCCCATATTCATTGAGGTACGGACGACTGCACGAATGGCCGCGTTCATACCAGGGGCGTCTCCTCCGCTGGTAAAGACGCCAATGCGACGGATAGAATTGCTCATAGCTGGCTGTCGCCTCCTTCTTATTTGACCCGCTTATTTTATCACTTCTGTGGGCAGAACGTCAATATTTGTTTGGTTTTGACGGGAAACATCCTGTCTTAGAACCTATATTCACAATCGCCAAGACGGGATGGAACCAAGGTCCAGTACGCAGGGCTTCAATTAAGGCCTGTTTGAAAAATGAGAAACTTTTTCGTCCACGCCGGCGCTTAGGGCGGGAAGGGCTTGCCGTCCCTTTGAGACCAGATTGAAACGCCAAATCTGTGCGGTTTACAGGGGGTGGATCAGTATTATAAGACAGAAACGGCGAAAGGAAGTGGACAGGATTGGAACTGAGAAGGCGATGGCGGCGGCAGGATGTGGACGCTCTGCGGACGGTATGCGACGCCTACTTTGACGCCTGCGATGAGGCGGGACGGCGGTACACCAGACCGGGCCTGCTGCTCGCTCTGGACTTGACCGAGGAGGAGGCCCAGCTGTGGCTGACGGACAAGAAATTCGCCCCCCAGGCCGCCGAGCTGCGGCGGGGACTCATGCGGATTATCGACGCCCTGGAGCAACGGGACGACACCAGAAGCTTGTTCCTCCTCAAGCAGCCCTGTTACGGCGGCTACCGAGACAAGCCGGATGAGGGCAAGGGCGGGGTGGTGGAGGTGCGGATCTCCTTCCAGGAAGAGGGAGCACAATATGGAAGCTGAACTATTTCATGCCGTTTCCCCTTGTGATGAGACCGGGGAAGGGGGGGACATTTGAAGCAGGCGGCGCCAAAGGAAGGAGGGGAGATTCGGCTTAATTTTGGGGCACCAAATCCCAAGCAGGCCCAATTTTTGGCCTCTGTCTGCCGCTACACCGCCTACGGCGGCGCCAGAGGGGGCGGCAAGAGCTGGGCGGTGCGGACCAAGGCGGTGGCCGGGGCGCTGCACTATCCGAACATCAAAATCCTGGTGGTACGCAGAAGCTATCCTGAGCTGGAGCAGACCATGATTGCTCCCATACAGGCCCTGCTGCGCTCCGCCAAGCGGGAGAATGCCTCCGCCGGGTCCGAGCTGGCCTCCTACAGCGCCACGGGACGGATACTGACCTTCTTCAATGGGGCTACCATCAAATTCGGCCACCTGTTTACCGAGCAGGCCGCAGGAATCTACCAAGGCCAGGAGTATGACTGGATCTTCCTGGACGAGGCCACCCAGTTTACCGAGTGGGAGTTCCGAATGCTGGCCGCCACCCTGCGGGGGGTCAACCAGATTCCAAAGCGGATGTACCTCACCTGTAATCCGGGGGGCGTGGGGCATATGTGGGTCAAGCGGCTGTTCGTAGATCGGGACTTCCTGCCAGGAGAGCGGCCTGAGGACTACTGCTTTATCCCAGCTACCGTGGAGGACAATACCATTTTACTGACGCACACCCCGGATTATGTACACATGCTGGATCTCCTCCCCGAGGATATGCGCGCCGCCCACCGCTATGGCGACTGGGACGCCATGGCCGGACAGTTTTTCCCCGAATTCCGGCGGACCTCCCATGTGCTCCCGCCCTTCCAGCCCCAGGCTGGGTGGGTCTGTTACCGGAGTATCGACTATGGGCTGGATATGTTCGCCTGTCTGTGGGTGGCGGTGGACCGCCAGGGACGGGCCTGGGTATACCGGGAGGTCCAGCAGCCTAGACTCATTGTCTCGGCGGCAGCGGCCCTCATGAAACAGCTCACCCCGCCGGAGGAGGAGATCGCCTGCACCATCGCCCCGCCCGACCTGTGGAGCAGTCAGAAGGACACCGGGCGGACCATGGCCGAGATTTTCGCCGCCTGCGGCGTGGGGCTAGTGAGAGGGAACAACAGCCGGGTCCAGGGGTGGGCCTCCCTCAAGGAGTACCTCAAGCCGGGGCCGGACGGCAGGCCCATGCTGGTGGTCAGTGCGGACTGCGGAGGGCTGATCCGCAGCCTGTCCGCCCTCCAGCACGACAAAGACAACCCCAGCGACTGTGCCACTCGCCCCCACAACATCACCCATATCTGTGATGCACTGCGGTATTTCGCCCAGCGCCACACCCTGCTGGGAAACAGTGCGGCACAGCAGGAGACCCATACCTATCAATCCTGCCTGTGCGGCGGCGCGGCGGATGGGAGCTATTTAAATTTCTGGTGACGGACACAAGTCTGTCCAAAAACAAAGGAGGAGTGCTTGATGATTTGGCTGGAGCTGCTGACCGCCCTGCTGGCCGGGGTGGCCGCCTGGGCCGGGTGCCGGCTCTTGGGACACAGGCAGGCGCCACAAGTCCCGGAACCTAGCGCAACACCGGAACCGGAGGACGCCAGACTACAGGAGGGGCTTGTGAACCTCCTGTCCTACGAGCTCCCACAGAGAGAGGAGGAGTAAATGGCTCGAAGGTCACAAAAAGCGGCGGATCCACCCCAAGCCCAGAGCAATCCGGAGGAGATCTGGCGGGAGTACGAGCGGGGGATGGCCTTTAAACGACAGCTCAATCTGTTTGAGACGGTGCGCAACAACGAGAACTTCTACATCGGAAAGCAGTGGGAGGGGGTCCAGGCCAATGGACTGCCTACCCCGGTCTTTAACTTCATCCGGCGGATTGTTCTCTTTTTAGTGGCCTCCACTGCTACCGACAACCTGAAAATCAACGCCTCCCCCCTGGCGGCAGGTGGAGCCCAGAGCACTGGGAACCTTGAGGCGGTCTGTGCAGCGGTCAACGCCCAGCTGGAAGCCCTGGCCGAGGAGAACAAGTTGGGAAAGCTCACCCGCTCCTTTATGCGCAATGCGGCGGTGGACGGGGACGGGTGTCTCTACACCTGGTTTGACCCAGAGGCAGAGACCGGACAGAAAAACCAGGGGGCTATCCGGACCGAGCTGCTGGAAAATACGCGGGTCATCTTCGGAGATCCCAACTGCGCCGAGGTCCAGGAACAGCCCTACTTGCTGCTGGTCCGCCGGACCAGCGCCGCCGAGACCGCCCGGCGAGCCGTCCGGTACGGCGGCAGCGGGGAGATTTATCCCGACGGTGGGGAGTCCGGCTCCGTGTGGATGGAGGAGGACGGGAAGTGTACCACTCTGCTGCGGCTGTGGCGGGAGGAAGGGACCATCCGAGCCTGCGAGTGTACAAGGACTGCGGTGGTCCGGCCCCCCTGGGACACCGGCCAGCGGCGCTATCCCATCGTCTGGATGCCCTGGGACTACATCCAGGACTGTTACCACGGCGCGGCCGCCGTCACTGGCCTCATCCCTAACCAGATCTTTGTCAACAAGATGTTCGCCATGACCATGATCTCCCTCATGACCACCGCCTACCCCAAGGTGGTTTACGACAAGACCCGGATCGCCCGGTGGGATGCCCAGGTAGGGGCCGCCATTGGGGTCAACGGTGGGGACGTAGGAACTGTGGCTAAGACCATGGATCCGGCGGCTGTCTCCCCTCAGATCAGTCAGTTCATGGAGCTGGCCATCTCCTACACCAAGGAGTTCTCTGGGGCCACCGACGCCGCCCTAGGCACCGTAAAACCGGACAACACCTCCGCTATCATCGCCCTGCAAAAGGCCTCCGGCGTCCCCCTGGAGCTGGTGAAACAGAACTTCTTCCAGTGTATTGAGGACTTGGGACAGATCTGGATGGATTTGATGCGGGTGTACTATGGCAGGCGGTATGTCCGCACCGGCAAGAGGGGAGACGCGGTCCCCTTCGACTTCTCCTCCCTGGGGGAGACCAGCTTGACCCTCAAGCTGGATGTAGGCGGTTCCTCCTACTGGAGCGAGATCGCCCAAATGAATACCTTGGACAACCTGCTCTCCCAGGGGAAAATCAGCGTGGTGGATTACCTGGAACGGGTCCCCAATGGCTATATCTCCAACCAGCAGCAGTTGATTGATACCCTGCGTGCCCAGGCCGATGCCCAAATGACAACTTCAAAGGAGTGAGCCCAGTTGAACACATTGTATTTAGAGCCCCAGACCACACAGCGCCTTGCGCTGTCCGAACAGGGGGAGGTGCGCCCTCCGGAAGCTTTGCAGCACGAGCTGGCAGAGTTCTTAAAATCCTTTCCAGAGGTCAAAGGAGAGGAGATTCCAGAGGAGGTGTGGCAGGCCGTCGTCCAGGGTCAGAGCCTGACCCTGGCCTATAGCCTCCACCGCATCTGCGCCCTGGAGCAGGAGCTGGATACCCTGCGCAAGCGACAGGACAACCAGCGGCGTTCTACCGGCAGCTTCGCCCGCAATGCGCCCAGCACACCGGGCGACCTGATCGCCATGTGGTGGAACGAGGCCCGCTGACACGGCCCTCTCGACAATATGCCTTCCCCTCTCCAAAAAAGAGGGAAGACGAATAAGAGCAATCCCTAGAGCAGTTCTCAAGCTTGCTGATACTGTCTCCACCCCCCTCCGGGGGTGGAGACAAGGCAAAGCGCGATTGCCATTTCTGAGAACTGCGATAGAACAAAAAGGAGGTTTCCAATATGGGAGCAGTCAATTACGCAGCGGCATTTTCCCCCAAGGTGGCGGAGTCCTTTTCCAAGGAGTCTTTGACCGACAGCGCCGCAGGAAAGGAATTTCAGTTCACCGGGGCCAAGACCGTGCGGGTCTTTACCATTGATACCGTCCCTTTGAACAACTACAGCCGGTCCGGTATGAACCGCTACGGCACCCCGGCAGAGCTGGGAGATACCGTGCAGGAGTTAGTGATGGGGGATGACAAGTCCTTTACCATGACCATCGACAAGGGCAATCAGGCCGACCAGATGAACGTCAAGGGGGCCGCCCAAGCCCTCCGGCGGGAGACCGAGCAGGTGGTCATCCCCTACATCGACAAGTACCGGTTCCGCGCCTGGTCCCAGGGGGCGGGGATCGTTCAGAGCCTGAGCAGTCCCCCCACCAAGGAGACCATTGTCTCCCTCCTCTTCGACGCCGGGGCTGAGATGGACAACCGCCTGGTCCCCACCGCAGGCCGGACCCTCTTTCTCCCCAACACCTATTACAAGCTGCTGGCCCTGTCCGACCAGTTCGTCGGGGTGGATAAGCTGGGTGAGTTGGCCTTGAGCAAGGGGATCGTGGGCGAGGTAGACGGGATGCTTGTTAAGCGGGTCCCGGACAGCTACTTCCCGGACGACCTCTACTTTATGGTGAAATGGAAGGGCTCCTCTGCCGACCCGGTGAAGCTCCAGGACGCCAAGATCCACCAGGATCCCCCCGGCTTGAGCGGCAACCTGCTGGAGGGCCGAGTGTACCACGATTCCTTTGTGCTGGGAGCCAAGGCCGACGGGATCTATGCGGCGGTGAAGAGCAGCGCTGTGGCAGCCGCCCCCACCATCACGGTGAACAGCGGTACGGCTACCCTGGCCTCCGAAACCAGCGGAGCCACCATCGCTTACACTACCGATGGCACCGACCCCCGCTACAGCGCTAGCGCCCAGGTGTACACCACGGCGGTCTCTGCGGAGACCGGGACCACCATCCGCTGCTGTGCCCGCTCGGCGGCGGGATACGCCACCGCAGTGGCGGAAAAGACAGTTTAGGGAGGGATCGCATATGGCGACCACTGCACAGCAGGTCTTTGAGCTGGCCATGCACCTGATGGATGAGGCCAATTTATCCACCGGACAGGTGGACATCGCGGATACCAGAGACTATAAAAACAGGACGCTGGCCATTCTCAACATCCTGCGGCAGGAGTGCTATCCGGCCTCGGACACCTTCCAGACCGCTGGGCCAGGCAAGCGGCCCAGCTGCCCAGAGATCGAGAATTTTACAGTCCCCATCGCCCTGGACGACGGGATTTGCCAGGGGGTGCTCCCCTACGGACTGGCCGCCCACCTTTTGTTGGAGGAGAATCCCGATATGGCCTCCTACTTCCACCAGCGGTATGAGGAGCTGCTGCGCACCTGCGCCAAGGGACTGCCCGCTTCCTCGGAGGAGATTTTCTGTCCCTATGGACACATTGAACTGGGGGAGTTCTCCAGGTGGACCTAGAGGGCGGGTATCGTCAACACAGTTGAAAAGCAGATGTTTCCCCGCCCGCAGGGCGGGGAAACAAAGAAAGAAGGGATGGGATGGCACGGATACAAGGCACCCTGGGACGGAAGCTGTTCCGCATCGACAAGTGGCTGGGGCTCAACGAGAACCAGGACGGCGAGACCATGCTGCGCATGGGAGAGGCTGCCGTCATGCGCAACTGGCGGATCACCAGAGAGGGCAGCCTCCAGATCCGGCCTGGCTATGCGCCGATGTGTACCCTGACGGCGGGAGCGCCGGTGAAGGGGCTTTGGACCGGCTATGTGGCCGGAAGCCTGCACACTCTGGCCCTGTGCGGCGGACATGTCTGGGATCTAAAGCCCGGTGGGGCGGGCTGGTCCGCCGTTGATCTGGGGGCGGTTCAGGGAGAGGACGCCTTCTTCTTCGGCTTCTCCCAGCGGGTTTATCTCCTTACGGGGACTGAATATTACCGGTGGGACGGGACAGCTCTCTCGGTGGTAGCGGGTTACATCCCTCTGGTGGCCTGCACCACCCCGCCGGAGGGAGGCGGTGTCCTCCTGGAGGGGGTCAACAAGCTCAACGGAATGCGGCGGCAGCGGTTCTCCCCAGACGGCGCTGCCCAGACCTTCCATTTGATTGAGACGGGGATTGACGAGGTCCTCTCCGTGGAGGGGACGGAGCTCACCTGGACGGCGGACTGCGCCGCCGGGACCGTCACCTTCGCCAGCCCGCCGGCTCAGGGGGTGGATACCATTACCGTCACCTGGCGGAAGGGGACCGGGGACCGGGGCAAAATCTGTTCCATGCGCTTTGCCGAGTTCTACAATGGACAGAGCGACACCAGAGTGTTTCTCTACGGAGATGGAACCAATGCGGCACTCTACAGCGGGCTGGATGAGCACGGCTCCCCCTCGGCGGAGTACTTCCCGGATCTCAACGTGATGGCAGTGGACAGCGAAAATACCCCCATCACCGCCATGGTCCGTCACTATGACAGGCTCATCACCTTTAAGACGGATGGGGCCTTCTCCACGGGATACGACACGATGACCCTGGATGACGGGACCGCCGCTGTTGCCTTCTATACCGCCCCCCTCAACCGCGAGATCGGGTGCGCCGCCCCAGGTCAGGCCCGGCTGGTCAACAACAACCCCCGGACCCTCTTCGGCCGGGCGGTATACGAGTGGTCCCTGGTCTACGGGGCTAGCCGGGATGAGCGCAACGCCCAGCGGATCTCCGACCGAGTGGAGCAGACCCTCAATACCTTTGACCTGAACCAGGCCCTGACCTTTGACGACGAGGAGCGGCAGGAGTTTTACATCCTCTGGGCGGGGCAGGCCCTGATCCACCACTACGGCAACAGCACCTGGTACTACTACGACCACTTCCCCGCCCGGTCCATGACCTGCCGGGGCGGCGAGGTCTATTTCGGCGGGGAGGATGGGCGGCTGATGCACTTCTCCAGGGCTTACCGGAATGACGACCTGGAGGAGATCCCGGCCTACTGGGAGAGCGGCGCTATGGACTTTGAACAGGACTGGCGGCGGAAACACTCCGGTGTTCTATGGGTCTCCCTCAAGCCGGAGAGCCAGACCAATGTGTGTGTTACCGTCCAGTCTAACTTGAAGTCTCAGTACCCCGTCAAACGGCTGGTCAGCGGCTTTGCCACCATGGTCAATGTGGATTTCGCCCACTGGAGCTTTGGCACCAATCGGAAGCCCCAGGTGCGTCGGGTGCGGCTCAAGGTCAAAAAGGCCACGTTTTATAAGCTGGTTTTCTCCTCCCAAAGCGCCTCGGCTACCGCTACCATCCTGGCCGCCGATATCCAAATCCGGTACACCGGCGCGGTAAGATAGCGGGGCAACAATATGACAAGGAGGTCTTTATGGCAATCCGGCGGTTTGACGCAGACATGAACATCATCGCCAAGCTGGACGATGAGCCAAATGACATCGGCGGGCTGACTGCTGCCGCGCTCAAGGCCAAATTCGACGCGGCAGGGCTGACCGTACAGCACTACATCAATGAATCCCTTCTCCCAGACATGCGGGCGGAAAATCTGGGCTTTACCACCAGCGCCGGGGTCACAGCTCACACCGTCCAGGAGGCCATCGAGCAGGTCCACCGGCAGCTGTGCAATGTGTCCCTGGGAGAGCTGCCCGACGGGAGTATCCCGCCGGAAAAGCTCATCGGCTCCCCCCGGCGGTTCTACCGGCGGTTCGAGTCCTCCGACTGGACCGGAGGCGGGGGGAGCTATCAGATGGTCATCCCCCCGGAGGTCCACAAGCTGGATGGCTCCTCCCCGGTATGCCTCCATCAGCTCCACATGCTGGTGGGACGGAACGTGGAGGACTTCACCCCGGCTACCCTGGCGGAGGGCCAGGCAAAATTTATCCAGGCTCTCCAGGCAGCAAATACCGCCAATCAGGCCATGCCGGGGACCTATCCCACAGCGGCAGACGGACACATCGTGCTGACCTGGTATCAGATCCAATACTTTCTGCTCTCCGGAACCCTGGTGTCCGCCGGTCCGGCCCAGAGTCAGGCCGGGTCCATGGGATATGACTGGAGGGACCTCCCTATCCAGATCCCCCCAGAGCAGGTCAACAGCTTGGACGTGCTCCTCCAGGCGGCCTATACCCCTATGCTGGGCGGCTCGGCGGCCAACTTTAACGCCCTCTTTACCTTGGATACCGCCCACGGGCTCAACCTCCGGCGGAAAGCGGACACCACCGAGCCAGGGGCTGCTGCTACCTACGACAGAGTTGGAACCATGGTGTCCAACACCTGGGGGTGCCTGGAGACCGTTATCTCCTTCGGAGGCGATAAGGTCCTACGGCTGGTCTCTGAAACCCCCTATGCAGGGGAGATCCTGTTTCTGGGCTGACTGTTTTCTAGCGTCAAAGTCTCACCGGAGGGTGGGCAGAAAGGGGTGCGAGAGGGATGTATACACAATGGCAGGGACAGACATTACAGCTGTGCCCTCCCTGCGGGGATAGGACCACGCCCAAAGGAGATGGGCTGTATACCTTGGCCGCAGAGTACCTGGAGGCGGCGGCCAAGCTGCGGTTGGGGCTGGAAAAAGCCCAGCGTCAGCGGGAATCCGCCCCTCCACCGGAGCAGAAGCGCTGGGACGAGAAAATCCGGCTGCTGCGGCAGATGCTGGGAGAGATGCGGGACTTGCGGCAGCTGACCCAGGCGTACTACACCGGAAGCCGGGACGGGCGATATACCACCGCTACCCTCAAGGCGCCCCGCCGGAGGGCGGACAGATGAGCACAATCCGGGAGGTTCAGGATCAGGCTAGAGCGCTCCGGGCCCGGTGCGCAGCCCTGGAGACCCAATTGGAACGGGGCGGCGGGGAGCGAGTGCGGCTGGAGCTGGCCCTGTGCAGGGAGGAGCTGGTGGACTGCGGCCGCAGGCTCCGGGCCCTGCGGCCACGGCACCATATCCGCCACGGAGGGACCACCTGGAGCGGGCCCCAGGACTGCCGGATCGACGGGGTCCGGTATTCGGCCTGGCTGGAGAGCCGGCAGGAGGCCGGCCCAAGTTTGACAGCCCAGCTGGCGGAGGATACAAGACGGGCCATGGGCCGGCTGCCGGATCGGCAGAGATGTTACCTTGCCGGGGCCGCTCAGGGGGAGAACACCGTCAGTCTGGCCCGTCAGTATGACCGGGACCCCTCTACCATAGCCCGGACCCTCCGCCGGGCCAAGGAACGGGTAAAACAAGCCGCAGAGCTGTGCGCCCTAGGCCGGAGATGGAGTAGCCAGGAGGAGGTCCTCCGGCTGGATCTGGCCAGGCGGGATCAGCTGGCCCTCTTGGCCGAGCGGCTGACCGAACGGCAACAGCTCTATCTGTACCTGTACTATGGAGAGTGGATGAGCCTGCGGGAGATCGGCCAGCTGTTGGAGGTGGACAAGTCCACCGTTTTGCGGACCATCCGGCGGGGATTGGAGCGCTTGGACGGGCTGTTCCAGGTACAGCAGGTCCAGCTGGACAACGTGGGGCGCCTGGAGGGGCTGTTGATTGAGCTCTACGAGACCCTCACAGAACAGGATTTGGCCGCCCAGCACAATCTGCGGCGCGTCCGGACCGGCGGTCCAGGCGGCGGTCCGCGGACGCCGTCCGGCCCCTCTGAGGCCGCCCAGATGGACACCTTACGGGAGGAACAGGTGACGGCCTACGGCAGTACCGGACGGCTGTTGGCTTGGCTGGAGGAGCGGAAAAAAGAGACCACCGGCCTGTGGGGGTGGATGCAGAAGACCTTGCTGGCCGCCGTCCGGAAGCTGAACGCCGTACTGCATCTCCCAGCGGCAGGAAGAGCCGCGAATACTGGAAAAAAGGAGCCTATATATGCTGACCATCATTGAACTTGCCGCGCGGGCAGACGGCGGCCACGGACTTCAAAGCCAGAGCCACCGGACGGAAAACTGGATGGGAGCGGGGTGGATCGAAGTACCGCCCCAGCTGGAGCCTGCCGTCTGGGACTGCTGCGGGTACTGCGATCTGGACATCCAGAATGGGACACTGGTGAGAGTGACGCCTACGGATCGACCGCCGGATCCGGAACCGGAGCCTGCCATAGAAGAGGACCTGGCCGGGTTGGCGATTGACCAGGAATACCGTCTGACCCTTTTGGAGCTGGGTGTGACGGGAGATTATGTTTAGTCCTTCCCCATGACGGGGAAGACAGGAGGAATTAACATGTTGTACAGAAC
>JAAWBF010000007.1 GCA_022792555.1 Oscillospiraceae bacterium
CCCTTTCCGGTTGAGTTTTTTCCCAAATCAATTTTACCAAAAGTGGGCCCTGCTTTCTACATTTTTGGAGTGATTCCCGGTTTCAGCCATGGCCGGAATCCATTGAATTTACTCCATTTTTAGAGTTTTGCTCATGGCTAATCAAATTAAATTAAGGAGTGATCATGTTGAAACACTTTGAGATAGCAGTCATTGGCGGAGGTCCCGGCGGATATATCGCCGCTATCCGCGCTGCCCAGTTGGGGCAAAAGACGGTATTGATTGAAAAGCAGGACCTGGGCGGCACCTGCCTGAACCGTGGATGCATCCCCACGAAGGCCCTGCTCCACAGCGCGGAGGTCTACCATCAGCTGGGCTCCGCCAAAGCCCTGGGCATCACTATGGGGGATTACTCCTTCCAGTACAAGAAGATGGCTAAACGCAAGGACAAGGTTGTTAAGCAGCTGCGCAGCGGCGTGGAAAACCTGGTGAACGGCCACGGTGCCGAGATCATTCGGGGAAAAGGTGTCCTCACTGGCCCCCACACCATCCAGGTGGGCGAGGAATTGGTGGAGGCCGACCAAATTATCCTGGCCGCTGGTTCTATCCCCGCCTCCATCCCAGTGCCCGGCGCGGACTTGCCCAACGTGATGAACTCCGACGGGGTGCTGTCCTTGGAGGAGTGCCCTGACTCCGTGGTCATCATCGGCGGCGGTGTCATCGGCGTGGAGTTCGCCACCCTGTTCAACAGCCTGGGCAAGCAGGTCACTATCATTGAGATGCTGCCCAGCATCCTCCACGGCAACGACCCGGACATCTGTAAGACTATGACGGAGCTGCTCACCGATAGGGGTGTGAAAATCTATACTGGGGCCAAGCTGCTGTCTATTCAGGAGGGCCTGGTGTGTACATTCGAACAAAATGGCGAGACTTTGACCGCCCAGGGCGCAGCGGTGGTGATGGCGGCCGGGCGGAAACCCGATTCCAAGGCGCTGGGCCTGGAAGCCGTCGGTGTGCAGATGGAGCGGGGCTTTGTCCAGGTAGACGATGAGCTGCGCACCAATGTCCCCCACATTTATGCCATCGGCGACTTGACCGGCAAACAGCAGTTGGCCCATGTGGCTACCGCCCAGGGCATCATTGCCGCCCACAACGCCGCCGGGGAGCACCGCTCCATGCGGTATGAGGCGGTGCCCAGCTGCATTTATACCACCCCGGAGATCGCTTACGTAGGACTGACTGAGGAAAAGGCCGTCACCGCAGGCCACAAGGTGAAGACAGGCCGCTTCAACGTGTCGGGCAACGGCCGTAGCTTGGCCATCGCCTGCTCGGACGGCTTTGCCAAACTGGTGATTGACGCGGATACCAACAAGGTGCTGGGCTGCCACATCCTGGCTCCCCACGCCACAGAGATGATCGGCGAGGCCACCCTTGCTATCGCCAGCAATCTGGACGTTGAGGATATCGCAGACACCATTCATGCCCACCCCACCGTGAGCGAGATCATTATGGAGGCGGCCCACGATGTTGAGGGACTGTGCTGCCACAAAATGTAATCCATGGAGAAGTACGGCCCAATCTTCGTCGTGGTAGGCAATCTGTTTGAAGTCCTGCCTGTGCTGGCGGATGAGATCAAAAAGGCCTGCGTCTAAATCAGTGTCAAGCATAAACAACAGTCTACAAAGTTTGAAGCCGCCTATTCTCTGTGAATAGGCGGCTTGCATGCTCGGTTTATGTCACGCTACAGATAAACTAGTTGAGCGGTTTAGCAGTTTCCCGTGTAAACATAAGTGAGATATGCACTGGCCTCCCTGGCCAGACGGTAGACCTGCTCCACAGGTGTTGAGGGCCAGTTTGTCATCTGATACCGCGGGAAAAACCGGGACAGATGCAGCGGAATGGTTTTATCCACCCCTTGCAGCCACTGAGCCAGGGCGCGGATCTCCTCCACCCTGTCATTTTTGCCTGGGATCAGCAGGGTTGTCACCTCCACATGACACTGTTCTGCCGCCAGGATGATTGCACGTTTAACAGTCTCTAGATCACCTCCCAGCCGCCGGTACCAGGTAGAAGTGAACCCTTTGAGGTCGATGTTAGCCGCGTCAATATAGGGCAGCAGCGCCCGCCAAGGTCTCTCTTCAATGGTACCGTTTGTCACCATAATGTTGACCATCCCCTGTTGATGGATCAGGGTGGCGCAATCCCGAACATACTCATAGCCTACCAGCGGTTCATTGTAAGTATAGGCCACCCCGATGTTGCCTTGTGGCCGTAGCTCTGCCGCCTTGCTGACCAGCTGTTCCGGCGTCATCTCCAACGTCCGGATGGTCCCCATGCCGGCCATGGAGATCTCGTGATTTTGGCAGAACGGACAGTGCAGATTACAGCCAAAGCTCCCCACAGACAAAATCAGACTGCCGGGATGAAACCGGCGCAGCGGCTTTTTCTCAATGGGATCCAGGGACAGGCTGGTGATCTGCCCATAATTCAGGGGAATAATTGCCCCATTCCGGCACCCTCTGGCCCGGCACAGACCAGTCTGCCCTTCTTCTAAATCACAGTGGTGAACGCACAAGGTACAGATCATGTGTGACGCACCACCTCAAACCGTTCTAACGTGTAAGGCTCCTTGGCACCGATGCCGCCCTTCTGTCTGGCAATCTCAATCTGCTGTCCGACCGAATCCACCCCCTCCAAGTCGGGGAGGAGCAGTCCCCGCCGGCCGCCGCAGGAGACAATGACGCCGTATTGCTTCACATCCAGATCCCCTAAGGCTTTGACGGCCTCGGCCTCCCCCAATATATCCACACTATATTCCAATTGATCCAGCTCCTGGGGCTCTACAGGCGTGAAGCGCGGATCTCCAGTCCCTGCAGAAACCGCATTTTGTACAATCTCCCAGGCCACGCTTTCAGCCGTAGGCCCGGTAGTTCCGATACACCCGCGGAGCTGTCCATGAAGGTGGAGGGAGACAAAGGCTCCGGCGGCCCTGTTTGTCAACTCTGTTGGCAGGTGCTCCGGCAGTTTCTCCAAGCGCTTTCCTGTGCGGACGAAGGTCTCCAGGGACAGACGTGCCAGCCGCACCCATGGATCCTCTGCGGCTTTTCGTTCGGCCAGGCGTGCGCGTTCGGCCTCCTCACAACACTGGGCGAAACGGCGGTTCTCATCTGGACCGGTCACAGGAAAGACCGCGACGGCATACCCCACCCCAAAGGTTCCCTCATAGCTGAGGAGGTCGGGCTGGACTGCCAGACCGTCCAGTACCCCGGCCATGATCTGAAAGGACCGCAGGCCGCACTCCGCAGCCCGGCCGCACAGGTTGTAGTCTAGGGTCAAAAACTGCAAAAAGTCCCCCTCCGACATAGCCTGTGTCACCCGCTGGTCAAAGACCGGCCCCTCAGGTGCATAGCCATAAGGGCCGTCGTCCTTCAGCTTGTGGGACAGATCTCCACTGGCCACAAAGACCGCCCGGCGGCCTAAAACTGCCACAGCCCTGGCGATACATCGGCCCAGCCGGTAGTGCTCCAGCGGGGAGAAACCGGACAGCCCTATGCGCAGAATGGGACAGGTCACACCCGCCTCCTGGAGAAAGTACAGGGGCAAAAAGGTCCCATGATCCAGCGCGGCATCCCGCTCTCCCAAGGTCCCGGCCTGGATATCCGCCTCCTCTGCCTGCCGGATAACCTCCTGCCGCAGCTCCTCATCATAAACGGCATACAGCCGGATTTCTGCCGCCCCAAAGGCAGACATATTCCCCGATGCGCCGCGATTGGGAGAGATGTGGAAGTAGTCCGCGTACATCACTGTGTGGGGAGAGGTAATGATGAGGACCTCCGGCTGCCAGTCTGCTGCCCGCTGGGCGGCCATACGGTAAGCCTCGATGGTGGCCTGGACTCCCCGCTCCTGTCCCCGTCCGATCTGGGGGAGAAGGATGGGCGGATGGGGGACAAGAATCGCACCTAAAACCGGCATAAAATCCCTCCAATTCAACCTAATTTAAGTTTTATTATAGCCGTTTTCGGTGGGTTTGCAAGTTCATTTTTAAATGGCTGTCTGTTCCTTCCACCTCGCATCCTGTCATACTGGGAACCCTTGCGGTCTGGCGTCCAGCTCCCTGCGTTTCCCGGAAAAGACCCAGGGAGGGGCTTCACCAAATTCTATACGGACGGGAAAAGCGAAGCACTGCTGTATGCTCTCCTTTCCCCAGCTGGGTATCCGCCCCTCTATACAGAGCAGGAGGCCGTCCCTCTCCCGGATGGTGTAATATCCCAGAACCTCTGGGAGTGAGAATAGAAGATCGTCTAATTGATGGATGTTTCCCTGTTCCCGAAGCTGTTGTTTCCTGCCTAAGATTGGTCCTAAGCGCGGTCCCGACCTGCCGCATGGACAGCCTTCCCGCAGCAGGCTCCCAATGTCACCGGTACAGTAACGAATCAGGGGCATGGCCTTTTGTGGGAACAGACTGGTCAGAACGATCTCCCCTGCCTGTCCGTCCGGCAGGGACTGATGGGTGCCCGGGTTCAGGATCTCCACCAAATAATCCTGCCAGCGCAGGTGCTGTCCCTGTAAATGCCGGCACTGGACGGCCAGGCCATAGCCGGTCTCGGTCATCCCGTAGTGGCAGAACACCGGACAATCCCAGACGGCTGTGATCCTCTCCCGCAGTATTGGCGGGATATAGTCGGCACTGAGCAGGACGCTCTCCGGTCGCAGCTCCGGCCGTTTTTGGGCCAGGTAATACACATCCGTCGGCAGGCCGACGAGACAGGCACATCCTTTGGGGACCAAATCCAAATCGCGCTGTCCCTGGGGCCGGCCCAGAATGACGGCCCTCTTCCCAATCTGAGCCAGCCCCTCCCGCAGCAGGCTGGCGATACTATAGGGCCTGCTGTCTGACATTAAAATCGCCGTCTCTCCGCTGCCCACGGCGATCTCCGCCATACCGCGGGCAAAAAAGCTGACCGTCCTGTCCAGCTCGGCCTCGGTAAACCAGATCCGTTTGGCCCGGCCCGTACTGCCGGAGGTGGGGATGGTTCGTACCCGTGCGGTCTCCTCCAGCGGAACGCAGAGCAGCGCAGTACCGTGTTCCGCCAGCAGCACACCGTCCATCAGGGGAAGAGACTCCAGACTGCCCGCCTGGAGCACTGTTTGGCCGCTACACTCCGACAGATGGCGGCGGAAAAAGCAACTGTTCTCTTTGGCACGGTCAATGGCCTGCGCTGCCTGGGTTAACTGCCAGCGCCGGATCTCCTGTTCCGCTACAGGATAGGGGAGCGGTTGTCTTCCCTGCGGGCCACATGCAGATTCCTTTCGCACCCTCCGGCTCAGAACAGCGGAATAATATCCCCACCGGGAGACATCGCAGCTTCCGTCACACCCCAGGATCCTTTTGGCCCCTTCTATTCCCTGGGAAAAGACTAGGGAGGCCCAACAGCTGATCAGCGCCTCGTCGTGGTATTGAAGGTCTAACGTCTGGAAGCCAGCTTCCTTTAAGTATTCCAGCTGCCGGTCCAGCGTATCTACCCGCCTCACCTGACCGTGCCAGACGGCGGAACTCCCTCTCGTGTACAGATCGGAGATCAATATAGTCCCCCACGGTCGGAGGACGCGGTCTATTTCTTTGAGTACCAGCTCCGGCGCCTCCATACAGGAGAGACTGCACTCCAGCAGTACTGCGTCAAATTCTTCTGCCCCCCAGGGGAGATGCCGGGCGTCTCCCCGGACCAGAAACGGGGTCTCCTCCACGTCCAAATCGATCCCGACCACATCAAGGCTGTTTTCCTCCCGGAGCCGCCGGACTATCTTTCCTGTACCGCATCCCACATCTAAAAGCCGCATTCCGGTCTTTACCCCGGCGCGGTTGAGCAGGGCTTCGGTCAGCTTCCAGCCTCCTGGCCGCAGACAATCTTCTCTCATAACAGCCTCCTCTTTGCGCTCCTAAACAGCATCTAAAGGTGCAGGGCGGCCCCATCCTCCGCTGTGAGCTGGCAGGAGCAGAAGGGGATCAGTTGCCCAGTCCGAACCACATGGACATTACAGCGGCAAAGGCGCTCTAAATCCACCGTCCACCCATCTTGAAAGGCCATTCCAGAGACCGCTAGTGTCTCATATTTTCGCTGGTGCAAAAAAGCGTCCAAGGAATCCAGCCCGCTGTCTTTGCAACAGCGGCTCTCCTGCGGCGCCGACCACTGACTGGCGACCTTTTTGCGGGCGGCATCGCTGGTGTTATGACAACAGCAGGAGGAGGCTGTCTGCTGCAAGGTCCACGTTCCATCCCGGACTGTATAATTGGCGTGAAAGGAGCACAGGGCATGGACCCCGCCGCCCGGCAGAAAATCCGACCGCTTCAGCTTTCCTCCGGTCTGGCCCTCGATTGCGGACAGCAGCGCCGGGATTGTCATCCGTCCCGCCCCGGCGGTCAGTCCCTCCACCCGGCCAAAGAAGCTGATAGGTTGGAAATGTACGCCCCGGACCGTTGGCATCTCAGAGGCGGCAAACTCCAGAATATGTCCCAGCTCGCCTTCGTTGACCCCCCTGCATACGGTAGGGACTAGAACTACCCCCACCCCGGCCTGACGGCAGTGTGCAATGGCGGCGCGCTTTTCTGCAACCAGATCCCGCCCTCTCAGGCGCGCTCCAGATTGGGCGCTCAAGCCGTCAAACTGCAAAAAGACGGTGTTCAGCCCCGCCCCAGCCAGGCGGCGCAGGTAGTCCAAATCCTGTGCAATCCGCAGGCCGTTGGTATTGAGCTGGAAAAAGGAAAAGCCCTTTTCTACCCCCGTGGAGATAATTTGGGGCAGGTCCTCCCGCAGGGTGGGCTCACCACCGGAGAGCTGAATATTAAAGGGGCCGCCCTGGTCCAGCAGCAGATCATACCACCCTGAAATGGTCTCCAGCGGAACATCTGCCCCCGCTGCCCCGCTGCGCGCGAAGCAGACTGGACAGCCCAGATTGCATCGCTCTGTCACCTCCATCAACACACAGCAGGGGGCTTGCCGGTGGTTGACACACAGGCCGCAGTCGAAGGGACACCCACGCTCCACGGGATAGGTTGGATGTTTGGGCGGCTGAATGGGGTACTCCCGAATCCAGGCGGTAAACTCGCTGGCGCTGTCCCAGATCGGGGCGGCAAAGTCCCCGTGCTGATCACACCGCTTTTCCAGCCAGACACCGTCCTCCCTGGCGGTATAACGGGCAGGAATTTTGTTCAGGCAGACGGGACACAGGCTCTGGGTCTCATGTAAGACAGACCTATTCATAGGGATCGATCCCCTCCTCCTCCAAGAGTGCCAGGCACTGCACAAAAGTCTCTGCCATCATCTGCGGGCATCGTGCGCAGTTTTGCGCCTGCCCCACCAGGTCGCCGCACTGTATGCTGTGGTAGGTCTCCTCAAACCAGCACACCAGCCGCTCCGCCAGCTTCTGATAGCCCATCGGCTCCGGTTCCACTTCCTCACGGGGGAAGTAACTGGACAGCATACATACCCCTCCTGTCAATATACCGCAGGTCCGCTGGGCGAACATTCCGTATCCCAGCGCCCCCAATGCCCGCAGTACAAAGGGGGCGGTTATCTGCCGCAGCTCCATAGACAGCCCCATCATCACCTGACTGCAATGGTAGCCCTGCTCTAACAGCGCGTGTACCTGCTCTAATTGTTCTTGCAGCTCTTCCGCCATGGCGTGACACCTCATTTCTGCCGTTTTATTGTCCAATTGCGCAGCTGCCGGATGGATCGTTTTTTCCCTCCCCGGCTAGGGAGGGAGAAAAACGTGTGTATTTTTTGGCTCTACCCGCTTGAAGCCGCTTCTATGGCCGGATCACCTGGCCGATCTGGTAGTCAGAGCCGATATCATAGGCGGTTGGGACGTGGAGGGTACCGTCATAGATCTCCTGGGTGGCCTTCTCCACCGCCTCCATGACCTCGGCGGGGACCTGATCCTGGAGCTTCTCATTCCAGCACAGCTCAGAGCCGCCGTCCTTCATGGAGACAAATACGATCTCCGGCTCAAAGGGCTCTCCCGACATGAGCAGCTGAACCACCTTCTCAAAGCCCACAGTGTAGTGGGTGATCATGCTGACCAGGCAGCTATTGGGGGCCACACTACTGAAATCGTCCGCGTTGCCGAAGATATAGACCCCCTCGCTCTCCTCTGCCGCCTTCATGGCGCCGCTCTGGGCCTCGTTGGTGTTGGAGTAGATCATATCCGCTCCGGCGGAGATCTGATTCAGAGTGGTCTCGTAGCCTTCCGAGGAGGTGGCGGCACTCAGCAGGACGGACAGCGTCTTTACCTCTGGATTCACGGTCTCTGCGGCCAGCTGGTAGGCATTGGTAAGCACGGTATAGGCGGGGAAATCTCCGTCCAGGTTAAAGGCGACGGTGCCGCTCTTAGTCATCATACCAGCGATCATCCCCATCAGATACGCCGTCTCCTCCTGGGCTACATAGAAGGGAAACTGATTTGCGGTGATGATGTTGCCGCCGGTGACGACAAACCAGGTGTCCGGGTAATCGGGGCTGACCTCAGAGAAGGGGGTGTCGCACTGGCCGCCGTGGCCAAAGACGATCTTATAGCCCTCGCTAGCCATGTTCTCCGCCTCGCTTTTGATCTCCTCGGCGGTGACAGCCTCTACCAGGCTGACCTTATAGCCCATATTCCGGATCAGATCGGCGCCGTTGGCGCCCTGCTCACAGAAGCCGCCGTTGGTGGGGGAGCCGGGAATCAGCACGCCGATTTGGATCTCGGAGGGGTTCTGGGTTTTCTGCTCCGGGGAACCTGACGGCGCGGAGGCGGAGGGGGGCGGTGTTGTTTTGGTGCCGGATGGGGCGCAGGCAGTGGTCCCCAGCAAAAGCGCCGTGGTCAAGAGTACAGCAATGATTTTTTTCATGATGGAAATACCTTCTTTCCCGCTCGCCCCCTGTAGGGGGCAGATGCGCAATTCATCGGAGTTCTGTCGTTCCTTCATGTTGTGGGTTCTATTTGACTGCACTGTCCAATACTCTGATTCTTATGTACTCCAAATCCTCCCTTCTGAACCTCCTCGTCTGATTTTTGGACAATTCAGTCTCATGGAAGCTGCAATTACCATCAGACCGGAGCTGAATCTCCATTGTGGGTCTGAAGGCACCCGAAGCCGCGTCTCCGCCTGCTATTTATCTTCCAAAGTCTGCTCTACCTCCGCAATTTTTCCGTTGACCAATTCCTCAGACAGATAGATCTGGCCGCAGTTCGGACAGCCGGGCAGGGTTACCTCAAAGTCGTGGCCCAGATAGCGGAACACCGCTTTCCGGGGCTCCAGGAGCAGATTGCACCGACAGCAGATCAGATCGGGTATTGATTCCTCAAGCATGGCTCTCCTCCTCCGGGATAAGCTGCATTCGATGGTGATAAGCGCGATCCACATGGATTTCTCCACTGGACAAAATGTGGTAGACCACCCAGAGCGTGATCGTCCCCATACGCTGGCTGGCGCAGTAATCCGCGCCAATGCGGAATTTGATACCATGTGCTTCCGCGGTCTGGATCAGATCGCGCACCCGCTTGGGCGGTATCCCGTCCCGCTCCAGCTGTTCCAGCAGGGCTGGCGGTATATAGATGTTTTCTTCTCTCATGAACTCCCATTTCCTCCGCTCTCAATGGCAAAACGGTGCGCGTACACGTTTTCTACCCGGTAACATCCGTCGGATAGGGGGTGGTACACCACCCAGCAGGTCAGGACGCCCGCCGGTCCGTAAGTGGTGAAGCTGCCGTCGGTCTTACTGCGTATGGTTTGACCGCTTGCTTCTCCCGCCAGAAGAATTGCTTCTACCTCCTCCCGCCGCAGGAGAAGCCGGTCCAGCTTGTCCAGTAGCGCTTCTGACAGTTCCATGCGGGATATCTGTTCTTCCGGCGGTGTCCCGCCGGTCATCCATGCGCGCAGAAGGGTTCGATTGTACCGCCGCTGGCCCAGGTGCGGGGGCTTTTGACTGCCGTCATTGTCTCCGAACAGTACGTCCAGCACATGCCTGCACTCCTTCCCTGCGGTGGAAAAGACATCGCGGCAGTTGGCGCAGTACACCACATAAGGCAGGGTAGATTCCACGGTCCGCTTGGCCGCAATCGCCAAGGCCAGTGCTTGGTTGGACGGGTAGATGTGGCCTCCAAAGCCGCAGCATTGGGCCTGGGTCCCAGAGTGGGACAGCTCGTGGATCTGGATGCCGTGGTGCGCCAGCAAACGCCGCACGCTGTCTCCCACCTTGGGGTCATATCGGCTGGCACAGGGGTCGAAGAGGGCTGCCTGCTCCTGCGGCGGGATGGCGGCGTGATTAAAGGCCAGCAAAAATTCATAGAGAGACTGCCGCTGAGTCTGGGGAAGCTGTTCTCCAAAGGTCTTTTGACAGGAGGTACAGGCGAAGAGCAGGGCCGGACGGCCCGCTGACTCCCAGTCCCGGCGGAGGACCTCCCACACGGCTTCAAACCGTCCCTCGTCCCCCGCCCACCTGGCTGGAAGCCCGCAGCAGCCCAGCCAGATCCCGGTCTCTGGGACCTCCTTTCGGAGTCTGTCATAGGTTTCGCGCACCAGCTCAGGGGCGGAGGCGCAGAGCTGACAGCCTGGGACCAGCAGATACCGGGTTTCACCGGTTCCGGGCTGGAGCAGATAGGACTGCCCGCCCATTGCGTGGTCCATGTCCCGCCGCCAGTAGTCGTAAAAGGCGGGGGGAATAGCGCCGTCCCGGTGGAATTGGCGCCGGGTCTCTAAGATTGCACCGCCGGTATCAGTGTGCTCCGGGCACAGCTCCTTACACAGGCCGCACTGATTGCAGCCATAGATCAGACGGCTGTTGATCCGAGAAGTAAGCTGCTTCACCGGCTGAAGGCTGGAGACGGCGTCCATGACAATCCGTCTGGGGGCCCTGTTGTAGAACTGCATCAGTTCACAGCCGTCATAACAGAGAGTACACCTGCATCCGGTACACCGCTGCGCCTCCTGTACGGCCCGTTCCGCCTCGTGTTCCGTACAGGAGGACTGCGGCAGCTCCGGCAGGCCGATTGTATAGATATGGGGGTTGACCGGAGGGACCTGATAGGTCTCCGGCATACCATCCATCAGCCCTGTTTTTAAATATTTCTCTATCGAGTGGGACACACGTATGCCATGCTCTAGTGCGTGTATGGGGTCCGCCCCAAGGCACGCGCCCCCTAAGAAGACACCCAGCTGCGTACTCCCCAGAGATTGCCGGTCCATCCCCGCCTCCAGGCCGAAGGTGTCTCCGCCCACGCCCGTGGCGATATAGATCCCGTCCGCCTCAAGTTGGGAGAGATCTGTGATCCGCTGGCCCAGCACGAAGGTACAGGGGAGCGTCTCAAAGGCCGCCTGGATCTCCGGGAGGTACTGATCCTCAGCGAGCAAACGCCGCAGACTGCCGCCCAAGCGGTCTGACTGCTCGTAGACGGTCACACTGTAATTCCGCTGGGCCAGCTGTAAGGCACAGCCTAGGCCGCTCAATCCGCCGCCGACAACCGCAATCCGGCCCTCCTTTTTGGCGATGCGAAACCGCTCCGGCTTCACACCGACGCAGGAGGCGCTCAGATACTGCTCCAGCCACCCCACCGCTACCGGGCGATCTCTCCTGCCGCGAACACAGGCGTCTTGACAGTAGCCAGGGCAGATAGCCGCCACAATGCCGGGAAAGAGCACCTTATTTCGATAGGCCCGGTAGGCGGAGGACAGCCGGTTTTTTTGTATCCGCTCCAGCAGCTGCGGGACATCCACCCGAAGGGGACAAGCCGCGGCGCAGGGCGGCTGATCGTCCCGGAAGCAGTTGGCCGTATAGGCGTTCAGCTCCTCTGCCCGCATGAAATCACCCTCTCTGTCTCCTGCCGTCTGTTTTTGTCAAATTTCATAGCTCCTTTAAACGGAGCTATCTATCGCTCTGGTCATGCTGGACAGCGCCTGCCGGAGGTCCCCCTCGACAACACCGCCGCGGTCCAGTACCTGGGCCAGGACCCCGATGTGGTCGTAGTCGTGGTGGGTAATCACCACCCCGTGCCACTCCATGTTGTGGTTCTTACCTCCCCGGCAGACCGGGGAGGTACAGAAGCTGCAAGTTATTAGACCGGATTGTCTCTCAGCTCGTCCAGGGTATCATAAAAATCCTGGCCCAGATAATAGGGCTCCTGGGTCTGATCCGCGCCGCTGGCCTTCCCTTCCAGGGCCGTCAGAACCTGCTCCGGCTTGGCGGGGAGGGAATCGATCCGAACCCCTGCCGCCTGCTCAATCCCGTTGATGATGGACATGTGTCCCCCGGATTGGAAGAGCTCCGAACAGCCGCACGAGCCAAAGGGGCCCTCTGTCCGGCGGTTTTCCTGGAAAATCAGCTGCATATCGTCCGGGACCTCCTGAATAGTGGGGATACCACAGGCCGCCAGACTGCCGTGCCGTTTCAGGTCATCGTAGTCCTCGGTGAGGGCGAAGCCCACCGTGTGAGACATGCCGCCATAGGCCTGACCCTCTACCGCCAGCCGGTTTCCAATGACGCCCACATCGCCAACGGTGAGCATCCGCAGTACAGTTGTCTTCCCTGTGGCGATCTCCACCTCTACCTCGGAGAGGAAGACGCCGTAGTTATATTCCGGGGTGGGATCGCCGTGTCCAGAGTTGGGGTCGATGGGGACATAGGTGGCCGCAGTGTCGAAGGAGCCGGTATACTTGGTCGGAATCCCCTCCGCTACCATCTCATCGTAGGTCCGGTAGGTGCCGTCCGGCTTGCGCATGGCGTCCATAAGCTGGTTGGCCGCGTCTATGGTGGCCCGGCCCCCCATGTAATGGCTCCGGCTACCGGCGGCAATCCCGGAGTCGGGACACAGATGGGAGTCGTTCATCACCAGACGGATCTTCTCCAAAGGGACCTTCATGGGCCGCAGGGCCTCATGGGTGAGAGTCAGGGCACCGATGTCTCCCCCCTGTCCCTGGTCCTCCCAGGTGTTATACTGGGTAAAGGTGCCGTCCTGGTTGAGCTCCAGGGCCACCTGGCTCCGGTCAAAGCCCAGGGTCACGTTAAAGCCGCCGCAGGACACACCCACGCCCCGTTTCCGCTCCGGAGTAGAGGTCTCCTCTGCGTGCTTTGTCCATTCCTGATAGATAGGCCGGGCTTTGTCCATCAGCTCCACCATGGGATAGTCTTTATAGGGATAGCCATTGGGATTCAAATCACCGGGCCGGGCCACATTGAGATAGCGGAATTCAAAGGGATCCATCCCCATCTTTCGGGCCAGCATATCCATCAGAGATTCTGATGTGGTGTACGCCTGGGGTGAGCCGAAGCCCCGGTAAGAGGTTCCAAAGTTGTGGTTGGTGTGGGCGATGCGGGACAGCCCTGTGATATTGGGGATCTGGTAGGGGAAGCCCATAAAGCGGCAGACCTTCTGTGCCAGCGCGTCCGCAATCTCCGTATAGGGGCCGTGGTCAATCCCAATGTCAAATTCCAGCGCGGTCAGCCGCCCTGTCTCATCGCAGGCCAGGCGGGCGTTGGAGTAGGATGGCGTCCGCTTGCCGACAAAATGCTGGGTCTCCTCGTAGCTCATGGTGATGGTGAGAGGCTGGTTGACCGCCATCAGGCAGACCGCCAAAAAGGCGTAGTTGGCGGCGCACACCGCCCAGCCAAAGCTGGCGCCGGTGGGATTTTCAATCAGGCGGATTTTCTCCGGCGGCAGGCCGATGGCCGGTCCCATCGCGCCCCGGTTGAAGCCGATGGCCTGGGTCTTGCACTGGAGGGTCAGATTTCCCTCCTCATCCCAGTAAGCCTGCAGGGTCTGGCCCTCCAGACTCAGGTGGGGTTCCCTGGAAGAGTGGAAGCTGCCCCCCACCGAGCAGTAGGAGCGATTGATGACCTCTGCAGCCTCTTCCCCCTTGTGCAGGGGCTGAACCATGTAGATATTGCCGCCCTCCTCGTGGATACTCAACGCGTCCGGCATGACGGCGTCCAGATAATTGAGGTATTCCGGCAGAGGCTCTAACTCCACCGTGACCTTTTTGGCGGCAGCCCGGGCCGTCTCCTCGTCCGTCGCCACCACTGCTGCCACTAGATCCCCATAGCGGTAGATCTTCTCGTCGGCAAAGATGGGTCGCTCCAGGCCGTTGGCCTTGCTCCTGGGATGAGCCACCGGGGTATTCATCCGGTTGGTCCCCTTGACATCCTTGGCAGTGACCACCTTGACCACCCCCGGCATCTCCTCGGCCTCCTCGGTGTGAATCCGCAGGATCTTGGCGTGGGAGGTTATACGGGGTTGGACCACCGCCACATGGAGGGTGCCGGGGGGCATCTTGTGCTTGATGTCGTCGCCGTAGTCTGCAAGCCCCATGACCTTGGCCAGAGCGGCAGGCCGGGGGAGCTTGCTGCCGTAGAAGCCCTCCTTACCCTCCGTGTGGAAGGTGATATCCTCCATGGTCTTTTCCCCGCGCATGACGGCCGCCGCCGCCATGACCGCATCTACCAGGGGCTTGTAGCCGGTACACCGGCAGATGTTCCGGTGCTTTTGGAACCAAGCGCGGACCTCCTCCCGGGTGGGAGTTAAATTCTCATCCAGCAGGGCCTTGGCCGAGACGATAAAGCCGGGGGTGCAGAATCCGCACTGGACCCCGCCATAGGTGATCCATGCCTGCTGGAGGGGGTGCAGATGGTTGGCGGTCCCCAGCCCTTCGATGGTCTCCACCACATCGAAGCGGTTTAAATCCCGCATATATTTGCGGCAGGAGCGGACAACCTTCCCGTTCAAAATCACCGAGCACGACCCGCACTGTCCGGTGCCGCACCCCACCTTTGTCCCGGTCAGGCCATAGCGCCGCAGCACCTCGGCCAAGGTGTCCCGCTCCGGGTTGAAGGTAAACGCCCGCTCTACTCCATTGACAATCATGATAATTCTGCGCAGCGCCATGATTTGCAGCCTCCTTTTTTTCTGTCCCAACAGGGTGGGCTCTCTCCGCGGTCCGCTACCGGCTGTACGGTGTGTTTTCCAGGGGCAGGCTGTGCTGAAAGGTGTGCTGAAGCGCATTGTAGGCCGACGCGATGGCAGGGGCCGTCGGGATGGTGGCGATCTCCCCCACACCCTTTGCGCCATAGCTCTCCTCACAGCACGGCTTCCCCAGAAGGACCGTCTCGATTTCAGGGATATCTGTGGCCCGCAGCAGGCCCAGCTTTGCAAAATTGGATTTCACATAGCCCTCTTCCACCTGGAAGCGCTCAGTCAGGGCATAGCCCATCCCCATCACCACGCCGCCCTCGATCTGTCCCTCCACGTTTAGGGGATTGATGGCCTGTCCGATATCGTGGGCCGCCACAATCCGTTCCACCTGTCCCGTATCATCCAGTACGGCCAGGTGAGTGGCATAGCCATAGGACACATGGAACTGGGGATCAGAGACCTCAGAATCCAGGGGGTCTGTCTTAGGTGTATAGATCCCGGTATAGGCTCTGCCCTCCAGGGCGGAGAGATCGTGCCCGGCCAGATCCGCCTTGAGCTGGAGCGCAGCCTGACGGACGGCCTCGCCGGAGAGGATGGTCTGGCGGGAGCCGGTGGTCGCGCCGGTGTCCAGGGTAACGGCGGTGTCGGGCGGCATGACCTTAATGCCGGCAACCGGACAATCCAGGGTCTGCGCCGCGATCTGGGCCATGGTGGTGGCCAGTCCCTGCCCGATGCAGACGGCAGCGGAATACAATACGACCTGTCCATCCTCCAGCCGGAGGATCGCCCGTCCGGTGTCCTGCATCCCCATGCCGATCCCCGCGTTTTTGATGGCGCAGGCGATGCCAACTGTCTTTCCCGCCTGTATGCCGGCCTCATAGGTCTCTTTGACGGCCAGCAGGGTCTCCTTGATAGCGGTGTCCGGGGTGCAGATCTGCCCGGTTCCCATATGGTCGCCCGGTTCGAGGGCGTTCTCCCAGCGGATAGCGAACCGATCCAGCCCCAGCTTCTGGGCCGCCATATCCACGCAGGTCTCCAGGGCAAAGGCCGATTGGGCGACCCCAAACCCCCGGAAAGCCCCGGAGGGCGGGTTATTGGTATACACGGCACAGCCGTACAGGTCCACATTGGGCATCCGATAGGGGCCGCACATATGGGTCACGGCCCGGCGCATAACGCCGGCACCCAGGGAGGCATAGGCCCCCGTATCGGCTATGATCTCCCCCCGCAGCGCCGTAAACTGGCCGGACTTGTCTAGGCCAAGGGTCAGAGTGATCGTCATTGGGTGGCGCTTGGGGTGGACCCGCAGGCTCTCTTCCCTGGTAAAGGTGAGCTTGACCGGTCTGTGGGTGTAATAGCAGAGCAGAGCAGCGTGGTGCTGGACGGTGAGGTCCTCTTTCCCGCCAAAGGCCCCTCCGATGCTCTGGGCATGGACCCGAATCTGATCGACAGGGAGGTTGAGAATCCGGGAGAGACATTGGGCATCGTGGTGAATGTTCTGTGTCCCAACCCGCAGGTTTAAGCGTCCGTCGCTATCGTAATAGGCCAGAGTGCTCTCAGGCTCCATAAATGCATGCTCTGTATAGGGGGTAGAAAAGGTCTCCCGGAGAACCACCGCAGAGGCTTGCAGCGCTTTGTCCACATCCCCGCGGATAATATGGAGCTCTGCCAGCTGATTGCCGTCCGTGTGGAGTTTGGGTGCGTCAGGCTCCAGGGCTGCCTGGGGGGTTGTAACCGGGGACAAGACCTCATAGCGAACCTCAATCTGCCGGACCGCCTCCCGTGCAATCTCCGCGGTATCCGCCGCCACAATGGCTAGCGCATCCCCGATGTAGTGGGTGGTATCCCCTACGGGCACCAGCACCGGCCAGTCCAGGGCCAGATAGCCGTCGTAGACCCCGCCGGGGATGTCCTCCGCAGTCAGGACACAGCGAACCCCTGCAAGCGCCTTGGCCTTTGTGGTGTCAATTCCTTGGACCACCGCGCGGGGGTGCTCCGCTCGGAGTACCGCGCCGTACAGCATCCCCTCCAGGGCCAGATCGTCGCAGTAGGCCGCCCTGCCAAGGACTTTGTCAGCGGCATCAAGGCGGATGAACCTTCCACCTACCCTACCGTCCTCCTCCTCGACTGGAAGCTGTCCCCCGTTTCGGAAGTGGGCGGCAGCCAGGAGAATGGCCTGCTCAATCTTCACATAGCCGGTACAACGGCACAGATTCCCCCGGATTGCCTGCTTGATATCCCTGCGGTCAGGGTCTGGATTCCGGTCTAGCAGGGCCTTGGCGCTAAGGACCATCCCCGGAATACAATATCCGCATTGCACGGCCCCCGCCTTGCCGAAGGCGTAGGAATAGACCTCCTGCTCTTGTGTAGAGAGCCCCTCAACGGTAAGCACCTGCCTTCCCGCCACCTGGGCCAGTGTCTGGCGGCAGGCCGTCTTTTTTACCCCGTCAATCAGCACGGTACAGGCCCCACATACCCCCATATCACACCCGTTTTTCACCGAGGTTATCCCGCAGTCCTCTCGCAGGAAGGTCATCAGCTTTTTGTCCTCCATACCGGAAACCGGACTTCCATTTAAGTAAAATGTCACCATACCGGCCACCCTCTATCTTCCATACTGAGAACCTGTATTCACAAGTTCTAATTCCTACGCCTCCCGTCCGCAAGGGAGGATGGGTTCGCGTTAGAGGCTGGCTTTGCCCACAAAGTAATCGTCCCGCCACTGGAAGGCCGCCTTCATGCCGTCCCGGTCCGCGATCTCAAAGAACTTATCGGACTCCGGGGTGTGCTGGACCTTGACTGCCGCAAAGGCCTCCTCGCTCATATACATGGCCTCCCGCATCCCGGCCAGCTCATAGATCTTGTTGATCGTCTTTTTGCAGCCCTGGAGGGCGGGAGTGGGAATTTTGACCAACTTGGCGGCCAGTGCTTTTACAGTCTCCTCCAGCTGATCTGTTGGAACGGCCTCGTTGACCAAGCCAATCCGGACCGCGTCCTGGGCGGAGATCCGGTCACCGCTCATCAGGAGCATTTTGGCGTGCTTCATCAGCATGGTATAGGGCATAATCAGCAGGGAGGGGTGGGTGTTGAACTGGATCTCCGGCACTGAGAAGAGGGCATCCTCTGAGCAGACGGCCAAATCGCAGCTCATGAGCAGATCGCAGGCGCCACCGAAGCAGTAGCCGTGGACCTGGGCGATCATCGGCTTACGGTTCTCCCATGCGCTGTACATCATCAAATTGCTGTCCACCGCCTCTTTGCGCCACTCCTTAATGGTGGTATAGGGCTTGTCGCTGGGAGTGACATCGTAGCCAGATCCAAAGCACCGGCCAGCTCCCTTGAGCACGATGACATTGACATTGTCGTCCTGATCCAGGTCCCGGAGAGCCTGGGTCAGCTCGGCCACCAGCTCATGGTTAAAGGCATTCAGCTTTCCAGGGCGGTTCAGGGTGACAGTGGCGATGCGTTTTTCTATCTCAACCAAAATCGTATTCATTGTTATAGTCTCCTAATCTTTATTGTTTTTTGACAGCCAGCGCGTCTACGGCGCGCACACCCTTCCCAGCTTCCAGAACAAGGACTGGGTTGATATCCATTTCTCCAATGGTCCCGGCGTTATCCACCGCCAACTGACTGAACTTTACAATGGTATCTGCCAGCGCGTCGAGGTCCGCCTTTGCCCGGCCGCGGGCCCCCTCCAAAACCGGTTTTCCCTTCAGGGAGCCGATCATCTCGTAAGCGGCCTCCCTGCTCACCGGTGCCAGCCGCAGGGCCACATCCTGAAATATCTCAACAAAGATGCCGCCCAGGCCCACCATGACGCTAGGGCCGAAGTTGGCGTCGTTTTTCATACCCAAGATGATCTCGGTGCCCCCGGTCACCATCTCCTGGATGGAGATCCCACGGATCAAGGCATTGGGATCGTAAGCCTTTGCATTTGCAAGCAGTTCCTCATAGACAGTCTGGACCTGCTCTGAACTGGAGACATTCAGCCGCACCACCCCGGCCTCGGTCTTGTGCCGGATGTCGGGAGAGTCTATCTTCATGACCACCGGGTAGCCGATGGCCTCTGCCGACGAGACCGCCTCCTCGACGCTCTGGACTAGGGCCTCTTTCGCGACTGGGATGTCGTAGGCACGCAGTAGGGCCTTACTCTCCCCCTCGCTCAGGACACCGCTGTCGGGGAACTCAGCCAACAGCTTGGGCTGCCGGGGCTGTGTGGTCTGCGCCCAGACGGCCCCACGGCGGAACTTGGCATACTCCATTAGAAGGGCCACCGCCCGCATGGTCTCCTGCATCCCCTGCAAGAGGGGGACACAAGCCGCATCTAAAATTCGCTTCATGGATGGATGGAGACCGCCGGAGAGGGGGGAGTATACCGCCAGCGGTTTGTCCAGCTTGAGCTCGGCCACCGTTTTGACGATATCCCAGTAAATGTAATCCTGCTCCTCCAGCAGGGCCTGCTCGCACTCCTGGCAGACTAAAATCATGCCTACTGCGGGGTCCTGAGCCATGATCTCAATGCACCGCCGGTAGGCCGGGGGGTCAAACAGGGCGATAGACACATCCAGAGGATTGTGGGGGGTGCTGAACACGGGGAGGACCTCGGCCAGCGCCGAGCGGGTCTCCTCGTTGATCTCGGCCAGGGCCACATGTTCATCGCTGGCATTGTCGCTGGACAGACTCAGCAGCCCGCCGGAAATAGCGGTGATCCCGATGGCCTGGGTGGTGGGCAGCTTGTCCTTGCACATCACCAGCAGGGCGCAGGTCTCCAGGAGTTCATCAATACTTTTGACGGTCAGTACACCGCAGGTCTTAAAGTAGGCCTCCGTCACCGCTGACGAGCTGGCCAGAGCGCCGGAGTGGGCCGCCGCGGTTTTCTTGCCAGTCTCAGACCGGCCCACTTGCAGGGCTATAATAGGCTTGTTTTTAGACAGGGCATAATGGGCCGCCGCACGGAACCCGGCGGGCTCACGGATGGTCTCCAGGAAACAGGCGATGACCTCGGTCTGGGGGTCGTCTGCCAGATAGCGGATGTACTCGGCCACCGGGGTCCCCGCCTCGTTGCCGCAGGAGATGACCTTGCTGTACCCCAGGTCCCGGCCCGCATTGGAGAGCACGATGCTTACCGCACCGGAGTGGGCGACTACTCCCACCGGGCCCGGTCGGTTCTCCAGCTTGTAGGGATCGCCCCAGAGGTAGACCCCCTGCTCGGTATTGTAAAGGCCAATGCAGTTGGGGCCGCAGGATGTGATATCGTACTCTTTGAGCTTCTGCGCTACCACTGCCTGGAGGGCCTTGCCCTCTGCGCCCACCTCGGAAAAGCCGCTGGCGAACATCACCACCGCGTGAACCCCTTTGTCCCGAACCTCGGCCAGCGCATCTGGAATCAACGTACTTCTCAGCGCAATCACACAGCAGTCCACCGGGCCGGGAATATCGGCCAGCGTTTGATAGCACTTCACACCGCAGATGGATTCCTGCTTCAAGCTCACGGGATAAATCGCGCCCTGGAATTGGGTGGATTTGATCAAATTCTGTAGTACCCTTCCACCGATGTTGAATTCAGAGCACCCTAAAATGGCAACTGATTTCGGCTGAATCAGCCGATCCAACTTTTCCTTTCCCGTCATTACACAACCCCCTCATTTTCTTTTTATCCACTCAAAAAGGACAGAATTCGGACATAACTACAACTTTTTCTTCTCTTTATGGGCTTTATTATAGGAAAATTGACGATCGATGTCAAACAACCCTTTCTATGAAGCCACAACCGAAGGTTGTGCCCTTCCTTCCTCACAACCACCGGAGCTGCAAAAAAAACCGCCCCGATGGGCAATGTCATTAAGTTAAAGTTTTCGCGCCCACGAAAAAAGGCCCACCACCTTTCCAAAAAACAAAGGTGGTGGGTATTTTTTGCAGGTCACACGTTATCGGCTAGTGAAAGCTGTTTGGATTTACTGCCCCATAGCCCGGTACAGAAAAGTGACAATCTGCCCACGGGTGCAGGTAGCGGCAGGGGAAAAGTTACCGCCGCCGGTACCGCTGGTGATCTTCTGCTCCACTGCCCAAGCCACGGCTTGTGCATAGTCAGCATTGACAGAAACATCGGTGAAGTTGGACTTACCAGCGGGCACGGGACTTCCCGCTGCTTTCCACATGTATTCCACGGTCATGGCGCGGGTACAGTCGGTGTTTGCACCGAAGGTGGAGCCAGATACAAGGCCCCTCTCTGCGGCCCATAGCGCCGCTTTGTAGTAAAAGTCGGTGGTCTTGATATCGGTAAAAGTGTTCTCATTGGTCGGTTCCGGAGAGCCGTTAGCACGCCACAGGAAAGTCAAAATCTGCGCGTTAGTGCAAGTTGCATTAGGGGAGAACATGGTCTTGCTGGTGCCGACGGTGATATTCTTCTCCACGGCCCATTTGATCGGCTTTGCATAATAGGCATCAGCGGGCACATCGTCAAAACTGACTGTCGTTTCTGCTGGAAGTTCTGTCCCGCCCTGGTTGGTCTTGCCGTTGTCCTGACCGGGTTCAGGCATTTCCTGTGCTGTACTCATAAAAGTACCCCCTGCCCGGTGAGTTTGGGAAAGGAAATAAACCGAGGCATCGAAATAGCGGGCATCATAAATGCCGCCATTACCCGGACGGCTCCAAGTGGGATCCAGGAGGATCCATCTTCCGTCTACATAAGCGGCATTCCATGCGTGGCGGTCGTTGGAGGCCCATCCATGCACGCAGACGGCGGGAATACCAGCGGCCTGGAGCAAGGCTCTGGTCAGGTTGGCAAAGCCGCCGCATACCGCCTTCCCGCTAACCAATACTTCGTCCGCTGCTGTAGTGGTTGTGGTGGAATTGCCCCGGAAATAGGCGTAGTCATAGGCGATATTCTTGGCGACCCACTGGTTGATGGCGCTGGCCTTGTCATAATCACGGCTCAGCCCTGCGGTGATCTCCTCTGCCTTGGCGGTAATGGCATCGCTCCGGGCAGTGAGATAACTCCTTGGATCGCCCAAGCCGTCAATAGACGATTGATTGGACGCTACCGCTGCCGCATAATCAGTGCTGGGGATATTCTTGATCTCTTGCAGGCTGGGCACACTCCCAATATAGCTCCCAAATTGGTGGGCATTCAGTCCCTTTAGTTCCTCCACCGCTCTGCCCTTGCTTGGGAACGTGATACTCGTGAGGGATTCACAGCCATCGACCAAGCCCCCACCAAGATAATCCATTCCATCCGGGAGAGTAAGGGACAGGATGTTGGTAGCACGGAATGCGGCTCCGCCTAATGACTTTAAGCCCGCAGGCAGATAAATCGTGCCGGTCAAGCTGGAGTATTCAAAGGCACGTTCACCGATCTCAACAATAGACGAAGGGAAATTGATGTTCTTGAGCAAGACACAGTTCCCGAAAGCCTGTGGGCCAAGATATTCCAGACCTGCGGGCAGGATAATTTGACTGAGGGAGGAACAGCGCTGGAACGCCTGCTCTTCTATGCGGGTAACCCCTGCGGGCAGGGTGATCTGCGTGATAAAACGCTGTTCCTCAAATGCATGCCTGCCAATAACAGTAACCCCGGCAGGAACCGTAACAGCGGTGGAAGAACCAGTATATTCCACCAAGACCCCATTCTCAATGACAAAGTCAGAGGACATAGAGCCAGGGTTTTCACTGGAACCAGTGTCGGGTGTAGTCATTCCCCCTGCGGTACTGGCATAGTGGAAAGGCGTGTTAAAAAAGTAGTTCTCAATTTCCGCCGTCGAAAGGGTATGCCCGTTCCAAGATACTTGAGAAAGTTTTTGACCGTATCCAAAGGCCCCGTCGCCAAGGCTGTTCAGGCTTGAGGGCAGGGTGACATGGGAAAGGTAGCTGCCCTCAAAAGCAGTTTCTCCGATGCTCACCAGTCCTTCAGGAAAATTGATCTGTGTGACATGGGCCTCTTCAAAAGCCCGATCACCAATCACTTGCAGGGTGGAGGGCAGCGTGACCTTTACCGAGGAAACCAAATCTCCCAGAAAGTAGAACGCCTCGTCATCAATCTTCACACAACCTTCTGGAATAACCACAGACGATACAAAAGAGCGATTGACCGCAAAGGCGCCTGTGGCGATTTCAGTTACGCCGTCTGGAATCCTTACGTCCCCTCCGCTGCCGTTGTATTTCACTAAAACCCCATTCTCAATGACAAACTCACTGTCAGCGGCAAGGGCCGGGGCGCATAGGCCCAAGCACAGGGCCAGAGCCAGCAACAGGGATGTAATTTTCCTCTTCATATGTTTCCTTCCTCTCAATTTTAATTTCCAACAAAAGTCCCGAAGGGCAGGGGACGTGCCCCCGTCCGGGGCTTTTGCTGGAAACACAATAGGCGGGACCGAGTTTTTATCCTCAGCCCCGCCCTGATAAATCACGCAACGCACACTATCTCCCCAATCCAGCCTTGAAAATCCGCACCGGTTTGAACATAATAGTCCCGTGGTGTAGTCAAGACTACTGTGCTGAGTACTCACTCGTACAGGGCCGCAAGGTGTTTACACCACCTTGCGGCCTGCCGCTGTTGTGTCTCTAAGGATGATTTTAACCGATAGCGGCAAAAATTGCAAGGCATTTTCCCCGAAATTTGGAGAAAACAGATATTCCCGCCTTTTTGCTGTCGTGTCCCAGACTTGTTGATTTTATATTATATGCTTATCCGTTGAAAAATCTTACCCATGTCTGGAACTGCTCATACTGTTCCGGGGTGTTGAGCCGCTGGGCGGAACCATCCTCAATGTCCGGTGTTCGATCGTCATCGGACATTGAGATGAAGCAGAGGGTCTCTGGGGCAAAGAGACCCTCCGCCCGCAGCGTCTCAAAAGCCAATGCCACTGTCTCCAGAAACTGTTCCTGGAACTGTTCTTGGATTTCGTCATAGGTGTCAGCGTCCGTATTGGAGAGGGTCGCTTCCTGATCGTAGAGCTGTCGGCTGACCTGATTGAGTTCACTGTCGGTCCCATCGGAGTAGCCCCACTCATCAGGGAGATAGCGGTTCAGGCTGAACGATCCATCCGCCACCTGGTCCACCAGTTCCTCAGGCCAGTACTCCCGCAATTCTGCCAGACGCTCCGGCGTCCGATCCTCTTCATCCCGCCTTACCAGTGCCTCTTCGGTATTCACTGCCAAAAAAAGGGTAATACAGTCGCTGTCGGTAACCAAGGCCGCACTGTAGATGTGCTCCTTCCCAATTTCCCGACGAATCTTCTCCATTGCGTGCCTTACCGCGTTCTCAATAGCGGGCTGTAGGTCTACAAAGAATTGTTCCATCTTTCAATTATCCAACCTTTCTTCTTGCCGAATTGATACGAGAAAAGTATAGTACAGAATCAGCCAGCGTTCAACCTCCATTGCAGGGGCTTCACCTACTTGGCAAGCAGTACATTTGTTCCTACAAATACTCAAAACAGACTTCCGGTGTGTCCGCCGAAAATCTGTTTTTGCTTGTTGGGACAGCGTCCCAAACCCTTTGAACAGCCCCGTAACCGGGGCTGGCTACGCATTTGTTTCACGAATGCTGTATTGCCCTGCAAAGTGAAAGGGACATCCAGGTCAACCCCAGATGCCCCCGCTTCCGCTTTCTCCTGTCGGCTTGTCACCGCCCTTTCAGCCTGTGCCATTCACCACAAATGAGTCGCCAGTCATATGTATTTGGTGGGAAAAACCACCCTTTACATAGTACCTCTCAACATAAGAAAATAGGGACACAAGCAGAGTGATTTGGAGGTATGATTCAAATAATATATATAGATCGGTTGACAAAAGTCTCGTGATACTGTTCTATTTGGAGGAGAAAATCAAGATATGATCAACAATGTATGGGGTGAATTGCTCCTTCCCTTCCTGGGAACTACCCTTGGAGCGGGGTGTGTATTCTTTCTAAAAGGCAGTATGAATCTACTGCTTCAACGGGTCTTGACCGGCTTTGCTGCTGGGGTCATGGTAGCGGCGTCTATTTGGAGCCTGCTGATCCCCGCCATGGAACAGGCGGCAAATATGGGCCAGATGGCGTTCCTCCCGGCCGTTTTGGGATTTTGGATGGGCATTCTGTTCCTGCTGGTGCTGGATAAGACAATTCCTCACCTGCACTGGAACAGCATCCAGCCGGAAGGCCCTCATGCCCGGCTGAAACGAACAACCATGCTGGTACTGGCCGTCACCCTCCACAACATTCCGGAAGGTATGGCGGTAGGCGTGGTACTAGCAGGTTGGATCGTCGGGAATGAAGAGATTACTGCTGCTGCGACACTAGCCCTGTCTATCGGCATTACCATTCAGAACTTCCCAGAGGGCGCTATTATTTCTATGCCGCTCCGAGGGGAGGGCATGGGAAAAGGACGGGCGTTCTTATATGGAGTCCTGTCGGGCGTTGCTGAACCACTGGCCGCCGTGCTGACCATTTGGGTGGCAGGGCTGATCCTGCCTGCTCTGCCTTACCTGCTCAGTTTCGCATCGGGGGCCATGATCTATGTGGTCGTGGAGGAATTGCTCCCGGAAACCTCTGCCGGGGAACATTCCAACTTGGGGACGCTGTTCTTTGCGGCTGGATTTACCATCATGTTGGCGCTGGATGTGGCGCTGGGATAAAAAGGGCTCAACAAATCTATTTTGTCTATAACACCAATCTGAAATTGTAAGAAAACACCGAAGAAGTTTGATAGTTTTTCGGCTTATAGTTTTTACAAACGAACCGGTACCTGATAAAATAAGGGTACTATTTATCAGATAGGAGGTAGCGTTGTGAAAGAGAATAGAGTAATGTCAGGCCAAACCGATGCTTTCGTTCAGCATCTACAGGACGAGGAACGAGAACCGGGGACAATTGAGAAGTACCTGCGGGATATTCAGGCCTTTATGGATTGGGTTGGACACAGAGCGATCAATAAAGAGCTGACATCAGGGTGGAAAGAGCACCTGAAAGCGCAGAACTTCCAGCCAGAAACCATTAACGCCAAGCTATCGGCCTTGAACAAATTCTTTGCTTTCCTGGGGTGGAACGACTGCCGTGTAAAGTACCTAAAAATTCAGCGTAGGCTGTTTCGGTGCGTAGACAAGAATCTGACAAAAGTGGAGTACCTGCGCTTAGTGGATACCGCCCTCGGTCTCCAAAAGGCACGCCTTGCGCTTCTTATAGAGACCATCTGCGCCACTGGGGTTCGTGTGTCGGAGGTGAAGTACATCACGGTGGAAGCTGTCCAGGCCGGCTATGCGGAGATTGCATTAAAGGGTAAGATCCGTACGATCCTGCTGCCTGGCAAGCTGTGCCGGAAGCTGCAAAAATACTCCAAAAAGCAAAAAATCGCCTCCGGCGAACTGTTTGTCACCAGAAGCGGAAAAGGCATCACCCGTCGTCAGGTCTGGGCGGAGATGAAGTCCCTCTGTGAAAAAGCGGGCGTGGAATCCTCCAAAGTGTTTCCCCATAACCTGCGGCATCTGTTTGCCCGGACATTTTACCGGATCTATAAGGATGTGGCCCGGCTGGCGGATGTGCTGGGCCACTCCAGTATTGAAACCACTCGTCTCTATCTTATCTCCACCGGGGTGGAGCATGCCCGGAAGCTGGAACAGCTGGGGCTTATTTCTTAATAGAAAAATAAGACAGAATGCATAATCTGTATTAATGATAGGACAAAACAAAAAGTCTTTTACTCTAATTCCGTCCAGATTATTTGCATCATACCACAAACAAAACGGGATTGCAAGCAAAAGGCCTATTTTTTGCGCGACAAATAACAGCTAGAGAGGAAATGTTTCCTGTCTGGCTGTCTTTTTTGCCGCAAAAGTGTCCCCGCCACTTTTGCGCAGTCCTTTTTTATAGTGCATGACGCCTGGTTTCAGGGCTGTTTATGCATTCTGAGATGAATCCAGGGGGGTGAGGAGCTGTGCCTCAAACCAGGCAGCATATCTACGCAGAACGCCCGCGGAGCCGGTATCGCCCGGCAGAGGGAGTGGTTGTAACCCAGGAGGAGATACAGCAGTTTCTTGCCAACTACGAGAGTCTGAATCGTTCAAAGGATACCGTCCAATTCTATCGAAGAAAATTGAAGCGATTTTATCAGGACCTGCCAGAGGATAAGACTATCCGGCGCGGCACCCTGAAGAGGTGGCAGGAGTCGCTGCTTGAAAGCGGATATACGCCTGGGTCAGTGAATGCGTTTCTCTCTGCGGCAAACTCGTATCTGGATTACATTGGCCACCGAGAGTACCAGCTGGCAGGACAGCTCAAGGAGGAGAAAAACCCGCAGCCGGAGCTGGTGCGAGCGGAATATCTGCACCTCCTTCAGACAGCCAAGGCGTTGGGGAAGGAGAAGGTGTACCTGCTGATTAAGGTGTTTGCATCCACAGGCCTTTTTGCGCAGGAACTGCCAGAGGTAACGGTGGAGGCGGTTCAGGCGGGAAAGATTGTCTGCGACCAGAATAAGCAGAAGCAGACTGTAACCGTCCCAGCCTGTCTCAAGAAGGAGCTTTTACGTTTTGCGCAGAAAAACGGCATCTGGTCCGGCCCAATCTTCCAGACCAGAGATGGCCGGCCCATGCATCGGACCTATGTGACCGCAGCCATCCGAAATCTCTGTGAGGAGGCAAAGATTTCGGGAGAAAAAGGGAATCCGAAGTGTCTGCGCAAGCTATATTTATCTACCCGCTCTGGAATTGAAAACAACATCGCCCTGCTGGTAGAACAGGCTATGGAGCGGATGATGGAGCAGGAGCAGTTTTCCATCGGCTGGGACGAGTAGCGGTTAGGAGAGAGAAAGATGAAGGGAATTATTCTGGCGGGCGGTAGCGGAACACGCCTGTACCCGCTGACTATGGTGACCAGCAAGCAGCTGCTACCTATTTACGATAAACCGATGATCTATTACCCGCTGTCCACCCTGATGCTGGCGGGGATTCGGGAGATTCTGATTATCTCCACCCCCCAGGATTTGCCCAACTTTGAGCGTCTGCTGGGGGATGGGAGACAGTTTGGGATTCAGCTGTCTTATAAGGTACAGCCCTCTCCGAACGGGCTGGCCCAGGCCTTTCTCCTGGGCGAGGAATTCATCGGAGAGGACCGGTGCGCCATGATCTTAGGGGACAATGTGTTTTACGGCGCGGGCCTGACCGCACACCTGAAGTATGCGGCACAGCAGGAGGAGGGCGCCACGGTATTTGGGTACTATGTGGAGGACCCGGAGCGGTTCGGCGTGGTGGAGCTGGACGGAGAAGGGAGAGCGGTCTCCCTGGAGGAGAAGCCGGCCCAGCCAAAGTCCAACTACGCGGTGACGGGGCTATACTTCTATGATAAGAAGGTTTGCCAGCGGGCAAAGGACCTGAAGCCGTCTCCACGCGGGGAGCTGGAGATTACAGATCTGAACCGTATGTACTTAGAGGAGGGTTCCTTGAAGGTGATTACCCTTGGCCGGGGCTACGCCTGGCTGGACACAGGAACAGTGGAGTCGCTGTCCGAGGCATCTGAGTTTGTGCGGGTAATTGAGAGCCGAGAGGGCATCCAAATCTCAGCGCCAGAGGAGATCGCTTACCGGAACGGGTGGATCAGCGGGGAGCGGCTGGAGAAATCCGCCGCAGTTTATAGCAATTCGCCCTACGGCATACATTTGCGCAATGTAGCCAGCGGGAAGTACATGTACTGAGGGTGATGAAGCAATGGAGTTTACAGAGACGATGTTGAAGGGCGTATATATTGTGGAGTCCCAGGTATTTGGCGATCATCGGGGCTTTTTTATGGAGAGCTGGTCCCGGCGGGACTTTGAGACGGCGGGACTGTACTATGAATTTGTGCAGGACAACCACTCCTCGTCCGCCGTGAAGGGGACGCTGCGGGGCATCCATTTCCAGCGGGGGGAGAAAGCCCAGGCCAAGCTGGTGCGATGTGTAAAAGGTGCTGTGCTGGATGTGGCGGTGGACCTGCGGCCCAGCAGTCCAACTTACAAAAAATGGGTAGGTGTGGAGCTGTCGGGAGAGAATAAGCGGCAGCTCCTGATCCCACGGGGCTTCGGCCATGGATTTCTGACGCTGACAGACGATGTGGAATTTCTATACAAGGCGGATAATCCCTATGCACCGGAGGCAGACGGCGGGATCCGCTGGAATGACCCAGAGCTTGGGGTGGACTGGGGAATTGACGATCCCATTTTATCCGATAAGGACAGCAAGCTGCCCTATTTCAAAGAGGCCGTCACCGGCTTTGAGGAGTGGTGAGGATGAAGATCTTAGTTACTGGTGGGGCCGGATTTATTGGGAGCAACTTTATCTTTTACATAGAAAAAAAGCACCCGGAGTATGAGCTGGTTTGCCTGGATAAGCTGACCTACGCAGGAAATCTGGCGACGTTGGCCCCCATGATGGATCGGCTAAACTTTAAGTTCATCCGGGGAGATATTGCGGATCAGGAGGCAGTGTTCGACATCTTTGAGACGGAAAAACCGGATGTAGTGGTAAACTTCGCAGCAGAGAGCCATGTGGATCGGTCTATTGAGGCTCCAGGCATTTTTTTACAGACCAATGTGATAGGGACCCAGGTATTGCTGGACGCCTGCCGAAGCTATGGAATCCAGCGGTATCACCAAGTATCCACAGACGAGGTATACGGGGACCTGCCCCTAGACCGGCCAGATCTGTTTTTCACCGAGCAGACCCCCCTGCACACATCCTCGCCCTATTCCGCCTCCAAGGCGTCTGCGGATCTGTTGTGCAATGCCTATCAGCGGACTTACGGTCTGCCTATCACGATCTCCAGGTGCTCCAACAACTATGGGCCATACCAATTCCCGGAGAAGCTGATCCCGTTGATGATCGCCAACGCTCTGGCGGACAAGCCCCTTCCAGTGTACGGCGAGGGGCTGAACGTGCGGGACTGGCTGTATGTGGAGGATCACTGTGCGGCGATTGACCTGATCTTAGAGAGCGGTCAAGCGGGGCAGGTGTACAACATCGGCGGACACAATGAGATGAAGAACATCGACATTGTGAAGCTGATCTGCAAAGCGCTGGATAAGCCGGAGCGTCTGATCACCTATGTCACAGACCGAAAGGGACACGATATGCGCTACGCCATCGACCCGACCTTTATCCATGAAAAGCTGGGCTGGCTGCCGGAGACGAAGTTCGAGGCGGGCATTCAGCGGACCATCCAGTGGTATCTGGACAACCAGGACTGGTGGACAGAGATTGTAAACGGGGAGTATCAAAGCTACTATGAGCGGATGTACGGGAACAGGTAAAAGAATACAGATTTTACTCTCGACCTATAATGGCGAAACATATCTTAAGGAACAGTTGGATAGTTTTTTGTCCCTAGAAAATTTCAGTGTATGCAATGTATTGATTCGAGACGATGGCTCAACCGATAGGACAAGATCAATTCTTCGCGAATATGAGAAGCGGAAAGATTTTAAAATTTATTATGGAGAAAATATAGGAATCACAAAGAGCTATTATTGGCTGCTGCAAAATAGCGATCAATTATGTGAGTATTTTGCTTTTAGCGATCAGGATGATGTATGGCTGCCAAATAAATTGAAGCTTGCAATAGATGCCTTAGATGAATGCCCACCAAATATACCAGTGCTTTTTGCATCTGCAACTCAAATTGTAGATGCAGAGTTACGTTGTTTAAATAGTCGCGGTGTGGTCAAAAATTGTAGAATTTCTTATTACAATGCCATGGTTCAAAATGTGCTTCCCGGACATACACAGGTGATGAATCGAAAGCTGCGTGAGGTCATTTTACAGCAGGGCTATGACGACATTCATGTGATTGATTGGTGGTATTATTTAGTTGCGTCTGGAATTGGAGTTGTCAAATATTGTTCAGAGTGTACTGTTTTGCATCGTCAGCATGACGGCAACGCGGTCGGCATGCAGAAGGGACTATTTTTAAATATTTTTAGACGGATTCAGTACATTAAAGAAGGACGCGGAAATGCGTTCTCCAAACAACTATATGCTTTTTATATGAGGTATAAGTCGATGCTTCCAGAAGAATACAGTCTAGAAACAGAGGCCTTTTTGGGCCACCTGCCGTCTGTACGGCTAAGACTTAGATATATTGTAACCGGCAAGGTATATCGACAAGGATTGATGGAAACATGGATATTTAAGCTCTTATATGTTTTGGGGAAATATAAGCTTTAAAAGTATATGCAATACTATCGGGCAGCAGTACAGAAGAATCTATAAGCATCAATAATACATGTCTTATAAAGATAAGGAGTTTTAATGCCAGTACATATTTTAGTTGAATGCCCAGAACTGATTGTTTCGGCAAAAATAGGCGTTTTAGGACCATTGGCCTTACTAGAACAAACGGGGAAATGTGATGTTCTTTTTGTAGAAACAAAGAATATGAAAAGAAAACATATTGTATGGGCAGACATACTGGTCTGTGTACGCGGCTGTGAGCATTTGACCCGAAACATTGTGTCGGAGGCTAAGAAGGCAGGCCGACTTGTTATTTATTATCTGGATGATGATTTGCTGAATGTTCCCGAAGAGTCCACAGCATGGAGTTATTATCATGACATACAAATAAGAGAAGACTTGAAAGCCATCTTGTCGATGAGCGATATACTGTGGGGGGTAAATGTTAATATTCGGGATAAGTATTTGCCCTATATAGATGGGAGATGGATTCAAAACAGGCTGCCAGTTATCTATAACAGTTTTTTCCCGATGTCGAGGCTAGATGATAAACCTAGACGGATTTTATACGCAGGTTCAGTAGACCACAAAGTGCTGGTGCGTGAAATATTGTCACCAGTTGTGAAACGTCTTGCATTGGAATACGGAGAGCAGGTTGAATTTACCTTTATTGGGGTTGACCCAGGATTAACGGAATGTGACAATGTGCGCTATATTCCATTTATAACTCCATATGAGGAATACAGGAACTTTGTAGAAAGAAACCATTTTGATATTGGACTCGCTCCAGGACGTTCAGATGATTTTTATGCATGTAAATATTACAACAAATTTGTGGAATATTCATCTATAGGAGTGGTAGGTATTTATACCAATGCAGAGCCGTATACACAAATTGTTGTACATAAAGAAAATGGAATATTGTGTGAAAACACGCAGGAGTCATGGTACAACAGGATACGAGAATTACTAGAGAACCCCGATCTGTTAAAGACGTGCCGCACGAATGCATTGGATCAATTAGCTGTCGAATTTGGACCGGATCAGGTTTTGAATCAGCTTGTAGCGCAATGTCCAGAATTATACACGTTCCATGCAAAGCAGATAAAGGAAAAAGAGATCCACTTAATGAACGGGTTTTGGTCGTTCTATATCGGCAGAGTATCACTCATTTGGAAGAGATATGGTATCAGAGCATTGCCGGTAATTTTTATGAAGGCACTCAAAATTCTAATATTATTCAGTCTAAACTTTATAAAAGAAAGGTTTTGTACTGTGTTTTATAAATATTTCGATGGAATTAGAAAAAACCGCTATATCTTAACAAGTCTTATACAGCGGGATCTGCAAATGAAATACCGGCGATCTAGGTTAGGGATTGCCTGGACAATTTTGACGCCTTTAGGATTGGCCATTATAGTAGGTTCCGTGTACTCAATTTTGTTTGGGACATCCCCCAAGGAGCTTATTCCGCTTATATTTGCCAGCATTAATCCGTGGATATTTATGTCTGGCACGGCGGATGCGGCTACAATGGCTTTCCCAGCTGCAGAGGGATATATCAAGCAGTCAACTGTGACGTCACAGATTTTTCCTATTAGGGTAACTATGACAAATTTTGTGACACTTTTGTACAGTGTTCTTACATTTTTCGGCGTTTATTTGTTTTTATCGCCTGAAAGATTTGGACTGCAGATGATTTTGTGTGTTCCAGGATTGATAATCATGTTTATTTTTACACTGGGGCTTGCAAACCTGACTTCTGTAGTCAATCTTTATATCAGAGATTTTGCGCCGTTCCAAAGCTTGGTCTTCCAAGGACTCTTTTACGCTACTCCAATTATTTATGACGCAAAGATGATTGCAGAAAAAGGACTTGGAATCGTGTACGAAATAAATCCTTTTTACTATATGCTTGAGGTGGTCCGGCTGCCTATGCTGGGGAGAGAACTGCCTGGAATCATGTCATATGCAATTTCGATTGGCATTGCGCTTATAACCTTTGTCGCTGGTGTAATTGTACAGATGCGGGCGGCAAAAGAAATTTCCTACCTGTTATGATGTTAACTGAGGGGATATGCCGATGAGCCTAATTGAACTAAAGTCTGCTGACCTTGTGTTCAAGATTCAGCGTGAGCGCAGAATTAAAGATATTATTATACCTGGCAGCAATCGATTCAGTAAGTTTGAACATGGAAAAGAAGTCCATGCGCTTAAGCATATAAATTTGACGGTGCGGGATGGAGAGCGTTTAGCAGTTATCGGCCATAATGGAGCAGGAAAAAGTACGCTTTTGCGTTTGATTTCTGGAATATATGCACCGACTGGCGGGGCACTCACAGTAGAGGGAAGAGTGTCTGGAATGTTTGAATTTGCTACTGGATTTGAAATGGAGCAAAACGGGTGGGATAACATATATCTGCGGGGGCTGATGCTGGGAGAAAAGCCGGAAGAAATTAAGAAAAAAATGTTGGAAATTGCGGACTTTTCAGAGCTGGGAGACTTTTTGAACATGCCAGTGAAGTACTACTCTTCCGGTATGCTGATTAGACTGGCGTTTTCGGTTTCAACTGCCATCAACCCAGATATTTTGTTGCTAGATGAGGCTATGGCCGCGGGAGATGCAGCTTTTATACAAAAGGCACAAGCGCGTATGAATCATATGATGGAAAAATCACATATTTTGATATTGGTTACGCATGGAATGCAGACGGCGGTTGATTTTTGTAACCGATGTATATGGCTGGAGCAGGGGGAAATCGTAATGGATGGCGCGCCCGACAATGTTACTACAGCATATAAGGCCAGCACCTGCGGTTGATTAAGGCATAGGGATTGCTAGAGAGGAAGAAATAAAAAATGAAGGTCCGGGATATTATTGCGAACAACTCTGAATGGATGCCAAACACGCGCTATGAGACAATAAATCCCCTTGTTACAGTTATTTTGCCCACATATTCCAGAGCAAAAAGCGGTTTACTGCGGCAAAGTATAGATTCTGTTCTGAATCAAAGCTTCCGACGGTTGGAGCTCATTATTATTGATGACGGCTCAGTGGATGGAACCTTTGATATCTGCAAGAAGTATATGAGGCGCGATCCCCGCGTGAGCATCATACGTCATAAAGAGAATATGGGCCTGCCGGCTGTCAGTACATATGAAGCGTACATGAAGGCGCGGGGAGAGTATATCGCCTATGCCTTTGATGATAATCAGTGGGAGCTGGATGCGTTATCCAAAACCTATGACTTTATGGAGGAAAATCAAGTCAAGGCCAGTTATGGAATCACGCGCGTAACAGATCCCATTACCCATCAGACCGTTGAACTGGGAACAGATGGAACCATGGTTTCGGCGTCGATTTGGATGGGAAACTGTATTGGCGCCGGTTCTGTTGTACTCCATAAGGAGGTGCTGGAAACTGTTGGACTTCATGACCCACATCTTTCTTTGACGCGTGTGTGTGATTGGGATTTATGGCTTAGAATCATTGAATATTATGAATTTGTTGCTACAGATATTTTATTTACATTTGAGCATGGAACGACACAGCCGGACAGCCTTGGAAACATGTTTAAACTGGACCAGTGGTTTTTCCGCGAATGGCAGCAGAACCGCAAAAAAAGCAATTTGCTACCGGCCGTGTATGAAAGTTTTGATGTTATAGAATGTGAAGAAAATAATAGTACCTATTTCAAAACCTGTTTAAAAGTTCATTACCTTCAATACAAAAAGAAATATTGGTTTAGCAGTACGGAATTAGATAAAATTTTAACAATGCGATCCAATTCGACACGTAAACGTATTTTGGTATTAGTTTCAGAAACAAATGCCAGCTACATGTCTTTTACGCGGTACAAAGGAAAAAACTGCACATTTGCATATTTGAGAGGCGATACAGTTACAGTAACGCTTCTGGCACTTACAGATGTGGTCATATTTGGAAGACTTTTTTGGGCTGGGACGAATGTAAAGGAATTATGTGAAGCTCTGTCAATTCCATATTACTACTATACCGATGATAATTTTAGGGAATGTGCTCTGGAGTCGAACGACCGCGGAATATCTTCCTTGGCACGGGATACAACAGCAGAGAATTTAAAAGCATTTCAAGGCGTGATTGTTTCCTGCAATATGCTAAAAGACTATTTTATTAAGAAAAGACTGCATAGAAATGTAATCGTTTTAGATCCGATTTACAGAGATTATATTGCACATAAAAGGGAAGACAATACTTTTACAGTGGGATTTATGGGAGGGAAGTTCCGCGAGGGAGTGTTAAGGTCATGCATACTTCCCGCTCTGTTGGAATTATCAGAAAATAGAAAAATACGCTTGATTTGTCCATGTATGAAAGGAGAAGAGGAAAATCTTAAGGATCTGGAGAAGAGAAAGTTAGAGATTATTCCATTTGTGCGAACACATAATTATGAATATCTATTGAATATGTACCAAAAAATTGGTATTGATGTCTTAATTCACTGTGGGCGCAATCTCAGAAATAACATCTATAAAACAAAAAACGCCCTTATCAATGCGGTTACGCTCGGTGTTCCACTGGTTGTTTCGGATATTGAGCCATATTGCTATAGGGAGGCAGATGAGTTTGAGGAAAACTATATTATAATTCGCAATACCAAAGAAAACTGGAAGAGTACATTGCAAAAGCTGGCTGATAGTCCTCAACTACGACACAAATATTTTGAAACAGCGCGGGAGTTTTGTAGTAAGCGCTATAGCAGTAGAAGGGCTTGGACAGAGCTGGAGAAGGAATTTGAACAATACCTGTATCATGAAGATTTCTTTTACCTAAAACGATATGAAAGGCTGTGCGAATGGATACAAGTACATGGCCTGACGGACAGGAAACAAGCTATAAATCCCACTTGGCGGCAGTATATACCTGAGAAGCTGAGTTATACCGGGGAGATGAAACTGCCTCGACGCTTTGGCTTTACCTCTCATGTAGCTTGCATCAGAGAAATAGGATTACTTTTTGCGGTCACAGGTGAGTGCAGCGGAACGGTGTCCATAGGAATTTATAAGAAGGGGCATAGGGCACCGGAAAATGAATGGAAGATATCTATCGATCAATTGACAAAGGATGGGTATACCAATTTCTATTTAGTAGACTCTATTATCGTAAAGAGGAACGAATTATTATATTTAGATATCGATATAGAATATGAGTACAAAAATGGATATGTAGGTCTTTTTGAGGATCGTAAACGCCGAACCTTCTGGTACAAAGTACTGAATAAGTTGGGGCATCCGTTATGTGGAAAAAATGCTCTGTTTGTAGATTGCAGGAGTTGAATCATGAAATTTGCTTATAGAGTGATTATGATATCCATAGCCGCGGTTTTATTAGAATTGTTATATTTTAATTTTCAGCCGCTTAAGCTCTCTATAAATGCTGACTTGGAACGGAATATAGTTTATTATCACGATAATCTGGAATTTATTAATTGGAATAAAAGCGAAGATGGACGTTTTATCAGTATGGATGACCCTCAGATTCTAATCCCGTCTCCACAAATGAAAATCGTTTCTGTTGAAGTGGCATTTCAAACAGAGCCAGAGTCAAATGACTGCCTATTCTTTTTTACCAATAGCGAAGGCATTGTAGAGGTTGCACAGGGGCAGAAGATAGAAAATGGTGTTAGATTTGAGATCGATCAAACAGCAGGGCGTACAACCAGAGTTGATATCGGAGATGCAGCGGGCATTGAGCTTAAAAATGTGTCTGTTATCTTCAATCCTACAAATTGGAATATATCTATATCTAGAATTGTTACCGTTATTTTAATCTATGTGAGCGGTTACTGGTTGTTTCAAATCCAACGTATGCCAGACTATGGTTTAGAGATGCAAATTAAAGCGAAAAAAGAGGAAAATCAATGAGTGCCTGTTTTGCTGTAATATCAGATATTCATGGGAACCTTGAGGGATTGCAGGCGGTGTTGTCATCCATTGAAAAGCAAGGTATTTCAGAAATCATATGTATAGGCGATGTTGTTGGTTACGGGGCAGATCCAGAGCTTTGCTGGATATTGGCAAAAAAGAACTGTGCCAAGATACTCAAAGGAAACCATGAAGCAATGCTTGTTGGAGACATAGATTCCTCCAAATGCAGCAAGCTTGGACAGCAGTCTGCCCTTTGGACCAAAGCTCATGTTTCAACGAACACACAGCAGGAGCTGGAAAAGCTTCCAATGAGCTTGAACAGATATGGTGCGGATTTTTTTCACGCGGCACCGGAAGACTATGGAATATGGCGCTATTTAAACCATGCTTCAGAAATCATAGAGGCATTTGGTCAAGTGAAGGCACCTTTAGTATTTTATGGGCATACACATCGTCCACGCATTACTTTGGTTGGCTATGATGGTATAGTAAAGCAGGATATACTGCCGCAAAAGAAGCAGCATATTACTGTGGAGTTGGACAAGTGGCGCTGCTATGTCAATCCCGGAAGTGTTGGACAGCAGAGAGATTCACACACGGATGCGTCTTATGCTATCTGTAATTTGGAGGATCGTATAGCAAGGATCACAATGATTCGTATTCCGTACAGGAGGCTAACATCATACCGAAAAATCAAATGTTATGGGTGCGGTGAAGAGGCAGCGGCTTATTTGATCCGTGAGAAGGTAAGGAGAGATTGGTTTGAGCTTATTAGTCACTGGCGCTAACAGTTATATTGCAGGCTATCTGTCTGATGTTCTGGACAGAACGGGGATAGAATACATAGCTTCAGACCGTACTGATTTTGAGTACACTGATATAGAAAGCATACGCAGTTTCTTTACAGGAAAGGACATCAATGCTGTCATTCATCTGGCTGGAGCTCTGCAGAATGATAATTTCAGTGATTTATTCGGTGTTAATATCTACGGTATTTATAACCTTTTGATGGTATGTAAGGAAAAGGGGATTTCTCATTTTACTTTCGCATCAGGTAATAACGTTTATGCTGACTGCTCGGGAAAATCCCTGTGCGAAACGGATCCATGTCAGCCGGATTCAAAGAATCGCTATGCGTTTTCCAAATATGTTGGAGAACTTCTGATTAGAGATGTGTGTGAGCGTACAGGAATAAGCTTTGCCAACGTCAGAATTGCCGATGTCTATGGTCCCAAACAAAAGCATGGGAATCTGCTTAAGGCGATTGTGAGGAATATAGAACAGGGCCAACCTTTGGAGCTTTATGGAAAGGGAACGCGTGTGCGGGATTATGTCTTTGTTAAAGATGTCGCAGAAGGTCTTGCATATATTTCTAAAAATAAGTTGACAGGGAATTTAAACCTTGGAACCGGTGTAGGAACCAGCGTAAAACAATTGCTGGATATTGTCAATGACCTGTACTCTAATACCTTGACCATTGAACACAGAGAGGTTACCGTCGAGGACTGTTCTTCTGTCGTGCTCAATTGTGACAGACTCAAACAACGCGGATTTTATGCAAAATACTCCGTCATCGACGGCATGACCGAGATATTGAAGGGAATAAAAAATGAGTAATGAACTCACTATTATGATTACAGGGGCAGGCAGCACAATGGGACAGAGTGTAATGAAAGCGTTGCTGATGTCTTGTTATAGAAACACTGTCCGACTCATTATTACAAACAGCGAGCCCCTTGGCGCATCGTTTTTTATGTCAGATAGAGTAAAGAACAGATACCTTGTACCGATAGCAAAGAGTGAAAATTATATTCCTCAAATTATTGAAATATGTAGGAAAGAACGGGTTCAGGGTATCTTCTCGGGTACAGAGCATGAAATATATGCGCTGTCGAGAGCTGCAAATAAGATTAAAGAAAAAACAGGTGCAGTTGTTTTCCTGTCTCGGCCCGAAGTAATTGATATTGGAACAGATAAGTATAAAACATATCTCTATTTCAAGGAACACAACATCCCATTCCCCGAAACCGTCCTTTTTGACAATTACAAAAAGTTGATTGCATCTAAAGGCTATCCTGTTTTTATGAAACCACGCATTGCGTCATCTTCCCGGAATATTTATAAAATCAACAGCGAAAAAGAATTGTTTGAAAAGCAGTTCGACCACAGCGACAGGATCATACTTCAGGAGTATCTGGACAGTGAGCTTGAATATACAGTAGAATCTTTCTGTGACAAAAATGGAACTGTCGCGGGAACAATTCCCATGATTCGTGAACTGGGATATGGAATGTCAATCACAGGAGAAATTGTTGATAACCCAGAAGCTGCTGCCGTATCAGAGCTTATTGCTGAAACGCTTAAACCGGAAGGCGCGATTAATGTTCAGCTGAGAATGGTAAATGGAAAAGCGATTCCTTTTGAGATCAATACTCGGTTTTCTAGTACGGAGTGTGTACGCGCGCATTATGGATATAACGCGGTTGAAGCGGCGATCAAAAATTATTTGTTTGACGAGCCGATTGACTTGAGTCACTGGAAAACCGGCATGTTCATGCGGTATTGGCATGAATGTTATTTTGATGCGGGTGATATCCCGGAGTAGAAATACAGAGGCTGGCAATCGTGCGAAGCAGCTGTATGATATATTCGTATTTATCGTTGCTTTCTCTACTGCTGACTTTTTTATCACGACAATTTTACATATAATTGTTATAGATAGAATGTATTTGCAGACTATACCATCAATAAAAACAATATTGGTGCGTGGATATCCGAACATACAATTAACATAGAAAATAAAAAATGGGGACTATGTTTAATCTTTTTGACTGTGACATTTCTTGAAACGTTGTTGACTTTTACAAAACCGGAAAGTAAATGCTTATTGGAGCTTGTTTAACGACGGCCTAAATGGAGATACCAATTCATTTCCTGTTTTGATGTCCACAGTGGCACTCTTCGTGCTTTTGAAAGGCATAAATATCAAGGGTGCTCGTATTGGAAAAATTATAAAAAGTATCTCTTCAAATGTGTTCGGTATCTATTTAATATCTGTCGGAATTACTGATACTCTGGTCTATCCACCTCTACAAGCCAGATTTTGCAACGCACAGGAAGCTATGATTGTCCAGCCGTTTGCTATTTTAGCAAATTTCTTTTTTGCATGTTTGATTTATTTCATAATTAGTATAATTGTCAAAAAATTATGGATACTGCTGTTATTAAAAGCGATATTCAAAAGGAGATTTAGAACGATGTCAATTCAAGTACTAAAGCCAAAATTTCACATTGAAGAGTGTCTTGCTCAGGTACGCGAATGCCTGGAAAAGGGCTGGACAGGCTCCGGTTTTAAGACTGCGGAATTTGAACAGAAGTGGAAGGAATATACCGGACATGCCAATGCCTGTTTTCTAAATTCCAACACCTCCGGCCTTCATTTGGCGGTAAATATCTTAAAGCGCAAATATGGATGGAAGGATGGAGACGAGATTATTTCTACGCCTATTACTTTTATATCGTCAAACCATGCTATTATGTATGAGAATATGCTGCCTCGTTTTGCAGATATAGACGAGTACCTCTGCCTAGATCCCAAAGAGGTTGAGAAAAATATTGGTGAACGGACACGCGCGGTGATGTTTGTTGGATATGGCGGTAGAGTGGGCCAATTGGAGAAAATTCTTCAGATCTGCAAGGAACATAAGCTTGCGCTTATTTTGGATGCGGCTCATATGTCAGGAACGCGTGTTAACGGTGTATTTCCGGGAACATGGGCTGGTGTAGATGTTACTGTTTACTCCTATCAGGCAGTTAAAAATCTGCCTACAGGAGACAGTGGTATGATCTGCTTTGCTGATGCAGACTTGGATGCAGAATGCCGCAAGGTGTCGTGGATGGGGATCAATAAGGATACCTATTCTCGCACAAGCAGAGAGGGTACTTATAAATGGAATTATGGCGTAGACTATTTAGGCTATAAATACAATGGTAACGCCATCATGGCGGGAATTGCCTTAGCGCAGCTTCCCTATTTGGACGAGGAAAATGCCTATCGAAGGAAGCTTTGCGCAATCTATGACGAAGTCTTTTCTCAAAACAGAAACATCCATATTATTCCTGCACCCCATCGGGATGAGTGTGCATTTCATATCTACGAGATCGCGGTTCCGAATAGGGAGGCATTGCTTTCTGAATTGGCCAAAAACGATATATATGGTGGTGTACATTACCGTGACAATACAGAGTTCTCCATGTATACATATGCGCAAGGCAGCTGCCCCAAAGCACACGAAATTACGAAGCATATTATAACGATGCCGCTGCATATGTATCTTTCTGAAACAGATGTACATAGGATTGCAGAAATTGTTGATCATTTTTGCAAGTAAGCTCATTGTGTAGTATATCAATTAAATAAATGCTGGACAGCGTTAAGATACTTCTTCAGGGAGTAGTTAGCGCTGTCCGTTTTTTACGAATTTGTAGCTTGAATCGACGGGAACACAATAAGGTAGTGTCAAGAGTTATACGCAAAAAAGTTTTCAGGCTCTGTGGATAAGATACAATAAATAGTTCTTATTCGGTACTGTCCAACCTGTATTGTTTCTTACCATAGAAAAAGCTGGCGGCACATTGACAAGTAATGACGTTCGTGGTACACTTAAAATAGAACAACGTTCTGATATATGGAACAATAAGGCCGATCCAGAAGCGCTGCACGCGCCGGGCCGGGCCAATACAGAAGGAATGGAGAATGTGCATGAACAAAGTAATAGACATCCAAAAAGCTGTTGCTATGGTCCACGATGGTGACTCCATCATGTTTGGGGGCTTCGAGCACATCGGATCCCCGCGCAACCTGATCCATGCTCTTTCAAAGACGGGGGTGAAGGATCTGCATGTGATTGCGGACGATATTGGCTGTGTCATGCGGGGATTTAGCCAAACACTGGACTCCTTGCTGAAAAACGGACAGATTGCCTCGGCGAAATGCTGCTTTTTGGGGATGAACCCGGACGCCAGTCGGCTCTACTTAGACGGAAAGCTGGATGTGGAATTTATCCCCATGGGAACTCTGGCCGAGCGTATCCGCGCGGGCGGCTGCGGGATTGGGGGATTCTATACCAAGACCGGCATCGGCACTCTGGTAGAGGAGGGGAAGGAGACCAAAATCATCAACGGCGAGAAGTATATGCTTGAGCTGCCCATCCATGCGGAAGTGGCTTTTGTCAAAGCCTACCGCGCGGACAAAATGGGAAACGCAATCTTTAAATACACCGCGAATAATCTCAACACGGTGATGGCCACCGCCGCAGACCTGGTCATTCTGGAGGTAGAAGAGGTAGTAGAGGTGGGCGAGATTGAGCCTGACCGGGTACAGCTGCCAGGAGTCTTTATTGATTATGTAGTCGAGGCGAAGGAGGCGGTTCTGTAATGAGCAGCTATCGAGAAATTATCGCGAAAAATGTGGCGCCCATGATTCACGACGGAGATTTTGTCAATCTCGGTGTGGGAATCCCAAGCCTTGTTAGCAACTACATTCCCAAGGAGAAGGTTGTGATTCTCCACGGAGAAAACGGGTCCGCAGGCCTGGCGGGACGGCTGCCGCTGGAGGGGATTTTTGACGATGCGGACACCTTCTTGCGGTGGGAACGGGAGCACAGTGGAGAACAGAGCGACTACCGTACCGGCCATAAAGACTTGACGGACGCCGGCAGCGATCCCGCGATTCTCATGCCTGGGGCCTGCAACTTCGATATCTGCATGTCCTTTACCATGTCCAGAGGCGGACATTTGAATATGACGGTCCTGGGTGCCATGCAGGTCGACCAGGAGGGAAATCTGGCCAATTGGATGATTCCCGGCTCACTGGTGACAGGCATGGGCGGAGCCATGGATATCATTTCGGGCACAAAAAAGGTGGTCGTCGCTACAAAGATGCAGGCGAAAGACGGTAGCCCAAAGCTTTTGACCCGGTGTACTCTCCCATTCACAGCTCTAGGGAGGGTCACAACTGTGGTTACGGAAAAATGTATCACAGAGATCAAAGACGGTCGCTTCGTAGTGATCTCCATGTATCCCGGCGTGACGCGGGAGGAGCTCCAGCGCTGTTCTGGGGCGGAGCTCCTGTTTGCGGACTCTGTAGATACAATGCTCCCGTAACATTCTCACATAAAATGGAGCCCGGCCGAGCATTTTGTGCACAGCCGGGCTCCATTTTATTGTGTTTTTCTTGCTTACAGATCAAGGATGACACCGGGATTGAGAATGTTGTTGGGGTCAAAGGCCCGCTTGATACCCTTCATGACCTCGATCACGCCGGGGGTAAACTGAAGATTCATATATGGTTTCCGTGTTTTTCCGGTGCCGTGCTCGGCGGTGACAGTGCCGCCGTATTTCAGTGCGGCCTCATAGATATCTCTGCGCATATCATCGGCCCAGACGGGCGGCTTGCCGTCCTCCCGCATGATGAAGTTATGGAAGTTGCCGTCGGCCACATGGCCTACCCGTGGGGAGGTGGTATGGTACTTCTCCGCGATAGCGTCGATGTCCCGAAGGAGGTCGCCGATGTGCGCCATGGGTACAGCAGTGTCCAGCGAGTCCACAAAATAGGGCAGGAAGATCTCATAGATCATGGAGCGGACCTCCAAAACGTCCCGCTGGTCCTTGGCATTCTCCGCAATGACTGAGTTGACAGCTCCGGCCTCCTCGCAGATCTCCGCGATGGTGCCTGCAGTCTCATACAGCGCGTCCTCCGTGGCCTCCTCCACCATGAAGATAAGGTCCACCTTGCCCTCGTCGTGCATCGGCCAGGTTTTGCTGATCTCCTCAGCGGTCTTAAGGGCGATCATACGGTCCATGTACTCCACCGCCAGAGGGATGATTCCCTTGCGTTGAACGGCCGCCACAGAAGCGATGGCGGACTCTGTATCCAGGTAGGAGCACACAAGGGTCCCAGTGTGGTCCATCCGGGGATAAAGCTTGAGAGTAGCCTCTAAAATGATGGCCAGCGTTCCCTCAGAGCCTACCAGAAGGTGCATGATGTCATAGCCCATGTTGTTTTTGACCAGCTTGCCGCCGAACTGGACGATCTCGCCGGAGGGCAGCACTACTTTCAAACCCTTGACATAGTTGCGCATGATACCATGCTTTACTGCCCGGACGCCCCCTGCGTTCTCAATGGCCATGCCGCCCACATGGGCGCCCTCGTCTCCGGGATGGCAGGGGAAATAGAGGGAGTGGACGTGCTCGTCCAAATATTCGTTCAGCTTGGCCAAGCTGACTCCGGCCTGGCAGGTGACCATCATGCTGGTCTCGTCCACTTCCAAAATGTCGCGGAAACGCTCCATGGACATGATAATAGAGGGAACCGTAGGGATGGCGGCACCGCAGGCGCCGGTTCCGCCGCCGCGGACTACTACGGGCGTCTTGGTTTCGTTGGCCAGCTTCATCACCGCCGACACCTCCTCATAGGTGCCCGGACGGATTACATAGCAGTCGGTACAGGCCGCAGGCCGGACATATTCCTCCGTTGAGTCGTAGAGATAGCCTGCCACATCCTCTGCGGAGGAGAATACCTGGTCCACACCGGAAATACCGACTAGCTGGTCAAACAGCTCTTGATTCATATGAAAAAGCTCCTTTCGTTTCATAGGGTAAGAGTTAGAATATAGGTTCTTACTCCACTAGATCCGCGGGCGCGTTGGCTAGTTTCTTCCGCTTGTAAATCTGCACCACAATCGCATTTACCACGCCGATTGCCATGACAATCATGGCATAAATAAAGATTTTCTGATAGCCGTCGTTCCCAAACTTATCCAGCCAGTAGCCGTACAGGACAAAGATAAACAGGTCTGGGCAGTAGCCGATGGCACACACCACGCCGGAGGTAGTCCCAGCATATTTTCTAGGTATTTTCAGCTCGGAGGGAACGGCGAACATGGAGCCTCTGGCCATATAGGTGAGGATGCCGGCGGCCAGGGTGAGGATGATAAGCAGGGTGGCGTTAGAGCCCGCGGGCATCAGCATAAAGGCCAGAACCGTGACCACTGCGATGGCCAACGAAAGCCCCACTACTGTAGAGACGGATTTGATCTTGTCTCCCAGCCAGCCGCCAAGAGGGGCGCCCAAAAAGCGGGTGCCGTACTGACGGAAGATGGCCAGGCCGCCAGTGAAGACCACCGATACGCCCAGTACGTTGCTGAAATAGGGGGTGTAGTAGGACAAGGTGCAATACATGGTATAGGTAGCGAATACGGCAATGCCGGACATCCAGGTGCGAGGGTTCAGGACCACCTTAGACCAGTCCTTTATCGTCATCTTGTCGTTGATGTTAGTTCCACCCTGGTTCTCCTGAGAGGGCTTGCCGGGGTCGGGCACCAGGAAGGCCAGCGCGGCCACGGCTAAAACGCCTATCACCGCATAACAGATGATGGCCGCCCGCAGGCCGGCAGGACTGAGTCCATCGGGGGCAAAGTGGTCAAAAAACCACAGAGCCAGGAAATTAACAATCACGTTGGTGATACCGCAGAACGCCTCGGTCAAGCCGAAGATGGTACCCTGCTGGTCCTCACCGCCGATTAGGCGGACCAGCTTAGTATGGGCGGGGAAATACAGGAATAGGCCAAAAATGGCAAAGCCAGCCCAGATGACTAGTGCGAAGTTATAAGTCATGTTCAGTGCGAACACCACGTTGAGCAGACAGATGACCAACATGGCAATGATATAAATCTTTTTTGTGTTAAATTTATCGCTGAGCATCCCGCCAAAGGGCGCCAGAAGGTTACCTATACCGAAGATGGTGATGAGATAGCCTAACTGTTGTTGGCTGCACCCCAGCGTACCCACCAGGGGATCATAGAGCACATATTGGATAAAAGGTGTGGCGTAGACTACGGTGTAGCCGAAGCCCAGGAACAAGATGATGATAATTTGCTTGAGAGAGAGACCCTTTGACTTGACCTGATGATCCACAAAATTCTCCTCCTTCATTTACGCTACAGCAAGGTTTTGAGACGCCCGCCGGGGCGGTCCCACTCAATGGACTGCCTTTTCCTGCTTTTTGTGGCCCCCCTCCCGCAGAATAAAGATGCCAAACATGGCCAGCACGATGGACAAAACCGGATTGATATAGTTCAGCAGCGCATACTTCCAATATTCAGCGGTGGTGACACCCAGAGTGGCAGTGATAAACACGCTGCCGGTGGACCAGGGAACAAACACCTGGGTCAGCGTGCCGCCTTCCTCTATCAGGCGAGAGAGGAACTCCGGCTTGAGCCCCCGTTCCTCAAAGTTCCGCCGGTATAGGTTCCCCGTCAGGACGATGGAGAGATATACCTCGCTCATCGTCAGTGTGGCAAGGGTCGTACTGATAATGACAAGCGGGACCATGACCCAGTCATGCTTGACCCGGCTGACGACGACCAAGATGATGCGTTGGAGATAGCCCACCTGCTCCATGATGCCGCCAAAAGAAATGGCGATACATGCCAGGGAGAAGGTATACATCATGCTTTGGATTCCGCCCCGCAGCAGCAGGGCATCCACCAACTCCACACCGGTGGGGTTCGCATAGCCGTAGTTTAACCCGGTGATTACCTCGGCCAACGGCGTTTTCTGCATGGTACATGCGATGATAACACCCAAAATACTGCCGATGGCCATGCCGGGAATTGCGGGGAAATTGGCGACATTCAGTGCGAAAAGCACGACCATAGGCAGCAGTACAATGGGGTGGATGGTGAAGCGCTCCGCCAACGCGTTGGAGATCAAAGTAATGGAAGAGTCATCCACCACCTGGGCGCGGTATTGTAGCCCGATCAGTGTGAAAATAACTAGTGTAACTGCGTAGGACGGAATGGTAGTCATCCACATGGCACTGATGTGCTTTTGCAGTGTCGTCCCCGCAGCTGCGGGAGCCAGATTCGTGGTGTCTGACATGGGGGACATTTTATCGCCAAAATATGCGCCGGAGATGACCATGCCGGCGGTCAGGGCAGGGGGTATGCCCATACCGGTACCAATTCCCATCATGGCCAATCCAATTGTACCCATGGTCCCCCAGGAGGTGCCGATGGAAATAGATACCAGACTACACAACAACAGACCCACCGGAAGAAAAAACTGCGGGGTGATATAATGCAGGCCGTAATAGATCAGGGCAGGTACCGTTCCTGAGAAAATCCAAGAGGCGATGATGATTCCGATAAAGATAAAAATAACCATGGCCGAAAAGGACTGACCCAGGGACTTTTTCATACATACGACAAGATCCTCAAAGGAATAGCCGAGGGAACCGGAAGCCAGGCATACCCACCCTAGCGCCAGGAGAAGCGAAATATGGATGTCATATTTGAGCAGTATGATGCTACACAGTAATATCACGATGGCAACGCCAAATACGACAAAGGACAGCCTAGTACCCGGCTCTTGCCGTTTATCTTTGCTTTTCAAAAAAACACCTTCTGCCGGTTTTATAATTTAGCCGCGCAGAACCGGTCTTCGCAGCAGGCTAGAATATGCGCGGGCAGACGCAGTCTCTGTTCAATGGCTCACAGCCTCACGAAAGCAAAAAGCTCTGTTAAGTCCCCTCCTATGTTTAACCGTTTTCCCAAGATATCAACCTTTGGTAAATTTGTGTTACCCACGCTCCTTTCCATCGACATCCTACCAGGATGTTCTGTTTAATGGAACAATGTTCTGATATAAGACAGTATAATATACCCTGCTCCGCCCTGTCAAGTGCGCAGCCGTAGAAAATCCTGCGTGAATTTTATGCATAAAGACGATATCTTTTTTTCTGAGGCAGTACAAATTATAAGGATTGACAATTCTATATCACCAGATAAGGATAAATCAGGGACAAAAAATCCGCGAAGACCGATAAACCCGCTGACATGAAAACTTGTCTCTCACGTTTTCTGCCGCGGCGTTTCGGTCCTTGCGGATTGGGGTTCTTTGCTGTTAAATGATGGATGAGATTTCCTGGGCAATCTTCCGAACCGCGTTGATTCTGGTATAGAGGTCGCTACTCAACATACGACTAGTGGGCCCAGACAGTGAGATAGCGGCCACCGCAAATCCCCACTGGTTCAAAATAGGCGCCCCAATGCAGGTCAGCCCTAGCTCCAACTCCTCCTGGTCCATGGCATACCCCTCTGTGCGGATTTTTTCTAGCTCGGCATACAGAGCGTCCACCGAGGGAATGGTGTTGGCGGTATAGCGTTTTAGTCCCTTTTCCCGATAAATATCCAGGTCAATGTCCTCGCTGAAGGCCAAAAGACATTTTCCAACCGCGGAATTGTAGCACTGGCTACTGGAGCCTACCGGAGGGTTCACCGTGAGAATCTGCCGCCCGCTGTCCTCTTTAAGGATAATTACGCTGCGGTATACGTCGTCTAGATTCCGCTCCAGAATGGATACGTTTACCACCTCATGATAGGTCTCATGAAGCCGGTGGGCATAGGGCCGAATCAGCTCTGTAAAGCCCATTTTGACCTCCACGGCTTTTCCCAGCGTAAACAGCCGCTCTCCCAGCCAATAGCGCTCAGTGTCCGAATTTTTCTTCACAAAGCCCCGGGCCTCCAGGGTGACCAACGTGCGGAAAATGGTGCTTTTATACTCGCCCATGTCCTCTGCAATTTGGGTAATTCCGCACTCCTTTCCCTCACGGCACAGGTAGATTAGAAGCTTCAGCGCCCGGTCCACGGACTGAATGGTGTCCATCGCCATAGCATGTATTCCCCCCTGGTTTCAACAGATGAATGGAGCCATTATCGGCATAGTCCACCATCTTGCCTCCATATTTCTGAGGCATTCCCGCTTGTGTTTTGTGGTTGGTCATACTTCCATTCGTACACATTTGGGCGATACCTTTTCGTTTCGTTGCTTTGTGCATTTACGATTTTAACTTATTGTACCTGTTGGAAGGATAGCTTGTCAAGCGGTCCGCCAACGGCGGGATATCAATTAATGGGTTGACACCGGCACCTTGACAGGTATATACTAAAACAGAACAATGTTCTGTTAAATGGAACAACCGCTTTTGATTGGAGGGGATTTCATGAAGGTAGAACTCAAGCTGGAGCGGTGCAAGGAGTGCGGCCTGTGCATCCACCACTGCCCAAAGCACGCAATCAGCAAATCGGAGCACCTCAACGCCAACGGTTATTATGCAGTCCAAATCAACGATGAACTGTGTATTGCCTGCGGGATCTGCTACACCACTTGTCCCGATGGTGTGTTCCATGTACTAGGCTGAGCGGAAAGGAGAGGAAAAGCACATGGTAGAAATGATGAAGGGCAACGAGGCCATCGCGGAGGCGGCGATACGCGCCGGAGCGCGCTTTTATGCCGGTTATCCCATCACGCCCTCCAGTGAGATCATGGAGTATCTGTCCTGGCGCATGGCGGAGGTCGGCGGCTCTTTTGTCCAGGCAGAGAGCGAACTGGCCGGCATCAACATGGTGATCGGTGCCTCCGCCTGCGGCGTGCGGGCGCTGACAGCCTCCTCCGGACCGGGCATCTCCCTCAAACAGGAGGGAATCTCCACGCTGTGTGATGAGGGCCTGCCCGCTGTGGTCATTACCCAGGTCCGCTATGGAAACGGTCTGGGAACCCTGTTTACATCCCAGTGTGACTACAACCGGGAGACTCGGGGCGGTGGACAAGGCGACTATCGCTGCATTGTACTGTGTCCCTCATCTGTCCAGGAGTATGTGGACCTTATGCTGCCTGCCTACGAGCTGTCAGAAAAATATCGGATTGTCGTGATTATGATGGGCGAAGGCACCTTGGGACAAATGATGGAGCCGGTGGAGCTGCCCGATTTCGTGGAGATAAAGCGTACACCCTGGGCGCTGAATGGCCACTATACATATAAAAAGATCGGCATTTTTGAGCGTGATTCCATGGCGGAGGCTGTGGAGCTTCGGGCAAAGTACGATGAAATAAAAGAGAAGGAACAGCGCTGGGAAGAGGAGTCTATCCAGGACGCCGACTATGTCTTTGTGGCCTACGGCGTGCCTGGCCGCGCTACCCTCGGAGCGGTGCGGGAACTGCGCAATGCCGGGGAGAAGGTGGGGCTGATCCGTCCTGTTACCGCCTGGCCTTATCCGGAAAAGGCCTTTGCCCGGATTAACCCCAATGTGAAGGGAATCATCACCGTGGAAGAGAACGCCACGGGACAGATGATCGACGACGCCGCCTTGTCCATCAAAAAAACCCACAAGGACCGCAACATTCCCGCCTACGCCCTGACCTATGTCTACAACACACCTCCCATCGGTCGAATCAAGGAGGATTACTTCAAGGTCAAACGTGGCGAAATAAAGGAGGTCTATTGATATGGCTGCCACCCGCGAAAGAAAAGTCCCTGTCCTGGTCGATAAGCCAATGGACTTCTGCCCCGGCTGTGGCCACGGTATCATCAGCCGCCTGATCATGGAATGCCTGGAGGAACTGGGTCAACTGGAAAACATTATCTTTCCCATTGGGGTAGGCTGCTCCTCCAATCTAGGTGCCGGGTTGGAGTGCGACCGGCTCCACTGTTGCCATGGCCGCGCCGCGGCGGTGGCCACTGGAATGAAGCGAGTGAATCCTGATGTATTGGTCGTCACCTACCAGGGTGACGGCGATGCCTATAACATCGGGATCGCGGAAACCTTCAGCGCCGCCTACCGCGGAGAGCACATCACCGTCATCACGATCAATAACACCAACTTTGGTATGACCGGCGGGCAGATGGCCGTAACCACTATGGAGGGTCAAAAGACCAGCACTACCGTCCACGGACGAGACTGCGGCGTCACTGGTTTCCCTCTCCGTTTCCCAGAGATGGTCGCTCGGGAGTTCCCCAATGTGGCGTATGCCGCCCGGGGCACCGTCACCACGCCGGCCCAGATCAACCGGCTGAAGGGATACATCAAAAATGCTCTAGAGGCCCAGATCAACCATGAGGGCTATTCCATCGTGGAGGTGCTCTCTCCCTGCCCGGTGAACTGGGGTCTGAGTCCGGTGAAGGCTATGGAGCGGATCGAGCAGGAGCTTATCCCATGCTATCCGATCGGCGAATTTAAAAAGAGAGGAGAGGGTAACGTATGATGTCGGAAATCATTTTTGCTGGTTCTGGCGGACAGGGCGTACTGACCTGCGGCCTGATCATCTCCAATATCGCGGCAAGCGAGGGGATGAATGTCACCTGGGTGCCCTCTTATGGATCCGCCATGCGCGGCGGTACCGCAAACTGCACAGTAAAATATTCCTCTGATAACTATATTTACAATCCGTCCCCTGAATGCCCCAATATGCTATTGGCTATGAACCAGCCCTCCTTTGTCAAGTTTCTTCCTATGGTAGCACCTGGTGGCACGGTGTTGATCGGCGACACGGTGGAAATTCCGGACAACGCCAGGACAGACGTCACCTATGTCAAGGTCAACTGTACGGAGATCGCCGTTGGCCTGAACAATCCCAAGGGTGCCAATATAGTCATGACCGGGGCCATCATCAAGCTCATGGAAGACTTTAAGCATGACGCCGCGATTCAGTCCATGAACAACATGTTTGAGAAAAAGGGCAAAGGCAAGTTTAACGCCGCAAACATGGCGGCCTTTGATGCCGGCTACAACGCTGTTTAACCTAAACATAGGCGCGGTATAGGAGCCAAGTCTGGTCAAAAGAAAAATGGAACAGGCTGCGGGCCTTCCACAGTTGTGGGAGGCCCGCAGCCTGTTCTATGCAGCCTGTCGAAAACATGCAGTTGAAACCAACCTGTGACACCGGAACCCAACGCTTGACAGAGGCATAAGATGCCATGGGTGCTTCGCCGGGGAGAGCCTCCTGCTGGTGAAAATTAGCGGGAGCAATATCATGATGACTTCAAAGGAGGTCCCACTATGGTGAGCGTCAGCTTGTGCATGATTGTAAAAAATGAGGAGGATGTGCTGGAGCGGTGTTTGAACAGCATATCCCATCTAGTAGATGAGATCGTCATCGTAGACACTGGCTCCACTGACCGTACAAAGGAGATTGCCGCCCAATTTACCGATTTGATTTTTGATTTCACCTGGCGTGATGATTTTGCTGCCGCTCGGAATGAGTCCTTCTCTCACGCGTCTATGGACTACTGCATGTGGCTAGATGCCGACGACGTGTTTCTAAATGAGGATCAGAAGACGTTCCTTACCTTGAAAGAGACTCTGGACCCTGCAGTCTCTGTGGTCATGGCTCCTTATCATACCGGCTTTGACGAGCGTGGCCGTGTAACTTTCTCTTACTATCGGGAACGCCTTATCAAAAACCGAACTGGAATGAGTTGGGTAGGGGCTGTTCACGAGGTTGTCACGCCAGTGGGGAAGATCTTTTATGCGGACTTTGCCGTTACTCACCACAAGACCAGACCCTCCGACCCTGATAGAAACCTGCGGATCTATCAGGCGCAGCTGGATGCTGGAAAGGTGCTGGATCCCCGTGAGCAATTCTACTATGGCCGTGAGCTCTATTACCACCATTGCTGGGAGGAAGCCCTGGGAGTTTTTGAGCGGTTTTTGGAGGAAGGTCGGGGCTGGGTAGAGAACAACATTGACGCCTGCTGTCACTACGCCTACTGTCAGAAGGAGTTGGGACATGAGCAGGCGGCGTTGGCGGCGTTGTTCCGAACGTTTGCTTATGACCGGCCACGAGCTGAGGTATGTTGTGAAATTGGCCTCTGGTTTTTCCAGAAAGAGAAGTACCAGCAGGCCGCCTACTGGTACGCCATGGCCCTGACCTGTGTCCGGGACGACCGTAGGGGCGGCTTCGTCTCCCCGGACTGCTATGGCTACCTCCCATGTATCCAACTGTGTGTCTGCTACAGCCGCCTGGGTGACCAGAAAAAAGCGGAAGCGTTCAACGAGCTGGCCGCTTTCTGCAAACCGGATTCTCCGACGGTACACTATAACCGGACTGTTTTTCAAGCCATGTCGGAACAGACAGCGTACAAGGGTTAGCCTTACCCTTTACAACATACATCTTTATACATGTGTAAACCTGTGTGCAGTTTTGTGTGAAATTAGCTTTATTTTATGGATATCCTGTTTTCTGAATTGCATAGCGCATTATGCTTCAAACCGTTGCGGCAGTAAGAAAACCACCGGAATTTTGATAAATCCGGTGGTTTTCTTTTGGTCGGAGTGCCGGGATTCGAACCCGGGGCCTCTTGGACCCGAACCAAGCGCGATACCAAGCTTCGCCACACCCCGCTAAAAGTCAAATATATTATAGTAGCTTTTGGCTGTATTGTCAAGAGATGATTTAAAAGAATCC
>JAAWBF010000098.1 GCA_022792555.1 Oscillospiraceae bacterium
GTAGCTGGTGGCCAGGGTGTCGGAGCCGCCGAAGGTCCGGCCGGACACTAAGTACGCCTTGTCGGCCGCGATGGCCAGGCACTCCTTCAGGGCCGCGGTGGCCTGCGGGGGGCCCATAGACAGCACTACGATCTTGGTATCGGGGTTCTTGTCCTTGAGGCGGGCGGCCGCCTCAAGGGCGTAGCCGTCGAAGGGGTTGACGATGCTGGGAACACCGTCACGGATGAGGGTGTTCTTCACCGGGTCGATCTTGATCTCGGTGGTGTCCGGCACTTGCTTGACACAAACAAGAATGTTCATCTCGGATTCCTCCAAATTACATTGATTTGTCTAAAACGGTTCAACACATATATTTTTAATTATGGTCATCCCTTTTAATCAGCCAGACAAGAAAGAGAAACAGCCAGAGCCAGACGATCCACTAAGGCACCGCTGAAATTGCTGCGGCTGAGCTAACGGGATAACCACATTTTTAATTTGAATTGGCCGTTTATCGCTTGGGGCTATCAAAAACCATGATACAGTTGGAGTCTAACTGGTCAATTTCCGCACAACGGGCAGAACAACCGCAAATTACATATAGTTCGTCGTATACAGTCCCCGTCTCAGCTGGAACCAACGGCGCACCAATGTCTTTTTCTAACTGACGTACCAATGCAACCCTGTCATAGCGGGGATTGCAGCCGCCGCAATACTTCACCGCACGTTTCACCCAGTCATCCTCCGTTATACAAAATGCGTCGGGCGAAGCCCAGGAGCTCATCAGAAACCGTCTGCTCCAATTCCACGGCGTTCAGTTCTGGGATGGCTGCTCTCAAGGTATCTTCAATGAATCCCTTTGTGCTCAAATCAGCCGAGGGGCAGCCTGCACAGGCACCTTGAAGCTCCACAAGCACATTGCCATCACGCACATCGACTAAGCGGACTTCTCCGCCATGACTGTGCAGCATAGGCCGCACACACTCTTCCAAAACCTGCTCGATTTGTTCTCGTATATCCATGTGAGCCCCTCCTAAATGTGTTGAAGGAAATGAAAAGTATACTTCCAGTTAAATGATGATATTTTGCTGTTTTGCCCGATGTGTCAATTCATCTCTAAATTTGGGGTGCGCAATGGCAATCAAGGCTTTTGTCCGCTGGGACAGCGTCTTTCCACGAAGCTTCGCAATGCCATACTCCGTTACGATGCAGTCCACGTCGTTCTTGCTGGTGGTAACGATGGCCCCTGGAGCCAAGGTAGGACAGATTCTGCTGATGGTTTCATCTTTGGCAGTGGAGGCAAAGGCGATGAAGCTCTGCCCGCCTTTAGACTGAACAGCTCCCCGCACATAGTCCGCCTGCCCGCCGGAACCAGATACATGGCGGGTACCCATAGATTCCGCACACACCTGGCCGAAAAAGTCCACCTCCAGCGCCGAGTTCACCGAAACAAAATTTGGGAGCTGCGCAATGGTATAGGGATCGTTTACTTCATTCACTGGCAAGAGCTGAAAAGAGGGATTATCATCAATGTAGTCATAGATACGTTGGGAACCGTAGGCGAATGCCGCCACGGATTTTCCGGTATACAAGGGCTTGTTTCGGTTAGTCACAGCTCCACCTTGGATAAGCTCCACCATGCTGTCAGTAAAAAGCTCCGTGTGAATGCCCAAATCATGCTTTTCCTTGAGAGCCATTCCCACAGCGTCCGGAATGGCACCGATCCCCAACTGGATCGTCGCGCCGTCGGGCACACACTCGGCAATCAATCCACCAATGGCCTGACTGACCGTGTCAATCACAGCGGGGGCGGCCACGGGAAGTGGCGTCTCAAACTCACACAGCGCCTCAGCCTGGGAGATGTGGACGATGGGAGCAGATGGCACCCGGGGCATATTGGGATTGACCTCCAAATAGATGTGACGAGCTTTTCGCAACAGCTGATCCGTGTTGGAGCTGGTAATCCCTGCTGTAAAATATCCATGCTTATCCATGGGAGACACCGCCAGGAACAGCGCATCAATGTCGATATAGTCCCGGAACAGACCGGGCATATCCCGGTAATGGCAGGGCATGATGTCTCCCCGGCCCTCGTTTGCAGCGGCCCTCAAACCTCCGCCGGAGAACCACGACACCGGGGTAATTCCACCAGCGGCATTTGTGCTTAATGCCGACAGCGGGACCAGGTCCAGCATGGTATGGAGGGTCACATCTTTCATCTTGCCATCCATGGCTCGATAGCCCAGGGCATTGACTAAAGCAGTTGGGATCGCGGTGGCAATATCGGCACAGCACACCCAGCCGGATTGGACCTGCATGGCAATGTCCTTCGGGCTGGTTAGTCGTTTTTCGTACTCGTCCTGATAGTTCATGGGTTGCTCAACCTTTCAGTACGTCTTTGGCAATGACGATTTTCTGGACCTCGCTGGTACCTTCATAAATCCGCATGATACGGGCATCCCGATACATCCGCTCAATGGCGTAATCTTTCATGTAGCCATAACCGCCATGGAGCTGGAGCGCCAGATCGCAGATGTAACCGGCAGATTCAGCGGCGTAGTATTTTGCCATGGATGCGGCTCTGGATACACCAGGTTCTCCGTTTTGCCGTTTAGATGCGGCCTGGAGTGTAAGCAGCCGCGCCGCCTCTAGCCGGGTGGCCATGTCGGCAACATACCATTGCAGTCCCTGATTCGCGGAGATGGGCTTGCCAAACTGGACCCGTTCCTTGGAGTATTTCACGCCTTCCTCAAATGCGCCCTGGGCTACGCCTACAGCCTGGGCCGCGATACCAATGCGCCCGCCATCCAAGCCGCTCATAGCAATTTTGAAGCCATCGCCCACGCTGCCCATGATGGCAGTCTCGGGCACGCGGCAATCCTCCAGAATGAGTTCGGACACCGCCGCGCCCCGCATTCCCATCTTGTCCTCCGTCTTGCCCAGGGACAAGCCCGGCGTGTTCCGTTCCACCAGGAAAGCGGTCATGCCGCCTCGGGTGCCCTTTTCCGGATCCGTCAGCGCGATGATTACAAAGTGGTTTCCCTCATCTGGACCCAGATTGCTGATAAAGCATTTGCTACCGTTGAGCATGTAGTAATCGCCGTCCTTCACGGCTTTCGTGCGCAATCCGCCGGCGTCGGAGCCAGCGCCGGGCTCTGTCAGAGCGAAAGCGCCCAGCTTGCCCTCCACGGCCATGGGCAGGATATGGGCCTTCTGTGCCTCGGTGGCCTTTCGGACGATGATATCGTTCACCAGCAGATGGACCGCCACGATTTCCGCTGTGCTGGCGCAGCAGCGGGCAATCTCAGAGATGACTAGAACCTTGCTGATTTCATCCATTCCGGTCCCGCCGTACTCCTCGGGGACATTCAGCCCCATGATGCCCATTTCGGCCAAAGCGGCGATAGACTCAGCGGGGAAGCGCCCGGTCTTGTCGATCTCGTCGGCCAGGGGTCTGATTTCCTTTTCTGCAAATTCCCGTACCATCTCACGGATGGAATTCTGATCCTGAGTCAATTGGAACATAGCTGATCCACTCCTACTGTAATGAATTATTGAAAATGCGCTTGCCTTTTCTCCAGAAAAGCATTCATTCCCTCTTTTGGTCCGCTGTAGTGAAGGACAGCGCAAAAGCCTTTTCCCCTGCGCCAATGCTGATCAAGGCTTTGACGGAGCTGTCACTGTCCAACTGCTCCATGGTATCATAGAGCTCCCGGAGCACATCAGGATTCAGCGCATTTAACGCTCTGGGCCGGTTAATGGTGACGATGGCCACAGCATTCTCTTTTGTGCAAGGAATGTACGGTTCCATCAATGCTTCCTCACTCATACCTATAGAAGCCACGACCGGACTTCTTGCCCAGCCAGCCCGCCTTCACATACTGCCGCAGCAGCGGGCAGGGACGGTACTTGCAGTCGGCATAGCCCTCATACATGGTCTCCATGATGGCCAAGACGGTATCCAGGCCGATGAAGTCGGCTAGCTGGAGGGGACCCATGGGGTGATTCATGCCCAGCTTCAACACTGCGTCGATATCCTCCACACTGGCCACACCCTCATACAGACTGTAAATGGCCTCATTGATCATGACCTGGAGTACCCGGTTAGAGATGAACCCGGGAACATCCCGCACCTCCACAGGAACCTTGTTCAGCGCGAGGCTCTCATCCTTGATGGCCTGGTAGGTCTCATCAGAAGTGGCTAGGCCCCGGATAATCTCCACCAGCTTCATCACGGGCACCGGATTCATGAAGTGCATACCGATGACCTGCTCGGGCCGCTTGGTGTGGGCCGCGATTTCAGTGATGGGCAGAGAGGAGGTGTTAGAGGCCAGGATGCAGGAGGGCTTGCAGATCTCGTCAAGCTGGGAAAACACCTTGGCTTTGATATCCATATTTTCCACAATGGCTTCCACAACCAGATCACAGTCGGCAGCATCACGCAGGTCAGTGGAGGGAACCAGGTTGGCCAGAGTGGCGGCTTTCTGCTCTTCCGTAATCTTACCCTTGGAAACATCCTTGGTCAGCAGCTTTTCAATGAACGCCAGACGGCTGTTCACAATGTCGATGTTCACGTCGTTCATGTAGGTCTTTCGGCCAGCGGCGGCCATAACCTGGGCGATACCTCCGCCCATCTGACCCGCACCGATGACCATGACAGTCTGAATACCCATGTTTTTTCCTCCTCGTTATTCCACTTCTACCCAGACGGCATCGCCCTGGGCCATGCCAGAGCAAATCGCGCACACACCGGACTTCTTGCCAGAGCGCTTCAGCTCGTAGATCATGGTCATCAGGATTCGCGCGCCGGTAGCACCAATAGGATGGCCCACGGCCACGGCCCCGCCATTTACGTTCACCTTCTCATCCATTTCCTCCGAGCTCATGCCCAGAATACCCAGGCAGGATACTAGGGGCACAGCGGCAAAGGCTTCGTTGATCTCCATGACATCAAAGTCCTGGATGGTTAAATCGTGCTTTTCCATCAGCTTCTTGATGGCCAAGCCGGGGACAGTGGCAATGAATCGGGATTCCCGGCTGGCCTGAGCATAGCCCATAATCGTGGCCAGAATGGGAGCGCCCAGTTCCTCTGCCTTTTCCCGGCTCATGATGACCACTGCGGAAGCCCCGTCGTTAGTCCCGGGGGCGTTGCCTGCGGTGATGGTTCCGTCCTTGGTAAACAGCACCGGCAGCTTGGCCAGGCCCTCCATGGTGGTGTCCGGACGGGGGGCCTCATCCTTGTCCACCACAGTGACAGCACCTTTTTTGCCTTTGACTTCCACCGGGAAACGTTCCTCGTCAAATGCACCCTTGGCTTCGCCTTCAGCCCACTTTTTCTGGCTGCGGTAGGACCAGGCATCCTGCATCTCCCGGGTGACCCCGTATTCGCCCGCCACAGCGCCGCCAATCACAGCCATATGTACGTCGTTCTCCGGGCACCACAGGCCATCCAGCACCATGGCGTCCTTCATCCTCACGTCGTTCATCCTGGCACCCCAGCGGGTTTCCCTGACCAGATAGGGAGCATTGGACATGGACTCCATGCCGCCGCATACCACCACATCGGCATCGCCGCATTTGATCATCTGTGTCCCGATGGTAACGGCCTTCAGGGCAGAACCGCACACTTTATTGATCGTCACTACCGGAACGGTGTGGGGGATGCCACCCTTGACAGAAGCCTGGCGTCCGGGCACCTGCCCCTGCCCGGCGGCAATGACGGTGCCATACACCACCTCATCCACCTGTTTACCGGAAATATTGGCCCGTTTCAGTGCCTCCTGAATGGCCAGGCCACCCAGATCGCTGGCGGAAAGCCCCTTCAAACCGCCGCCGAACTTACCAAAGGGGGTACGGGCGGTAGAAACAATGACAACTTCTTTCATGTTGACAGCTCCTTAAAGGACAATATAACGTCCGTCTTTTCTGGCTGGTGCTTTTGGGGTTTGCGCAGGATAGCCGATGGTAAGCATAGCCACCAAAGGACCTTTTCCAGGCGCGAACAAATCCCGCAGCTCATCGTCCACAGCAGCCTCCAACGGTGCGGTGAGCCAGCAGCCTCCCAGCCCCTTTTCTACCGCCGCCAGCAGGATATTCTCAATGGCCGCGGCCACGCTTTGAACAATGGAGGAATCAGTTTTATCGTAGTTCGACTTGTACTGAAACGCTAGGATGCACACCGGAGCGTTGCCCATCTGACGCACGAAACGGGTGGTCTCCTCTACCACAACAGGGTGCTTGGAGAAACGCTCTTTCAGGTTCGGTTCAATCCGCTGAGACACGATTTCCATGATTTCAACAAGCCTTTTCATCTGTTCCTTGCTTTTGATGGCGACAAAATACCAGGGCTGCAGATTAACTGCCGATGGTGCCCAGGTGCCGGCCTCCAGCAGTTCCTTCAATATTTCATCACTTACCGGCTTGTCCTCATAGGACCGGATACTTCGGCGGCTCGAAATGATATGACTGAATTCCATAAGTCTCCTCTTTAGACTGTTATTTGCATAGTGCCGCCCGTATTTATTCAGAGGGGCGGCACTATGTACATTGTTTACTTGTCAGTAAAGTTCGGAGCCCGCTTCTCTAAAAACGCACCCATGCCTTCTTTTTTGTCCTCAGTGGCAGAAATGACTCCGAACAGTGCAGCCTCATATTGGGCCGCGCTGCGCAGATCGGTTTCGGTGCCATAATCCACCGCACGTTTGATAAAGTCCAACACTGTGGCGCTTTTGTTCAGCAGATTTTCACAGAAAGCGTCCACTGTTTCCATCAGCTGGCTTTGGGGGACAACTTGATTAACCAGATTCACCCGATATGCCTCCTGAGCGTCCACCATCAGGCCCGTCATCAGCATTTCCTTTGCTTTGCACTTGCCCACAATTCGGGGCAGACGGATGTTCCCGCCAAAGCCGCAGCACACGCCCAGCTTGGACTCAGGCGCACCGAATTTGGCGTTGTCAGAGCAGATGATGAAATCACAGGCCAGCGCGAATTCGAAGCCGCCTCCCAGGCAGTATCCATTCACCGCCGCAATGACCGGCTTGGGGCTGCTCTCAATGGTGGCGCACAGATTATGGCCGGTGAGACTCCAGCGGTAGGAGGTCAGGCCGTCCATTTTCAGCTCCTCCCCGATATCGCCGCCGGAGATGAAGGACTTTTCCCCAGCGCCGGTGAGGATGATGACGCGGACAGTCTGATCTTCAATCAGCTCGTCCAGCGCAGCCTGGAGGAGAAAAAATGTATCCCAATCGATGGCGTTGAGCACTTTAGGGCGGTTAATTGTTATGATGCCTTTTTGGTCCCTGCGCTCTACCAACACAGCGTTCTGATCCATGATGCTTACTCCTTAATGCCAGCGAGCCGCTTAGCCAAATCCTTCTTACCCTCGAAGTTCCCCTGACGGGTGATCATCACCTTCTGCGCTTGGGGAGATCCGGCACCATGCATGGATTCCGTGCGGTAGCCTACAGCGGCGGTACCCAGGGCCAGATTCTCGCACAGACGCAAGGCACGCAGACGGTCCTCGGCGTTTACGGCGTTGCCAACCAGATACTTCTCCACATAGTGTCCGATCTCAGAACTGCGCAGGTCAGCTTCGGAGGGCGCAGTGACCATGATGCCGCCAGCGATGTCCTCCATTAACCGGACGATCTCATAGGGATAGCGGGTGACGTTCAGCTTGCACACATTAGCCAGCAGCAGGTCCACCATGTAGTTGCCCGCTTTGGTCTGCCAGCCCTCGGCGGAGGAGGCGATGCCCGCACAATAAAGCTGCTCGTTCAGCTGGGTCATTTCCACCAGCTTGTCCTTAATGTGGCTGGCCTTTTCAGTACCATTATACTGGGCAATCAGGGAGGCCGCGCCGATGGCCACATCACCCACGCCAGACTTGCAGCCGCCATAGCTGTTGCGGTGATAGCCCGCGAAACGCTCCACCAGCATACCGGCAAAGTCGGTCTCGCCATTGAGGAAGATATTCTCATTGGGAACGAATACGTGGTCAAAGATAGTCAGGGCCTCAATGCCACCGAATTTGGCATTGCCCAGGTCGATGTCGGCAATTTCCTCCATCTTCCGGGTATCACAGGACTGACGGCCCACAATCATGGTGATGCCGGGGGCGTCCAGGGGAATGTGGAAGGCGATAGCATAGTCCTCCTGGCCGGGCCGCATGGCCTGGGTGGGCAGGACTACCACCTCATGGGCGTTGGTGATGCCAGTGAGGTGAGCCTTGGCACCGTTCACTACTACGCCGTCGGGGCGGCGCTCCACTACGCGCAGGTACAGATCCTTATCCTGTTCCTCACCGCCAATCTTGGCGCTGCGGCTGCCTTTGGGATCGGTGAGGGCGCCAGCCACAACCAGGTCCTCATCCTGGCAGCGGATGATGTAATCCTTAAAGCGCTGGAAGTAGGTGGTTCCATACTTCTCGTCGATCTCATAGGTCGTGGAGTAGAACGAGTTGGCCATGTCCATGATGACACACCGCTGGAAGCAGGAGCCAGTGCGCTGGCCCATGAGCCGCTGGAGCTTGACCTTCTTATTCAGGTCATCCTTACTGTTGTGAATGTGGTTAAAACGGTTGATCTTGTGGCCGGTGAACTGGCTGGTGGCGGTCATCAGGTCCTCGAACTCGGGCATGAATGCCATATCATAGGTTTCTTCCAGGCATTTGCGGGAGGGAATCAGCAGGGGATGGTTGATGGGGTCCTCGATTTTCTTGCCCTGGAACCAAATATTCCGTTTCATCTTGGCAAGGGACTCCACATACTGTTTGCTTGTCATTAATGGCATAAAAGGTGCTCCTTTCTGTTGATGTTCTTTATTTCACTCCCAGAGCGCGGGCAATGACCATCTTCTGGATAGCGTTGGCCCCCTCATAGATTTGGGTAATCTTGGCGTCGCGCATCATGCGCTCTACGGGATACTCCCGGCTGTAACCGTAGCCGCCATGATACTGGACGCACTCGGTGGTGACCTTCATGGCCAGGTCGGAATTGTACAGCTTGCCCATAGCAGCCTCAGTACCGAAGGGTTCCCCGGCATCCTTAAGCACCGCAGCCCGCCACAGCAGCAGACGGCCCGCATCCACTTTGGTCTGGAGATTCGCCAGGCCGAACTGCACGTCCTGGAATTGGCTGAGCCGTTTGCCGAACTGTATCCGCTCGGTGACATAACGGTATGTCTCATCCAGCGCACCCTGAGCAATACCCAGCGCCTGAGTACCCATACAGATGCGGCCCGTGTCCAAGGAGGCCAAGGCCACTTTCATACCTTTGCCCACCTGGCCCAGCACCTGGCTGTCGGCCACTTTGCAGTCCTCAAAGACGATCTCAGCGGTCTGCGCGCCGCGAATGCCCATCTTGTGGATATGCTTGCCTACGGAGAAACCGGGAGTGTCCTTATCCACGATGAAGGCGGTGAACTCCTTACCCCGCGCGTTAGCACCGCTGACGGCGATGACAATGTGGAAATCGTTGGCCGGGGCGCTGGAAATGAACATCTTAGCGCCGTTGAGCACCCAACCACCGTCCACCTTCTCGGCTTTGGTGGTCATACCGGAGGCGTCGGACCCAGCATTGGGCTCAGTAAGCGCAAAGCCCATCAGATGGCCCTCCGCCATCAAGGGGAGGTACTTCTCTTTCTGCTCCTTCGTGCCGAACAGGTTGAGGCAAGTCATGGAAACACAGTGGGTGGAGATAATGCTGGAGGTAGCGCCGCACACCTTGGCGACTTCTTCGTTAGCCAAAATGAAGGACAGAAAATCCAAACCGGCGCCGCCATACTCCTCGGGGAGCCAGCAGCCCAGGATTCCGGCTTCGGCCAGGTCTTTGATGTTCTCGGCAGGGAAGCGCTCTTCTTCATCGATCGCGGCGGCGATGGCTTTGAATTTCTTCTGGGCCAGATCCCGGGCCAGATCCTTGATCATTTTCTGATCTTCGGTCAGCTGAAAATAATTCATAAATCTGATTCCTTTCTGTCATATTTGAGGTATATATCGCTTTCGGCAGGGGAGACATTCCCCCGCCGAAGGTGTTCTGGTCTTACTTGTAATACTCAGGAGCGTGCTTAAATGTCTTCCATAGTTCAGGGTCATGGCCGGTGACAATCTTCACGCCGGTCTTTTCCAGAAGGCGGAAGGTCTTCAGGTTCTGGAGATAGGAGGGACTGTCACAGACCAGGCCGGGCAACACACCAGCGGCAATGTTCTCCTCAACGTAGCAGGCGTCCGCCGTCAGCAGGAAGGAGCCGTCCTCATCGGTGTTCACCAGCAGGGACTGGTGGCCGACGGAATGGCCGGGAGTGAAGTAGATGATGATCTTGCCGTCGTTGAACAGGTCAAACTTGTTGTCCTGCCAGCCGTTGAGGAAGTACCAATCCACTTTTTTCATCTTCATGGCGTCCTCGCCGTCGAAGTTGAAGTTGGTGACAGGGGCGGGAGCCTCGTCGTTATAGTACGCCTGGGTCATGAAATAGTCCGGGCGGCGCACGTAGTCGTACTCGGCCTTCTGCACGATGACGGTGGCGTTGGGGAAGTCGGCGATAGCACCAGCGTGATCGTGGTGCAGGTGGGAGAGGATGATGAAGTCGATGTCCTCCGGCTTGAGACCGGCCTTCTCAATGGCCTTGGGGGCCCATTCGTCCTCGGTGAACACAGGCTTCACGTTGCCTAGCAGACGGGGCAGCAGATGCGTACCCATGTCATCCTTATGGTTGCCGGTGTCGAACAGAATGTTCTTGCCCTTGTGTTGGATCAGGAAGAAGGGTACAGGCACGTCGAAGCGGGTATGCCCCCCGTTATTGATAAAGAGATCACGGTAGCTCTCCAAAACACCAGAGCTGAAAAAGTACAATTTCATAATGTTACCTCCTGATAAATGTTGATATCTGCTATTTACGATTTATTCGTTTTGCTTGGAAGCTTCCAACAACCAGATTCATCCAGCAGCAGAGTGCCGCATTGGCATAAGAAAGCCAAGAGTACGCCGCAGCAAAGTGTGATCATAATAACCCACCAATTCTCACCGCCTAACATGAAGGTGCTGGAAATACCACCGAACATCATGGGGACCTTGCTGAATACAGGTGTTTTTGCGTTTACGATAAAATGGAATGCACACAGAACGGCAGTCCAGAAGAAAATATTCGCGGCATTCGCAAATGCTTCAATCCAGCCGTGGTTGATTAGGGCACCAATCCCCCAGAGGAAAATAAGGCCCCAGACAACCCCCATGCATGCGCTGGTGCAGAAATCAGCAAATTCAGATTTTTTTGCACCAGACAGGAAAAAGAGCGGGAGAGCCACAAAGGTGCATGGCATACAACCGTATTGATACAAGGGACTAAACGTGTACAGAATGGCGTACACACCAACCACGATGCCGATCCAGATACTCCAATTGATAGCATATCTCTTTGTCATGCGGTCTCCTCCTCAAAATGTTGGAACTCCGGGGCGGGCGAACCCGCCCCGGAGTTTGCGCAAGTTCATGCTACAACCTATCTCAGATGTAGTATCCAGTCCGGAACCCAACCTGACCGGCAACCAGGCCGTCCCGCACTACATTGGCGTCCCCAATCACCTCGACCTTCTCAATGCCATCAATTGCATCGCCAATGTTATTGAAGGACTTCATGCCCTTTGCAACAATGACATTACTGGGATTGCTGATGGTATAGGATACACCGTCCTTCTCATAGGTAACGGAGGTTTCGGTAATCTCCTTTACCACAGCTCCAGTTACCACTGTGGCTTTCGGCCTGGTAGCGCCCCAGGCATGGTCATCAAAGGAGCGATTCTCGATGTAGTCAAAGAGGAAAGAATTGACTGCGCTCTGCCCCTTGCGGCACAGGGTGTCGCCGGTAGCAAGGATTGTCACGTTCTTGTTGTACTGCAGCAGGAAGGCCGCAGTCTCAACACCGGTCTCGCCGCCACCCAGCACAACGCAGTTATTCCCGGCAACAGTCTTACAGCCCAGAATGTCAGAGGCATAGCATACGTTCTTGGAATCAATTCCTTTGATATCGGGCTTGGTGGGCACAGAACCGGTGGCAATAATTGCAGCGTCATAACCGCTTTGTTTCAGTTCGTTGCCAGAAACCTCGGTATTCAGGCGCACATCCACTTTATAGGTCTCCATCTGCCGTTTGAGCCAGACCAGCATGGTAGCCCCCTCCTGTTTGAACGGAGCCATAATGGCAAGGTTCCACTGACCGCCCAGCTTATCGCTTTTCTCAAACAGAGTCACGCTGTGCCCGCGGCGTGCCGCCGCGTAAGCAGCCCACAAACCAGCCAGACCACCGCCGACTACCGCCACCTTTTTGATACGCTCAGGGGCATCGAAAGTATACTCACCCTCATGGCTTAACTCAGGGTTGACCGTGCAGATAACGGGAACCTGAGCATAGATGCCGAATTCCTGACCACCGACGCAGCCTTGAGCACAGCCGATACAGTGCTTAATCTCATCCACCTTACCGGCCCTCGCTTTGTTGGGGAACTCAGGGTCCGCCAGGGACTGGCGGGCAAAGGCAATCATGTCTGTTTTTCCAGCTGCCAATACAGATTCCGCAACATATGGATCAGTATAGCGGCCAACATTGATCACGGGAATATTAAGGCCGCGCTTCAGTTCCTCTGCCAAGTCAGCGGTAAACGCATGGGGAACCGCAGCAGGAGGAAGCATATAACGAATCGTGGCATAGTTGCCCTGAGTAGCGTGGATACAAGCAACACCGGCCTCCTCCAGCATCTTGGCATAGGCCCTTGTTTCTGCAATCGTGAGACCATCCTCCATAAATTCAGTCATAGACATACGGAAAATGATTGGGAAATCCACGCCAGCTTTTTCGCGGATATTCCGCACGATTTCCAGAGAGAACCGGGATCGGTTATAAAGGTTTCCACCGTACTCATCGGTACGCTTGTTGGAGTAGGGAGAGAGGAACTGCTGGATTAGGTAGCCGTGGGCACCGTGAACCTCCACAAAATCGTAGCCAGCCTTTCGCACACGAGCAGCAGCATCACCAAAGGCGTTTATCACATCGTGAATCTCATCTTTGCTCATCTCACGGGGCACGTCGTACAGTGTGGGATCGGGGATAGGTGTGGGAGCTTCCAGTGTACGGTTGGTCACACTGACCTCGCTCTGACGGCCAACGTGAATCAGCTGTATGGCAATCTTGGCACCATACTTGTGGGCAGCAGCGGCTACTTTGGACTGCCCCTCAATTTGCTCATCCATCCACATCCCAGAGCAACGACGGAAGCCGCCGGTCCCTTTCATGACAGCATGCGCCTCATTGATGATCAGGCCAAAGCCACCTTGGGCACGGGCCTCAACATACTTCAAATAGCGGTCTGTCACCATGCCATTTTCATCACAGTACAGCACTTCCATGGGACCTGTACTCATGCGGTTTTTGATTTCAACACCGGCAATGGTAATCGGCTGGAACAGCTTATCAAACATATCGTACTCCTCCTTTTTATTTGCCCGAATCAGATTTGTCTCAATTTATTCGGGGCATTCAAGCATTCAAACTGCTTATGTAGCATTGTGTACATGCCTGGAACAGCGATTACAGCAGGCTCTTGTCGGGAGTAACCAGAATTTTCAGGTAGGGACCAGGATTGGCCACCAACTCGTCGAAGCCCTTGGTCACAATGTCATCGATATAAATCTTCTTGGAGATCAGCGGGGAGATATCCATCTGGCCGTTTTTGACCATGCTGATGACGCGCTCGAAGTCATTGTTGTAGCACAGGGAACCGACGATGGTTTTCTCGGTGTTGGAGATGCGGATAAAGTTGACAGGCGCATCCTCCATATAGTTGGCAATCATGCAGATGGTGCCGCGATTGTGAACTGTCTCGATGGCGATGGCGGGAGCCCATGGTGTGCCAATGGTCTCAAAGCAGACATCAAAGCCGCTTCCGGTAAGACGCTTGACCTCTTCCAGCACATCACACTTATCGGGGTTGATCACGCCGGTCGCTCCGCACTTCTTGGCCAATTCGATTCGGCCGGGATTCTTTTCCACGGCGTACACGACACTGGCACCGGCCGCCTTCGCGCCCAAAATGGCGGAACAGCCGATGGGGCCGCAGCCCATAACGATGACGGTATCACCTGCCTGCATCTTGGACTGACGCACAGCGTGGAAGGAAACTGCGGCGGGCTCCACGACGGTAGCCTCTTCAAAGCTCATGCTGTCCGGGATTTTGTTCATGCGGTCGGCGCGGAAATTCACATACTCCGCAAAAGCGCCGTCGATGTGCAGGCCGTAGAAACCAATCTTCTCACAGACCTGGTACTGGCCGGCCTTGCACATATCGCACTCGTCACAGGTGAGACAGCAATCAATGGAGACACGGTCGCCTACCTTGACGTTGGTGACACCCGGTCCCACCTCGACGATGGTACCGGCAGCCTCGTGACCCAGAGTCAGGGGCGCAATCTTGCCCTTGCCCAGGGGATGGGGGGTCGTGGCGGACACATACTGGGGACCGTTGATGTACTCGTGCAGGTCAGTGCCGCAGATGCCGCAGAAAGCAACCTTGACCTTGACCCAACCAGCTGGGGGGGCGGGGGGCTCCGGAACATCGACGACTCGGACATCATGGTTACCATACCATTGTGCTGCTTTCATTTTCTCGTCCTCCTAATTATGATCTGTTATGTGCATCTTATCGTGAGTCCCCTGATTCATTCAGTGAAGGCTGTTATGCACATCGCTTAGTGGAACAAGCTGCTCAGATTCAAAAATTCCGGCTTCAGCAGAATATTGATGAAGAAAGTTCCGAATGCAATTGCGGAAGCCGGTGGATCACAGAAGCTGTTGGAAGCGTGGTTGACAAACAGCCTTGCCATCAGCTCCTGAAGCAGCCACATCAGCACACCAGTTACAGCTGCGGCCACAATAGAGCCGGTATACATTGCAACAAGAGCAGGGACGGAACACTGGGAGTGCCAGGACGGCACATTTGCATAGCTTTTTGTGCTGAAAAAGGCGGGCAGCAGGGAGAAAATTGCGATAGCCCAACCAATGAGCTGTGCACACAGAGTCACATTGCCGGAAGCCACCGCGCCGCTGTCCACCATGGGCTGCATCGCATCGACAATGGATAGTGCGATACCACCGAACAAGGCCCCCAAACAGCCGCCCAGGAACATCGATCTGGCAAAATTGGTGGACTGATTTGCCTGCCATGCGATATTGCCATTATCGGTACCCAGAAGACCGTATTTCTGGATGGACTCTTTGCTTCCAAAGGGACCTTCGCGTGTAAAAACGGCGCGGCTCAGAAGGCAGCAGATCATGATTGAGAGGCCGAACCCGTCAAACTGGTTCAAAATCGGAATCTGGATGATAAGGTTGAACAGAACCCAGTTAAAACAGCCAACCAATCCGCCTACCGCCAGAACATCCCAGGATGTACCGATCAAAGGGCTGACGATGTCCTTACCATTGCCTGTGGGGTGGTTTCCCCGTACACCCGCAGAATAAGCGGAGGCAATGATTGGAACCAGAAAACTTCCCAGGTGAGGGCCAAAGAAAGGCCCCAAGGCGATTTGATTCAGAATGAAGTCAGAGCCGCCGGCCATGACAACACCGATTCCGACAATGACCAGCAGGGCACATACAATAACAGCCCACAGCGTTCCCAGCGCCGTTCCGATTACACTCCCGCAAAAAACCATCACGAAAGTTTGTAGACTCCAAGTATCCATAATATCCTCCTCTTTTTTTCCGTTTGATCATCTCTTTTCTTCACTGCTTTTCTCAGGATGTCACGCTGCGGGGAACAGCGTTTGAGAGCCTTAGCGCGCCTTGCAGACGCCGCTCTCGCTCCAGTTCTTGATCTGCTCGTCGGAATAGCCCAGTTCTTTCAGAATCTCGACGGTGTGCTCGCCGACCAGCGGATAGTCGTAACGGAAGTCCACATCGATGGTGTCAAATTTGACGGGAGGAACGGTGGTCATAGTCTTCTGGCCACCCCGGTGGGTATACTCCACAATGTACTTGTTGGCCAGTGCCTGGGGATCAGTCACGGCATCAGCAGCGTGATTGATCTTCTCGTAGGCAATGTCAGCAGCCTTCAGCCGGTTAATCAGCTCTTCCTGGGTAATCTTGGCGAACTCGGCCTCGAAGATCTTGACCATCTCAGCAGCGCGCTCCTTGGCAGCCACAGGGTTGTTGTAACGCTCATCGGCAGCCAGGTCAGGGCGGCCAACCACCTTCTCCAGATACACCGGATACAGCCGATCGTCGAACACGCTGGTGAAGGTCCACTTGCCGTCGGAGGTCTTGTAGCTGTTGACCATCGGGGTGTTGGGTGTCAGGCGGGACTTGGGATAGGTATCGCCGAACTGAGCGGAGGCGATGACGGAGCTCAGGTTCCACAGGCCCTGGGCGTAGAGGGAAACCAGCACCTGGCAACCTTCGCCGGTTTTGAGCTGTTTGTACAGACCGGCAGCGATACCGCCGGACAGGGAGCAGGCGGTCACGGAGTCACCGTAGGCCAGGGTGGGGTTGATGGGGGAAGTATTGGCCTCCACAAGATCCAGCATGGCGCCGGACTTGGCCCAGTAGGCCACGGTATCAAAGCCGGCATTATCCTTGTCGGGGCCGTAATCGCCGAAGCCGTTGATGGAAGCCCACACGATGTGAGGGTGCTTGGCGTGCATGGTCTCGTAGTCCAAACCCAGCCGCTTCAGAGCTCCGGGGCGGAAGGAGGTGACGAACACGTTGGCCTGAGCCAGCATCTTGTCCAGAATCTCCTTGCCCTCATCGGTTTTCAGATTGAGGGCGATGTCCCGCTTGTTGGTGTTGTACACCCCGAAGTAGGGGTTGATCTCATCGGTGGCGGGCATTCCCAGGGTCAGGCTGGTGGTGCGGCCCGGCTCGCCAGCGGGGGGCTCCACTTTGATAACGTCGGCACCCCAGTCAGCCAGGATGCGGGCCGTGCCAGGACCGGCTACGTAATAAGTAAGATCGACTACCTTGACGCCTTCCAACGGTTTGCTCATGATAAACATCCTTTCACATATTGTATTTGTGTTTTTTCTATGAGAAGTGTCTAGCGGCGTTCATTACCGCAGGAACAACGAGGGGCCAGATCAGCTCTTAAACACGGGCTTGCGCTTCTCAAAGAACGCCTTGACGCCCTCTTCCTTGTCGGGCAGGCCATAGCAGATGGCGGACAGGTCCTTCTCAAACTCCAAGCCGTCAGTCAGGGCCATATCTCTTCCGCGGTCGATGGCAACCTTAGCGTACTTGACGGCGGTGTGGGACTTGGAAACAATCAGCTCCATCATTTCCACCGCCACATCCAGCAGGGTATCTTGAGGGGCGACTCGGTTCACCAAACCCATGGAAAGAGCCTCGTCAGCGGTCACCTTGCGGCCAGTGAAGATCAGTTCCTTGGCCAGACCGGTTCCGATCAGCCGGGGCAGACGCTGTGTGCCGCCAAAGCAGGGGATCACACCCAGATCTACTTCCGGCTGTCCGAATTTGGCCTTCTCGCCAGCGATCCGGATATCGCAGGCCAGGCTCAGTTCACAGCCACCACCCAGAGCGAAGCCGTTCACTGCGGCAATGGTGGGCATGGGCAGCGCCTCCAAGCGGTTGAAGGTGCTCTGCGCCAGTTGTGCGTAAGCTCGGTTCTCCTCGATTTTTGCATCGGCACACTCGCCCAAGTCGGCACCAGCGACGAAGGAGCGCCCGGTTCCCGTAACGATGAGCCCCTTCACAGTTGGGCTCTTTTCCAGATCTTCAAACAGTTGATTCAGCTCACCGAAAGTCTGGATATTCAACGCATTCAGTACCTCTGGGCGGTTGATGGTCAGCAGACCGATGTTCGGTCTAACCATCTCAAACTTCAGGTTTTGGTAGGTCTTGCTTTCTGCCATAGCTATGATTCTCCTTCCATGATTTTTGTTGGACATAATCAAAAAGCAGGTGCTGTGCAGGGAAGTGCTTCGCTGTTTTGACTATACCATGTGGAAGGTAAAAGCGTCTATTTCCGTCGTTTCCGGTCAGTGTGTCATAAAATTCGCATTCCATTTCTTCTCTGTTTCTTTGAAAAATACTCATCAATTTCGCCGTTTTATTGTTCAATTTGCTATGATTTTGAGGCTTTAATATGTTATAATGATGAAGTGCCGCCAGAAATCATTCCTTTTACGACCTGATCACGTGAAATTAAGTCAACTATTGTTATCGCTATATGAGGAGGTCAGCAAGTATGAATTGGCAACATCTTACTTATTTTCAGACTGTCGCAGATACAAAAAACTTTTCTCGCGCGGCAGAGCAGCTTTTTCTCACACCATCTGCGCTGAGCAAGTCAATTCACGCTTTAGAGGCGGAGCTCGGTTTTCCGCTTTTTGAAAAGCGAGGCCGAAACTCTGTCCTCACGGAATACGGAAAGACTTTTCTGAATTATGTCACCCAGGCTTCTTCCAGCATCGAAAATGGATTGCGCGCAGTACAAGAACAGATGGACGTTTCTACTGGGAAAATCCGCGTTTCTGGCATTTATACAATGTGTGCAGAATACCTTCCTACAAAAATCCGTTCCTTTAAAGAGCAATATCCCAAGGTCACGTTTTCCATGGAATATTCCATATCCAGTCGAATCCTCGAAAGTGTACTTGAGGGTGAGTCTGATTTGGGGTTTTGCGGCGATTATGAGATAGATGATTCTGCATATTCTGATATTGAACGCGTTCTTCTGAAAACAGAGGATCTCATCGTAATCGTTCCCTTTGATCACAAATTCTCTGGGAAAGAGCTCGTTGATTTCCGGCAGTTAAAAGACGAGCAGTTTATTATTTATCGTAATGTGAATTCCGGTATCTCTTACTGCTTTTGGGAATTGTGCCGAGCAGCTGATATCACGCCGGAAATTGCATTTGAAGTACCAGACGACCATACGATCATTGGACTTGTAGAAGCAGGTCTAGGTATTGCTTTGATTGCGGACAGCCCTTCTCTGTGCATGGACAAGGTTTCTGTCTTGCGGTTTGAACACGATACCCCAATTCGCAACCAATATATGGTTTGGAAACGAGGACGATTTATGCCCCCGGTAGTCCGTTGCTTCCGCGATCATATTTTGGATACGCGATGATTGGCAGAGCATCCAACAGCACCTGTGTAGAACGGAAATAAATAAGTCAAAAACGCCGCTCAGCAGATGAAAACCTGTTTGAGCGACGTTTCTTTTTTGAATAAGTACGAGAATGAAAACGGCGGAATCATTTTGGTATGATCCCGCCGTTCTTGAGTATCATTTTAGTTCAGGAAGGTAGTTCTTGATGGATTGAAAAATAGTAGGTAGAATGCTCAAATAGATTGGCCCAGTTTGCGGGCATCCTTCAGTTCCTTACGGCCCAAAATATCGCCCACATTCATCACACCGCCGCAGAGCACTTTTCCGAGATTTTTCCACCGCAGATGCTCCATCAGATGGTCGTAATAGAGGGCAACATCCTCAAAGCCGTGGCCTTCCGCAGCCATCAGCAGAGCAGAGGCCCGGCCGTTATCCCGAAGCAGGTTTCCATCCCCTTCCTCCAGCGCAAACAGACGGTCGATGGCTGTCCGGAGTTGACCGCTCATGTTCCAGTAGTATAGCGGGGTTGCCAGCACCACCACGTCGCTGGTTTTAATCACCGGATAAATCTTGTTCATATCATCCTGTTGAGCACAGGGGCACTCTTTGCTGCTATGACCGCCGAAACAACCCTTGCAGCCGTGGATATCCATGCCGCCCAGAAAGAACTCAGTCACAGTATGGCCAGCGCTCTCCGCTCCCTCGGCAAAGGCTTTGACCAGTGCGGAGGTGTTGCCGTTTTTCCGGGGGCTGCCGTTGAGAATGACAATATTTTTTGCCATGGATGCGTCCTCCGTTTCCTCAGAATTTGTCCGCCAGAGCGGCCGCCAGCTTGCAGCCGTCCGTCTTTTCGATGTCGCCCACGTTGAGCACGCCGGGGATCAGTACCTCGCCCACCATCGTCCACTTCAGCAGTGCAGCGGAGCGCTCTACAGGATTTCGCACGCCGTCCAGGACAGACATATCGTTTTCCTCACAACAGGCAATGATCGCGCATTCTTTACCGGCCACGTCCTTACCGGCTACGCAGAAAGAGAATAGCTTGTCAATAACGCCCTTGATTTGGGCTGGAATGGAGTACCAGTAGACCGGCATGGTGAACACCACAGCATCCGCCTCCAGAATGGTGGGGGCAATGGTGTTGAAGTCATCATCGAAGGAGCAGGCTTTCCCGGTTTTGAAGCAGGTCTCGCAGGCGTGGCAACCGCCCACATTCTTCAGGGCTGCGTCGAAGCGGGTGATAGTGTGGCCTTTCTCCTCCGCAGCTTTGATAAACGCCTCTGTCATGGCAAAGCTATTACCGTTTTTGCGAGGGCTTCCAGTAATCACTACGATTTTTTTACCCATGATATATACTCTCCTCGTTAAATTTTCCAGCCGTTCTAATTTTATTTCCGGCTTGTATAACCATACTACCATAAATAAGGAAAATGACAAGTACGCACATTTGAGTGCGATACTTACCTAAGAGAAAGTAAAAGCTTTTTCATTTATCAACTGTCATATTTGCGAATCAATGTTGAGACGTCATTCAAATCAAGTATTCGCTTTTGAAGTTGTTCACGGGTCCAATCCCACCATCGAATGCGCAGAAGCGCCGCAATCATGTCACTGTCATAGCGCCAACCGATATGCTGTGCTGGTACACCACCCACAATCTCATAAGGCGCGACATTGTGCGTGACCACTGCTCCCGCTCCTACCACCGCACCATCCTCCAAAGCAACTCCACCCATAATGACTGCATTGTGCCCAATCCATACATCATTCCCTTTGACACTCCTCCCGGCTTTAGCCGTGGGGGGTGTCAAGATGCAAGTGGGATGGATAAGCGGTTGGTCTGGCTGTAAGGTTTTTGTAAAGTCCAGCATATGATTTCCTCTTTATGAGATATATTTGAGGTCGATATTTTCTAATAAGGCAAACCGGCAGCCATCGCAATGAGGACGGCTGCCGGTTATCACTTACTTCTTGATTGTATTGGAGTTCTGGTTGTATGCCTTAGCAACACATTTCCATTCGCCGTTCATCTTCAGCAGCAACAGAACGTCGGTGAAATCGATGCGGCCACCCCAGCCTTCCTCCAGCACGCGGACGACAGCCAGAGACTCCTCCACCATCAGGACATCGACGCGGGCCTGGAAGTTGTCACCGCCCGGCACAGTGTCCACGTTGTGATAGAACTGTTCAATGGAGCCATGCTCCAGCTCGCCGTCCAGATAGCCGAACAGTACAGCCTCATCAGTGAACAGCTCTTTGGCATACTTGCTGTTGCCCTCGGCAACGCTCTTGACAAACTTCATCGCGGCAGCCTCAACCGCCTGGTATTCCTTCATTTGATCTCTCATTGTGATAACCCTCCTGAGTTAATAAAATATATATAAAGCAATTTTGCCTTATACCAAGTAATCAGATGTTGTTGCCCACTTCATAGCCGTCCCATACGGCATGGAGAATTGTGCTGACCTGCTGGCCATCACCGATTTCATAAACAACAGCACCGCCCCCTCGGAGTTCCTGCGCCATGGACGGAATTGGCTGGAAACCCACCGCGATCACGACGGAATCGGCCTCGAGTTCCTTCTTCTGCCCCTCGTGATCCAGAATGACCCGGCCATTCTCTTTCTTCACCGTGAGTCTGCCGATTTGGAGCGGCTCCCCTAAATGAGTGTAGCCCTGACGCATAATTGTGCCTCCTAATTCTTGGGATTGACTTTTTTACCTTGAGGATAGTATAATCATATTCAGAATTAGGTTGGATTACAAGTACGCACATCAAAGTGCGATACTAACTACCTGGTTTGATACTTACCTATAGGAAAGCGTGGTTTGCAATGAGTGAACGTTGTATTTCCAAAGAATGTCTGAGTAATACAGGTTTCAGCTATACCCTGTCGCTGATCAACGGAAAATATAAGATGACCATCCTGTACACGCTGATGGAATTTGGAGTGGTTCGGTTCAATGAGATGAAGAAATATATCGGAAGCATCTCTTACAAAACACTCAGCGCAACATTGAAGGAGCTGGAGGCGGATCAGCTGGTGGACCGAAAAGAGTATCCACAAATCCCACCCAAAGTGGAGTATCGCCTGACAGCGCGAGGAAGGTCGCTTATTCCAATTTTGGACGGTATGTGTGAGTGGGGTGATAGCAACCGAATTTCTTAAAATATTTCTATTTATTAGATATACGATTCACACCGGTCAAGCCATCATCCAGTCTGTGCAAAATGCAACACAAGTGACTGTCCGGTGTCTACACTATTTTACCCGGTACAGATTTGAGGACAGGCTCCCATTCTCCCGCCAACGGTGAGATTTCTCCACCAGCCCCATCTTCACCAGCCCATCCAGCGCCCGTTTTACGGTCGAGCGGGACAGGCTCACCCCAGTCGTAGATGTCATCATAAGAGGTATTACCTTGGGTTTGCCCGTTGGTAGTTTTGGCCTGTTATGGACATACAGCCCGATTATGTGGATTTTTCCATCCCTGTGCCTGTGACAATACAGGCATCACCAAGTATCCACGGCATAGTTTCCAACTGGCTGGATAGTTCATGGGCCCTGTCATGTGCGGTGAAGAGCGGAAGCTCCATACGAGTGAGAGCATATAAGCAAAATCATGGCTTGTCCGGTCCGCTCTCCCCAGCAGAAGTGTACCGAACTGATCGGTATGTTAGAGCGGCAGGAGGGCTAACGCAGGACATAAAAAAACCGCCCTGAAATGGGCGGCAGAGTTTGAGAAAGCACGGCGTATCCAGGTATAATAGACAAGCCGATCCCAAAGGACCGGCCAGAAGGACACTGTTACATATTAGGCGGTTAGCTCACCGTTATGACCCCCAGCAAATCCAATAGGGGGGAGGTGGTTGCTGATGGGAAAGAATCGCTGGCGCGATATCCTCAGATTTACCGTTGCATTTGCAATGGTACTGTGGATGCTGGCGTGCCTGGCTCCAAAAGCGTGCTGACTGCCCGGTGGCACGAGCAGTCAGCAATCCATTTGTTTGACTAGTTTGGGCTAACCGTCAGTAACAGCGCCCTTGTATGTTTATGATACCGCCGGGAGACCGCTTTGTCAAGTATGGCAGGGCGGTTTTTTCACGCCCGGACAGACGAAAAGGAGGAGCAAACTA